>NZ_JBVHLK010000023.1:0-118935 GCF_055559015.1 Streptomyces sp. NPDC024698 | reverse complement strand
GCCGACGCACCGCCCCGCCCGTTCTCCGAACGCGGGAAGAACTCGTACCACGCACCGAACAACGCCCGCTCCCGCTCCACCAGCAACGGCAACGGCAGGGAACGGGTGAGCCGTTCACGCAGCGGATGCTCCATCAGAGCGGCCGTCACCCCGGGGGCCAGGGCGGCCGCGAACCGCTCGGCCGGGGGCAGGGAGTCGTCGCGCAGGGTGTCGGCGGCCGCCAGCACCGCGGCCCGGCCGTCCGGGCCGGGCACGCCCGCGGCGGCCCGCTCGTAGAGGGCGGCGCCCTCCTCGAGCACCAGTCCGGTGTCGATCCCGGCCGGGATCTTGATCTCGGCGGAGCGCCGCCATCCGGTCACCGGGTCGCTCCACGCCTCCACCAGATAGGCCCAGCGCCCCGTCTCCCACGGAGTGACCTCGGCGCCCCAGAGGTCGCTTCCGGGTGCCAGTTCGCGCATCGGCGTCCACGGTCCGGGGCCGCCGTCCGGATCGAGCAGGACGACGTTCGCGCCGACCACGACCTGACCTTCGCCGAACAGGGTGGCGGTGACCTGGAAGGTCTCGCCCACCACCGCTTTGGCGGGCCGTCTGCCGCAATCGACGACCGGCCGTACATCCCTGACGGGTATACGGCCGGTCGTGGTGCGCGCGTCCGTGATCGCGTCCATGCCTCTCGCCTCCGCGGTTCTGGGCCCGAGTCGTCGTTGCCGCGAAAGGCCCTTTCGGTGCGGTCCCCGGGGACCGTCGTCTCAGATCCGTGCCGGAACGTCCTGGAGATAGACCTCGGCGGCGATCGCCGCCTCCCGCGCGCAGCGCTTCCCCATCAGGACGCACAGGGTGTATCCGGTGTTCTCGAAATTCCCCCGCACCACGCGGTCGGCCGGAGTCGCGAGCAGGAGGCGTTCCCACGCCCGGTAGCGCTCCAGATGCCTGGCGACCTCGGCTTTGGCAGGCAGCAGCATCACGCTGGTCACCTTCCCGATCTCTCGACCGCGCACGGCTCGCCTGGCCGGCGGATGAGGGCCGTACGCGAAGGGGAGCCGGTCCGTCACGGAGCGACACCCTCACTCATGGTGCCTGTACGGCGACCGAGCGTCTTGTTGGTTCTTCAACCACATCGGGGCGGCGCTCGTGTTGCACGAATGGAGTAGCACTCTCATGCTGAGGGTGACTCAGGAGCGATCGGTGCTCACGCTTCGCAATCGGGGCCATGTCCCGCAGGGGGCGAGCGCGGAGCGAGAGCTTCGCCGGTGAGGAGCAAACGACGATGAACGCCGCAGTTCCCTGCTACTACCACCTGGACGTGGAGCTCAGTCAGGAAAAGGTCGGACAGGTCGGACGGATCCTGGCCGCGCACCTCAAGTACTGGAACCTGGAGAATCTCGTCGAGTCCGTCTGCCGCTGTGCGGAAGCGCTGCTCAGCACCATCGAGCAGCACGCGGCCGACAAGAACACGACGATCGAGATGTGGTGGAACGGCCGGCGTCTCTTCGCCGCCGTCTCCGACAGCAGCCAGGACATCGGCCCGCACCGGGCGCCCCAGGGGTGTCTGGCCCAGATCGCCGCCCTCAGCGACGGCTGGGGCTGCTGCGCCACGGGCGCCGGCGGGAAGATCATCTGGTCCTCGTGGCGGGCCCGTGCCGCCGATCGTGCCCCGCTGGACCCGTCGCTGCCCGCGCCGTGTCTGCGCGTCGCGCGCTCGACGCCGCTGTACGCGGTGCTGCCGGAGCCCGCGCTCGCCGCCGGGCGCGGCGAGAGCGAGTCGGTCGCCTCCCGGGTCTGACCGGCGGTGGGCAAGGCCCCGCGAGCAGGTCGCCGAGCGCGTCGATCCCATACGGATCGGCGCGCTCGGCGTGTTCACGGGTGCCGCCGCCGGTCGCTGCCGGAGGCGGTCCGGGTCGCCGAGCTAGGCGCAGGGCGCGGGGTTAGGCTGGTCAGTGATCGGGCTGAAACAGGCACATCGGACGAATCGGCGGGAGCCGGTCCACGGCCTGGACACCGGGACCTGGAGCCCTCTCCAGATGCGGGGATACACATGTCCATCACACCGGTACAAGCGGCGCGTCAGGAACTGTCCGGATTCAAAGGGCAGTTGATCGGTCCGGACGATCCCGGGTACGACGAGGCCCGCGCCGTCTACAACGCCATGATCGACCGGCGGCCCGCGCTGGTGGCGCGCTGCTCCTCCCCGGACGACGTCGCCCTGATCGTCGGTTTCGCCCGCGACCACACCCTCCCGCTCGCGGTGCGCGGAGGCGGCCATCACGGCGCCGGCCTGAGCACCTGTGACGACGGCGTGGTCCTCGACCTCTCCCCGCTCAAGGACATCGAGGTCGATCCCTCGGCACGCACGGTCCGCGTCGGCGGCGGCTGTCTCCTCGGTGAGGTCGACCGCGCGACGAACGAACACGGCCTGGCCACGCCGAGCGGCATCATCTCCACCACCGGGGTCGGCGGCATCACTCTCGGCGGCGGCCTCGGGCACCTCACCCGCAAGTTCGGGCTGTCCGTCGACAACCTGCTGGAGGCCGAACTGGTCCTGGCGAACGGTGAACACGTCCGGGCGAACGCCGACGAGAACACCGATCTCTACTGGGCGATCCGTGGAGGCGGCGGCAACTTCGGCGTCGCCACCTCGTTCGTCTTCCGGCTGCACGAGGTGAACACGGTCGTCGCGGGCCCCACGTTCTGGCCCGTCGAAGCCGGCGCCGAAGTCCTCGCCGCCTACCGCGACTTCATTCCCGGCGCGCCGCGCGAACTCGGTGGCTTCTTCCTCTTCGCCTCGGTGCCGCCGGGGCCGCCGTTCCCGGAGGAGATCCATCTGAAGAAGGTGTGCGGAGTGATGTGGTGCCGCGTCGGAGAGGACGCGGACGCGGCGGCCCGCGAGATGGCCCCGCTGCTCGACGCCCTGCCCGATCCGCTGCTGCACGGCCCCGCGCCGATGCCCCACCCGGCCATCCAGTCCGCGTTCGACGGTGTCTACCCGCCCGGCGACCAGTGGTACTGGCGGGCGGCCTTCGTCGACCGGATCCCCGGCGAGGCCGTCGACCTGCACGCCAGGTTCGGTGCCGGGATGCCGACCTGGAAGTCGACCATGCATCTGTACCCCATCGACGGAGCCGTCCACGACATCGGCCCGACGGACACCGCCTGGGGCTACCGCAGTTCCGGCTGGGCCACCGTGTACGCGGGTGTGGATCCCGACCCGGCCAACGCCGAACTCGTCAAGAGCTGGAGCGTCGACTACTCCGACGCCCTCCAGCCGTACTCCGCGGGCGGCGCGTACGTGAACATGGCGATGGCCGAGGACCAGGAGGCCGTCCGGGCGAGCTATCGCGGCAACTACACGCGTCTGGCCGAGGTGAAGGCGGCCTTCGACCCGGGCAATCTGTTCCGCCTCAACCAGAACATCGAGCCGGCGACGACCGACTGACCGGCCCCCGTTCCCGGTCCCCGGACCAGGCCACGTGAGAGGGCAACCCGCACGGCGGGAGAGTGCGTGCGGGTTGTCCGGTTGTGGGGGCGGGGTTGCGGCCTCGGGACCCGCGGCGACGGATGACGGTCGGGCGATCAGGAGGTCGGCCTGCCCCGATCCCACGGGGCCGCCGGCAGGGACGGAGTGATACGGATCGTTCGGAAATTGTCGGAACGCCGGTTGCACCGGCGTTGGACGGGCCACCATAGTGACCGGGTGATCTGCCGCACAATCGGCGACGATCACGCTCAACTGCGCTTCGACATATCACATCTGAGGTTTCGTCAGATGAGTGTCGAAGCGCAGCCGCACGCGCATGTGAGGCGATACGGGGTGGCCGCCGTGACCGAGGGACAGACGAGGAACGCCGGCAGGACCACCGGGGGTAATCGGGTACTGGGGGCCGCCCTCAAGGAGGCCGGCTGCTCGTACGCCGCCCTCGCCCTGCGCGTCAACGAACTGGGGCGCCGACAGGGCACCGACTCCCACTACGACAAGGCGTCGGTCACCCGCTGGCTCCAGGGCCAGCAACCCCGCGGAGCGACACCCGAGTTGATCGCCGCCGTGCTCTCCGAGCGGCTCGGCCGCGCCCTGTCCCCCGCGGACCTCGGCTTCCACTCCGATCCTCAGCGCCCGGTCGCGAGCAGAGCGCTCGTCTACGGCGAGGACGTGGCGGAGACCCTGCACACACTCGCGGAACTGGGCTCCACCGACATCTCCCGGCGCAGCCTCCTCGGCACGGCCCCCTTCGTCGCCTCGGCTCTGATCCACCCTCAACGAGAGTGGCTGCTCTGGCTGTTGGAGCAACAGGAGACGCTCTCCCCGGCCCTGCCCGTGACCGGCGGACCCGTCGAGCAGGTGCACGCGATGATCGCCGTGTTCGACCAGATGGACAACCACTACGGCGGCGGCGGGGTCCGCACCAGCATCGTGCACTACCTGTCCACCGAGGTCGTCCCCATGCTCCAGCAGCGCGGCATGCCCTCCGGGCAGCGCCGCCGGCTGTACGCGGCCGCCGCGCGCCTGGCGGCGATGGCCGGCTGGAGCTCGTACGACGCGGGGGAGTACGGCCTCGCCCAGCGCTACATGACCCAGGGACTGCGCCTGTGTGCCGAGGGCCGCGACCGGGTGCTCGGCGGCCAGATCCTCGCCGGGCTCTCCCATCTCGCCACCAGCCTCGGCCGCCCCGACGAGGGGGTGGCACTCGCCCGTGCCGGAATCGTCACCGCGCGGGGCGCCGGCAGCCCACTCGGCCTGATGCGGCTGTACGCCATGTCGGCGCGCGGACACGCGGCGCGGGGCAGCTCCGACGACACCGCCGAGGCCCTGCGGCTGGCGGAGCGGCAGCTGGCGGCGAGCAAGGGGGCCGACCAGGAGTCGCCGTGGGTGCGCTATCTGGACGAGCACTACCTCCAGGCCGAGTCCGCCCTGTGCTTCCGCGACCTGGGGCTCGCCCGTCAGGCCGAGCGCACGGCGAGCGAGTCGCTCGGCTCGGGCGCGGACCGGCGCAGACGCCAGGCCATCAGCCGCTCCGTCCTCGCCACCGCGCACCTTCAGCAGGACCGCCTGGACGAGGCGGTCGGCACCGCGACCCTGGCCCTGGAGACCCTGGGCGCCGTCCACAGTGAACGGTCCGTGCAGGCCCTGCGCGACTTCCGCAGACGCCTCGAACCCCGCCGCGCCGAACCCGTCGTGCAGGAGTTCGAGCGCCGCTCGCGCGGTGTCCTCGGGGCGGTGGCCTGAGCGGCGGGCGGGTCACCGGCGGGGCGGGCGCGATGCCGTGACCCCGGGTGCGCCGCCGCGGTCTCAGTACCCGTCGGGGGAGGGGGCGTTCTGGGCGCGGTCGACCGGGAGGTGCGCGCCGGATATCCCGCTCGACCAGTCCGACAGCAGGAACGCCACGACCCGGGCGACCTCCTGCGGTGCGACCGGCGCGCCGCCCGGCAGCTCCGCCGCCACGAAGCGGGCGAACGCCTCCGGTTCCTCCCGGCGCATGCGGTCCCAGCGACGGCCGGGGATCAGCATGGATCCGGGGGAGACCGCGTTCACCCGGATCCCGTCCGGGCCGAGCTCCCGGGCCAGCGAGGCGGCCAGCTGGATCTGCGCGGACTTCGCGACCGAGTACTGCGCGGGCGGGCCCGGCTTCCAGCCGGAGATCGAGGAGATCACCACGACGGAGCCCCCGCCCGCGGCCCGTAGATGCGGGACGGCCGCCCGCACCAGCCGGGTCGCGTGACCGACGTTCACCGCCCAGGTCGCGGCCCAGTCCTCCGCGTCCGCCTCCTCGAAGCCGCCGCCGCGGGAGCCGCCGGTGCAGGCCACCACCCCGTCCAGGCCCCCGAAGCGGTCGGCCGCGTCCGCCACGAACCGCTCCAGGTCCCCGGGCGCGGTGACGTCGAGGCGCCGGGTGAGAAGACCGGGGCCCATCGAGGCGGCCAGCGTGTCCAGATCCCGCGCGGTACGGGCACAGGTGGCCACCCGTACGCCCTCGGCGGTCAGCAGCCGCACGATCTGCTCGCCCAGTCCGCGCGTGCCACCGGTCACCAGCACCCGTTTGTCCCGCAGTCCGGCCCGGACGGTGTCGCCGTCAAGGGACACCGTCGCCCCGCCCCCGTTCCCGTTCCTCACAAGATCGAACATACATCCCGCACCACTACGCGCTTGCAACCGGACAACCCGAATACCCCCTGGTCGCCGCCGGAGTCCGGCGTGTTGGCTGCACGGGCAGCCGACGAGACAGCGCCCCCCGGGCCGCTCCCGAAGGAGGACCGATGCCGGCATCCGGGGCACCGCGCCGCGAGCCGTCGCCCGGAGCGGCCCACGGCGACCGGGTTCAAGGGCGCGAGCGCCGGGTGCCGGAACAGGGGGTGCACCCGGCCGACGGGCAGGCGCTCCGGGCCCACCTCCCCGAACGCGCCGAGCGCCCGGCACCGGCCGAACCCGCCCACGCGCGAGCGGTGACCTCCGAGGCTCCGGCGCCCACCGGGCCCGTACAGACACGAGCGGCGACCTCCGACGCTCCTGGGCCCACCGGCCCCGTACACGCGCGAGCGGTGACCTCCGAGGCTCCGGTGTCGGCCGAACCCGTACACACGCGAGCGGTGACCTCCGAGGGGCCCGCGTCGGCCGGACCCCTGTACCCGCGATCCCTGTCCTCCGGGTCCGCCGGGCCGGGGGACGCCCCCCGGAGCCGGGTGCGCGGGGCGCACGGGCTGCGGACCACCGTCGCGGCCCACCCCTCCCGGGTCCCCGGTGTGCGGGCCATGGTCGCCGAGTACCTCACCCGGCTGCGGCTGCCGGAACGGCGGGTCGACGACGCCGTGCTCGCGGCCGGGGAACTGTTCACCAACGCGCTCAGACACGGCAGCCACGACCGCGGCGACACCATCACCGTCGGGATCGAGTGCGACCCGGGTGAACTGCGGGTGTCCGTCGCCGACCGTTCGTGCGCCCTGCCCGAGCGGCGCACGGCGGACGGATCCGAGGAGTCGGGACGCGGGCTGACGATCGTCGCCGCGCTCTGCGACGACTGGGGTGTCGCACCGGCCGACCCCGGCACCACGGGCAAGAAGGTCTGGTTCTCGATGGTGCTGCGCTGGGGGCCGTGAGGGCCGTCCCGATCCGATCGCCCGGGCCGCGGCCGAGGGGCCCCGTGCCGCCGATGGGACGTCGGACCGGGCCCGCCCGACGAGCGGCCGCGGCGTCCACGGGGAGGCATGTGGGGCGCCCGGGGAACGTGATGTGCAGCACGCACGAAATGACCCGTTCGGGTGGCGCGGAAAGATTCTGGCTGGGCACGGCTTGATCACCGATCAAGAAAGGAAAATTCGCTGGCCACGGTAGGTGCGGCGCATTTGACACTTCGTTGAGGGCACAGATAGGAACAACTCTCTGAAGTGGAGAGGTGGACTGTGCGCGAGCCCAACGTGGTCGGGGACTGGCAGGAGTACGACGAGCAGGCCGGCCTGCGTGTTCGGGTTCATGGTGTGGAAAAGGCGGAGCCCCCGAAGGGGCGCGACGACGCCGCCGACGAACTCACCTACTTCAGATTGCGGGTGACCGTCGAGAACCGTGCCGCCGAGCATTTCGGCATCCACCTGGAGGACGGCCAGATCGATATCCGCGTCGGCGCCGACGGCGAGAGCGCCTTCCTCGACTGGCGGAACTCGCAGTTCATCGAGGGCTACGACGTCTATCCCCTGCGCCGGGCCACCGCGGTCCTCTTCGCGGCCGGTCCCGACGCCGTCCTGAACCGGATGGACATCCAGGTCCAGCTGAAGGTCGACGACGAGTGGACCGAGCGGTACCTCTGGGCGGGCGGCATCGAGAACGACACACCCCTCGACGCGGGCGTGCGCATCGAGGCGCCCCGGGACAGCCTCGCCTCCCAGGTGAGCAACTTCCTCAGGCGCGAGGCGGAGTCCTGAGCCGACCGGCTCGCGGCCGGGGCGGCATGGGTGCGGCGCGGATGGGCAAACCACCCGAAAGGTGACGGGGTGGGCGAACCTCTGATGTCGGTGCGGCGGGCTAAGGTCGCCGGGTGAGTCGAACCGAAGCGCGCTCCGAAGGCGCGGGTCCCTTCACCACCCGGCTGACCTGGCGTCTCATGGACGGGCGTGTCGCGGTCTGGGAATCGCGCCGGGCCCGCAAACGCGGTCTGCTCACCGTGCGTGCCCCGGGGGAGGCCGAGGCCCGTTCCCGGCGGGCGGACACCGTGACCATCGCCCGGCTGCGCCGGCTGAACGCCATCGCCGCGACCGCGTTCACCGTCGGCGGGCTGCTGTTCGCCCTCGGAGCCGGGGTCGCCCAGTTCGGCTCGCACGGCGCGACGGGCGTCTGGATCTACTTCGCCGGCGGTCTGTTCTTCAACACCGGGGGCTACGCGTCACTGCTCCAGGCGGTGAACGCTCCCCGCCGCGACAGCGAGTCGGACGCGCTGGCCGGGCGGCGCTGGAGGTGGTGGAGCTACGAGCCGGGCCGGATCGACTGGCTCAGCACCTTCCTGCTGTTCACGGGAACGCTCGTGTTCGGTGTCAATCTGGTGGACTCGCTGATCCGGGGACTCTCGGTCCAGCAGACGGACCGGCTGATCTGGGCCCCGGACCTGGTGGGCTGCGTCCTGTTCCTGGTCTCGGGCCATCTCGCGATCGTGGAGGTCTGCCACGGGCGGCCGCGCGTCCTGGCCGGTGAGCTCGGCTGGTGGATCGTCGCGGTGAACCAGTTCGGATCGCTGCTGTTCCTCGTCTCGGCGCTCGCGGCCTACACCAGGCCCGCGACCGGCAGCCTCGTGAACGTCGACATCGCCAACTGGGGCACCCTCGTCGGAGCGCTGTGCTTCTCGGCGGGGGGCGTGATCCAGTTCTTCGAGCGCCCCTGAGGAGCGCGGCGGACCGATCCCCGGTCGGCCAGGGCCTGTCGCTCGGATCAGTTCGCGGACGCGCCCTAGCGGTCGCTCGGCGCGGACGCGCCCTAGCGGTCGCTCGCCGGGTTGCCCTCCACCCACTGGATCAGCAGCTGCCGTACGTACGGATTGCCCTCCTGGGCGGCGTGCGCGAGCCGTTCCGCGCCGGCCCGTGCCGCACGCCAGGCCGCCGGGGTGTCCTCGGTGTTCGCCTGGTCCGCCGCCGCCAGCGCGTCGGCGGCGAGCAGCCGCAGATCCTCGGAGAGATCGTCGTCCGCCGCGGCCCGGTAGGCCTCCAGGCGCACGGCCGCGAGAGCCGAGGCGGAGGGGGCGGGCTGGGACGGCGGCTGGGCGTAGCCGCTCACCGCTATGACCACGCAGAAGGTGGCGACGTCCCGGCGGCTCTCCGACTGGCCCTTGGCGATGGCGGGCGCCAGCCAGCTGGGGGCCCGCCAGTGCGAGACCGCGGTGGCGAGGACGAGGGCAACGGCCAGCAGTGCGAAGGGAATCCAGCCACCGAAGAACCAGGCGATCGGCCCGAGGACCAGGAAACAGACAGCACCGCTCATCCATATTCGGCGGCGGCCGAGTCTCAGGTGTCGTGGATCCATGTGTCTCAGTGTCGCAGGGGTGTCCGGGACGCGCCGAGGGGGCGGGTGATTCGCACGGTCCCGTCGTCTCCCGGCCCGCCCGGGGACAGGGGACGGACCGCCTCGGGACATCCGGGCGCCCGCCCGTGGACGAACGCGCGCAAGTGGCGTGAACGGCGGTGAACGGACCCCGTGACCGTGGCGCGGGCTGTGAACGGCGCGTATCGAATGGCCGGAGATGGCCCTGTCCGCCGTGACCCGCCGTACGTACGATTTCGTCGCTCCCGGCCTTCACTGCTCCTTCACAACCGGGAGTGGCTCGGCCATGCGTATTTGTCATGCGCATGCACAAACGAGTCGCGCTTGATCCACCGCACTGGTCAGCGACGGCTCCCCGTCCGTTCGGGGAGCCGCACCCCCCATTCACGGCGGCGCGCCCGCGTACCGCCGGAACACCGACGCAACGGATTGGAGCACCATGGCCGGTGGCCTGTTCATGGGCGGCGCGATCGCCGCCCTGTTCGCCACAGCGCTTCCCCTGTCGAGCCCGTCCTCCGGTATCCAGGACCCGCCCCCGGACAAGATCGTCATCAGTGTCGCCACGGTCAACGGATCCGGCTGTCCCCAGGGCACCGCGGCCGTCGCCGTCTCCCCGGACAACACCGCGTTCACCGTGACCTACAGCGACTACCTCGCCCAGGTCGGAGGCAACGCCGACCCCACCGCGTTCCGCAAGAACTGCCAGCTCAACCTGATCGTGCATGTTCCGCAGGGCTTCACCTATGCCATCGCCCAGGCCGACTACCGCGGCTTCGCCTCGCTCCAGTCGGGCGCGAGCAGCACCGAGAAGGCCTCGTACTACTTCCAGGGATCCTCGAACACCGCGTCCATCACCCACCCGTTCCGCGGCCCGTACGGCGACGACTGGCAGGCCACGGACACCACGGACTGGGCCCAACTGGTCTGGGCGCCCTGTGGCGTTCAGCGCAACTTCAACATCAACACCGAGCTCCGCGTCAACGCGGGCACCTCGGCACCGGGCAGCTCCAGCTTCATGACCATGGACTCGACGGACGGTGACATCAGCACCGTCTACCACCTGGCATGGAAGGAGTGCCCCGCCTCCTGACCCGCCCCTTCACGCGCGGTCCCCGGGCCGGCTCCACCGCATCGGAGCCGGTCCGGGGTCGTCCTGCCGCGGCGCACCGGACCCCGCGTCCGCGAACTGATCCAAACGGCAGGCCCTAGGGCAGCAGCTTGTCCACCGCCGCGGAGCCTTCTGCCGCGAGCTTGCGTTCGGCCCAGGCGAGGTTCTGCGGTGTGACGTCGCGACCCGCGGCGAGAACCAGGTCCTCGGCCGTCACCGGGCCCTCGGTCCCGGTGTGCAGCAGCGTGTCGGGGGTCGCCCTGTCATCGGAGGGCACGGACGCGTCGGACTGGCTCGTTGTCATGGTTTCTCCCTGTTCCACCGGGTCTGTATTCACGCTACGGGCATTCCGTACGCCCCGCGCGACGCGCCCCCGGCCCGGTCCGCTCCCCGGCTGCCGCGCGGGGCGAACCCCCGTTCGGCTGCGCTGGAATGTCGGTAATTGTTCGCAAAGGTGATGGTGGAGGAGCTCGCACCACCGCGAATGAACGGAGCTTGGAATGCGTATTCGTCTGATGGCCGCCGCCGGACTCGCCAGCGTCGCCCTGCTGGCCACCGCCGGGACCGCCGCCGCCGACCCCGTACCGGTGGTCGGTGCAGCGGCGAACAGTCCCGGAGTCCTGTCCGGCAACGTCATCCAGATCCCCGTCAACATCCCCGTGAACCTGTGTGGCACCACGGTCAACGTGGTGGCGCTGCTGAACCCGGCCGCCGGAAACACCTGCACCAACAACTGACGGTCGACGGTTCGCGGGTCCGGGCGGTCACCGCCCGGACCCCGTGGCCCGCTCCGAGCCCGGCGGCACACTCAGCCTCCCGAGTGAGCCGCCGGGCTCGCGCGCGTGCCCGCGGGGCAACGTCGTCGGGCCGGTGCCGACCGGAGGTCCGGCCGCCGTTCCCGTCCGGCGACCCGCCCGCGCGCCCCCCGGCGAGTACTTGTGCGGGCCGACCCGTGGCAAGGCCTTTCGCTTGACCGGAGGTTGAGCTCACACTGCTGCTGAGACCCGGACGCGTACCCCTGGCGGGGCCGTCGAGCGACGGGGGGCGTACACGCCCCGAAACGGCTGGGTCTAAGGTCAGAGACAGATTCAGAGTGATGGGGGGTGGCCGGCTGTGGTGCAGGACGAAGCCGTGATCGGCTGCACGGGGGAACTGCTCATCGGCACGCGGGGGAGCGCCGGTCCCGGCGAGATCCTGGTGCGTGTGAGAGGCGGATCCGAAACCTTCCATGCCTGGTCCCGGGAGCCCCTGCCCAAGGGGGCGACCGTGCTGGTGATCGAGTCCAGGGGATGTCGTGAGGTCGACGTCATCGAGTGGGCCGATCCGCTGGACGCGCTCGACGGCGACGCCGTCGGCGCCGGTTGAGAAGGAGAAGCATGTTCGGTTATCGCGTACCCGCTCCCGATGAGGCGATGTTGATCTCGGGTGGCAGGCGGGGACTGGGGGGCGCGCCGTTCCGAGTGGTGACGGGGCACGGCAAGTTCGTGCTTCCCGTGTTCCGTAAGACCCGCTTCCTGACCCTGGCCATGTGCGAGGCGGAGGTCACCGAGACCTGTGTCACGAAGCAGGGCATCTCGCTGCACGTCCGTGCCGTGATCGCTTTCAAGGTCGGCAACGACACCGAGAGCATCATCAACGCGGGACAGCGGTTCCTGTCCGACCAGGACCAGATGTCGGTCCTGACGGGCCGGATCTTCGCGGGCCATCTGCGGTCCATCATCGGTTCGATGACGGTCGAGGAGATCGTCACCGAGCGGCAGAAGCTCGCCGCCGAGGTGCTCGACACCTCGAAGCTGGAGATGGCGAAGATCGGCCTGATAGTCGACTCGCTCCAGATCCAGTCGATCGACGACGGCGACACGGGCTACATCGACGCGATGTCCGCCCCGCACAAGGCGGCCATCCAGCGCCAGGCCCAGATCGCCCAGGCGCAGGCCACACAGGCCTCCGTCGAGGCGCAGCAGGTGGCGGCGCGCAACCAGGCCGAGTACGCCCGGCAGACGGCCATCGTGCAGGCGGAGTACTCGGCCGAGGTGGACCGCGCCCAGGCGCAGGCCGCCCAGGCGGGCCCGCTCGCCCAGGCCCACGCGCAGCAGGAGGTCCTCGCGGCGCAGACCGAACTCGCCCAGCGGGCCGCCCTGCTGCGTCAGCAGCAGCTGGTCGCCGAGGTCGTCAAGCCGGCCGAGGCCGAGGCCGAGCGCATCAAGGTCCTCGCCATCGCCGACGCCGAGCGCATGAAGATCCAGGCCGAGGCGGCGGCCTCGCACGACCGGGTCGCGCTCGACCGGATGCTGATCGACCAGCTGCCGCTGATCGTCAAGGAGGCGGCCGGCGGTCTCGCGGGCGCGAACGTCAACGTCCTCAACGGCGCCGACGGTCTCGGCGAGATCGCGGCCGGGCTGGTCGCGCAGGGTCTGACCATTCTCGACTCGGTCCGCCAGAACCTCGGCGGACAGAACGCCGAGAGCGGCCCCGCGAAGGCGAACGGTCCGCTGGAACTCCCCGGTTTCAGCCGTACGCCGGTCGACCTCGACGGTGACGGGCCGCAGGGCACCTCGCTCGCCAACTGACGTTCCCCGGAACTCGGTTCACCGCGTCCGCCGTCCCGCCCGGGGCGGCGGACGCGGCCGTTTCGCACGGCCCCCGGGCACCAGCGCGCGCGTTCGGATCAATCGGCCCCAGGGACTCCCAAGTCCCCTACACTCGGCCCCAGTTGATCTCGAAGCGGCCGCCCCTGGAGGAGCTCATGCCCCGGACACCCTCGCGACGTACCGCACTTCAGGGCCTGGCCGCCGCCGGCGCCGCGGTCGTCGGATTCGATCCCTTCACCCGTAGCTGGGCGGCCACCACCACTAGCGCGAACGGCCGCCCGCTCGCCGGTCTGCCGGCGCTCGACGGCAGCGTGCACACCGACGACGCCTCCCTCACGGCGGACGCCGACGACTTCGGCCACATCGTCCACCGGCGTCCGGCCGCCGTGTTGCGGCCCGGCTCGGTCCGCGACGTCGTCGCCATGGTGCGCTTCTGCAACAAGCACGGTGTGTCCGTCGCACCGCGCGGCCAGGGCCACGCCACGCAGGGACAGGCACAGGTCGACGGCGGCCTCGTCATCGAGACCGCACCGCTCGCGTCCATCGGCCCGGTCCGGCCGGGAAGCACGACGGTCACCGTCGGCGCGGGAGCCCGATGGAGCCAGGTCGCCCGGGCCACCCTCGCCCATGGACTCACCCCGCCCACCTTCACCGACTACCTCGAACTCTCCGTCGGCGGAACCCTGTCGGTGGGCGGCATCGGCGGCCAGACCCACCGGCAGGGCGCCCAGGTCGACAACGTGACGGAACTCCAGGTCGTCACCGGCGCGGGCGACCTCGTCCGCTGCTCCCCGGACCGTCACCCCGACCTGTTCCACGCCGTGCTCGCCGGGCTCGGCCAGTGCGCGATCATCGTCGGCGCCACCCTGCGCCTGGTCCCCGCGCCCACGACCGTACGGCACTACCTCCTCCCGTACGACGACCTGCGCACCTTCCTCGACGACCAGCGCCTGCTCGTCGAGGAGGGCCGTTTCGGCTATGTCGAGGGCCAGGTGAACGCCGACGCCGACGGGGCCTTCCGCGGCTATGTCATCGAAGCCGTCGCCTACGGCCCGCCCGTCGGGCCCGCCCCCGACGACACGGCGCTGCTGCGCGGGCTGCGGCACGATCCCGCCGGGGTGCAGGTGAGCGACCTCGGCTACTACGACTTCCTCGACCGGCTCGCGGCCTCGGTGGCCGCCCTCCAGGAAGCCGGCCTGTGGGCCTTCGCCCACCCCTGGCTGAACCTGCTGCTGCCGGGCCGTTCGGCGGCCGCGCTGGCCGAGTCACTGCTCGCGGACCTCACACCGGCCGACCTCGGGCCCGGTGTCGTCCTGCTGTACCCGGTGCTGCGCGGGAAGCTGCACGCCCCGCTGCTGCGCACCCCCGACGACCGGGTGTCCTATCTGCTGGCCGTCCTGCGGACGACCCCGCCCGACGACACCGCGACCGTCGACCGTCTCCTCGCCGCCAACCGGGCCGCCTACGACACCGTCCACGCGGCGGGCGGCACGCACTACCCGGTCGGCTCGGTCCCCTTCGGCGCCGCGGACTGGCGCGAGCACTTCGGTCCCGCCTACCGACGGCTCGCCACCGCCCGGCACACGTACGACCCGCGGGGGATCCTGGTCCCCGGGCAGGGCGTCTTCTGACGGCGGCCCGCTCCCGGCGTCCGCACGGCCCGGCTCACCAGCGGCCGGGCTCGCTGCCCACGATCGGCGCCGACGGCTCACCGTCCACCCCCCTCGGGACATCACCGGCCAGCATCACCCGGTGCATGATCCGGGGGTGGTCGAGATGGGCGGTGTCGCTCGGTGCCAGATGGATGGTGGCCCGGTTGTCCCAGAACGCCACACTGCCCGGTTCCCAGCGGAAGCGGACCGTGTACTCGGGCCGGGTCGCCTGCTCGAGAAGCATGTCCAGGAGAGCGTGGCTCTCGGGGCGGGACACCTGGAGGATCTGCTCGACGTAGTAGCCGTTGACGAACAGGATCCGCTCGCCCGTCTCCGGGTGCACGCGCACCAGCGGATGCTCGGTGGCGATCTGACGGTCCAGCAGATGACGGACGTACGCGTCGTCGCCCGGCCGGCTCTGGTACCCGACGCCGAGCCGGTGCTCGGCGCGCAGGGTGTCGACGAAGGCCCGCACCGGCGCCGAGAGACCGGCGTAGGCGGCGGCCAGGTTCGACCAGGTCGTGTCCCCGCCGAACGGGGGTACGGCCTCGGCGCGCAGGATCGTCGCGGCCGGGGGGTCGACGCGGGCGCCGTGGTCGCAGTGCCACCCGCGCAGCAGGGAGTGCCGGCGCCTGCGCAGCCACTCCTCGTGGTCCATGCCGTAGCGCCCGCCCAGTTCGAGCCGGTCGGCCGTCGTCTCCACCTCGGGGAAGTCCCCCGGCGACGCGCCGCCCCGCGACCGGAGACGGACGGGTGTTCCGAACCGGCGGGCGAGGGCCACATGGGAGGCGTGGTCGAGCCGCTGGCCGCGGAAGAACAGGACCTTCCAGCGCAGCAGCGCCGCCCGGATCGCGCCCACGACCTCGTGCGACGGCGGCTCGGCCAGGTCGACTCCCGTGATCTCGGCGCCGATGTGCCCAGCGGCCGGCCTCACTTCGAGGGATGTCACCTGGTCCGTCATGGGGCCTCCGTGGTTCGTGGGTCCGGCGCGTCGGCTCCAGCATGACCGTTCGGCCGGGCGCCCGACAGGCCGCCTCGCGGGCGCCGGCGGACCGCGCGGCCGGTGGAGGGCGGTGCGGCGCCGCACCGCGGGGTACGGCCCTGAGCCGAGGGGGTCACGCGCTCGCGGAGGGGCGCGGACGAGAGGGGGCCGCACACGGAGGGGGCGCACGCGAGAAGGGGGCGCACACGGGAGGCGCGGGGCGCGCACGGGGTGTGAGCGGTGTCCCCACGTCACCGGGCCGCACTCCCTGTCGGCGGACGCGGACCGTGCCGAGAATGGGGCGCAGTGAACGGGGCCCGCCCTCCATCCGCATAGGGGCGGGCCCCGTTCACTGCGGCCGGGAGAGCCTGTGAACGCCCCCGGACGTCTCAGCCCTTGTGCTCGCGCAGCGCGGCGAGAGCGCGGTCGGCGTGGGCGCTCATGCGCAGCTCGCTGCGGACCACCTCGAGTACGGTGCGGTCCTTCCCTATGACGAAGGTGACCCGCTTCGTCGGGGCCAGGCTGAAGCCCCGCTTCACCCCGAACCGCTCCCGGACGGACCCGTCGGCGTCGGACAGCAGAGGGAAGCCGAGCGTGTGACGGTCGGCGAACTCCTGCTGCCGGTCGACCGCGTCACCGCTGATCCCGACCGGACGCGCGCCGGCGGCCGTGAACTCGGTGGCCAGATCGCGGAAGTGGCAGGCCTCGGCCGTGCAGCCGGCGGTGAGGGCGGCGGGATAGAAGAAGAGCACCACCGGTCCCTCGGCCAGCAGCCCGGACAGGCTCCGCTCCGCGCCGGTCTCGTCCGGCAGCGTGAAGTCCTCGACCTGGTCGCCCACGTTCACCTGAGATGTCATGACTGTCCCTTTCCGGACCGGGCGACTCCGCGCGCCCACAGTACGAGCGGCACCTGGAGCGGGAGCCGGGCGAGAGCCGCGGCCCTGAGCGGCGCGGGACGGCGGCGCCAATCCACCGCCATCTGGACGTTGGCGGGGAAGACCCCCACGAAGAACGCGGCGGTGGTCAGAGCCGCGACCCGGCGTGTGCGGGGGACTGCCACGCCCGCCGCCAGGGCGAGTTCGGCGACACCGCTCACGTACGTCCAGGTCCGGGGCGATCCCGGGAGGGCGCGCGGCACGATGGCGTCGAACTGCCGCGGTGCGGCGAAGTGGGCGGCACCCGCGGTGGCCAGAAGGCCTGCGAGCAGCAAGGGAGATCGTTCGGGCCGTGGCACGGTTCCTCCTCCGGGGACTGCCGCGGATATTACTTGACGGTAAGTCCCGGTGGTACGGGTGGGACACGTCGGCCGGAGACGTTCGCGAGCTGTTCGTGTGCCGTCGCCTGCCGGGGCGGCGGAGGCGAAGTCCGGTGGATGCGCGAACGTCCAGGTTTGGGCGGGCGATTCACGGTCAGCCGTAGAAAGACACGTCCGGGCCGGGAAGCGGGCACGACATCCGTGGCGGCCGGGAACAGGAAGACCTCCGCCGCCGGCGTTCCGGCGAAGGGCAGGGCAGAGACGCCCGTCCGACGCGACACCGGCCCGGAACCCACGGCTCCCGAGGGCGGTCCGAAGCATCCAGGGCCGCTGCCCGAAGGCATCCGCGGGCGCCTCCGGGCGGCCCGTGACGGCGGTGGAAGAGAGTCAACTGCCCATGAGGACAAGAGACATGATCAGGCCCTCGCCGGATGGTCCGGTGCGGGATCGCGCTGCGAGGCCGGTGGAACGACGGCCAGGAACGGAGGAGTGGGGCATGTGCCGGCAGGGTCTTGGGTCCGCCACCGACACGGTGGCCGACGCGCGACAGGGGGTCCCGGCGGGTCCCGGGAATCCCGCGGACGTGCGGCAGGCCGTCAGGCGCGCCCTCGCGGCCCCGCCCGACGGGCTCGTCCATGACGCCGAGGACGCCGGTGACGCCCTGCTCGTGGCGTCCGAGCTGGTGACCAACGCGATGCTCCACGGCGGTGGTGTCACGGCCTTCGACGTGATCCGCACCGGGCGGGCGGTACGGCTGTCCGTGAGCGACCGGAGCGACCGGCTGCCCGAGACCGGCGACCCGTTCGACGAGGCCGGTCGTATACGGGTGGGCGGCCGCGGCTGGATGATCGTCTGCACCCTGGCCAGCGACGTCGTCGTCTCGCGGCTGCGGGCCGGGGGCAAGCGCATCACGGCCGAGGTGCCGCTCTCGTCAGCCCCGAAGGGCTGAGCGGGCCGAGCCTTCCCCCGCCGCTGTGTCCGCCCGCGACGCGGCGCCGTTCCGCACATGGTGGTGGGGCGGGAAGGGGATCAGGCCGTCAGGGCGTGCCGGAACGGGGTCGTGTTCCTCGTCGCACCAGGTGCGGCCGTCTCGGTCCGGCCGGCCGCCGCGCCGCTCGTCGTCCCGCTCCGGCCGGGCGTCTCGCCACGCCCCGAGACCGCGGTACGCACCGCGGGCAGGACCGTGTACGTGGTCTTCGCGGGATCGACGAGCGGATCGCCGAGCACGATCAGGCCCGCCGCGTGCAGCGCGTCGCACTCGCCCGTGGGCAGCGCGACATAGCAGCCGCCGCGCCCGGTCGTGGGGTCGAACGGAAGCCAATACCCGTACCGGCGGCGGCCGTTCGCGTGCACGGTGAGGCGGACGGGGAACCGGCGCTCCGTGATCAGACGCAGTACCTCGGCATCCTCGGGACCGAGCGCGACGCGCGTGCGGGACAGCGGCCGCAGCATGGTCACCGCCCTCCGATCGGCGCTCGCGGCACGGCACGGAGGTGCGGGGTCGGCGTCATGTGCGGGCGGCCTTTCGACGGACGGACGGATCACACGCCACCGGCGGTGACGCTCCTGCTGACCAGCATTGTTCCGTACAGCACTGACAATGCGGGAGGGGTGGCGCTCACTCGTCGTGTCGCACCGATGTACGGGCGCGGTGGGACCGGGCGGTGAGCTGCCCCTGGACGAAGGGGTCGGTGGCCGGGTCGTACGAACCGGCGTGATCGGCCAGGGCATCGGTGATCCGCTCCCACTCCTCCACCTCCGTCCGCGCGTCGGGTGCCATCGTGCCCTCGGCCGAACCCTCCGGCGCGTTCCGCTCGGCCGCCTCCCGGACCTCGCCGAGGGCGGCCTTCGCCCGGTGATGGTTCATCCCGGTGGCCTCGCGGCGCACCCGGTCCCACACCGCGTGCTCGCGCTCGGACGGTTCCTGCTCCGGACTCAAGGCTCCACCTCGATCGTGCGACGGTGACGGAACGGTTTCCCTCACCGGACCCGTGTGCCCCTCTCGCCCGGAACGACACCTCCGTGTCCGTACGGTCGGCGCCTCCGCTTCCGAACCACTCCCGCGGGCCGGCACGCGGGAGTGGCAGGGCCGCGGGTGACGTGCCGTCACCACGGCAGGAACGCGTGGACGTCCTTGCCGTCGGGCCGCACGATCACACTGACCTGGTCGGACAGCGCGTGGATGAGATGCCAGCCGATGCCGCCCCCGCCCTGCGAGGGGCGGAAGCGGCGCGGCGCGGGCGCCGTGGTGCTGCTGTCGTGGAGCGTCACGTGCACGCCGCCGACGGTGGGCCGCAGTTGGAGCTCGAAGGGGCCGGGCGCGTACTGGATCGTGTTCGCTGCGAGTTCGGTGACCACCAGCAGGATGTCGTCCCAGTGTTCGGGGGCCCGGGGCGGCGTCGCGCGCGCGAGGGCACGCAGATAGCCGTCCGCGGCCAGCCGCGCGTCCGTCACATTGCGCAGCTCGCCGCCGAACGCGCTGGTGAGCGTCCCCAGCGCCTCGTACGACGACTTCCTGTTCCGGCTCGGATCGATCTCCATCGTGTCCTTCGTTCGGGTCACGTCGGCGGAATGTCTTCCGCCGCGTCCGACCCGGTCACCTGCGCCAACCCGGCCCCGTGGTGAGGCCCGGTGCTGCCCGCCTACCGCGCTACGCGGGTGTGTTCTGTGAGCGCAGGCGGGAACGGCGCCGCGCCAGCGCCCGCCGTTCCGACTCGCTCGTACCACCCCAGACGCCGACGCTCTGGCCCGTGTCCAGGGCCCAGTCCAGGCACTTCTCACGGACCGGGCAGCCCTCGCAGACCGCCTTCGCCTCCTGGATCTGGAGCACCGCGGGGCCGGTACTGCCTATGGGGAAGAACAGATCGGGGTCGACGGTGCGGCAGGACGCGCCTTCACGCCAGTTCTCCATACGAACCTCCTGATCGAATCGAGCGGGTTCTCCGGAATCCGGTCCCTTGTCGGGTCACCTTGACCCACCGGATCAAACGGGCGGCGCATGCAAAGATCCCGTGGATATGGGGTGCCCGAACGGAGCGGGCGCGTGGTTCGGCCGGAATTCCCGCGGGCCGGCGACCGCCGCGCCACCCGTTCGGCCCGGCGGGACGAACGGGTGGCAAAATGGAACCCCAGGTGAAGGCTCGTTTCGTTTCGACGGATGAACGGATGTCCCATGGCGCAGGAGTCCGGCGAGATCTGGGAGAAGTTTGCCGTCGCCCTGGCGGACATGGCGCGGGACCTGCTCGCCCAGGACTCGGTACAGGGCACCCTGGACCGGATCGTGGAGCACGCGACGGTGCTGATCAACGGCTGCGACGAGAGCGGCATCCTCACGGTCCGCCGCGGCGAGGTCAGCGCACTGGCCGCGACCAGCGACGTCGTGCGCATGGCGGACCGCATCCAGCAGGATCTGCGCGAGGGCCCGTGCTTCGACGCGGTGACCGAGCGGGAGCAGCTGTACGCCATCCCCGACCTGCGCCGGCCGCACGCGAAGTGGGCCCGCCTGGCGCCCGAGCTGAGGAAGCTGGGAATGGGCAGCATGATGGGCTTCCTGCTGTTCACCGACGAGGACGAACTCGGCGCCCTCAACGTGTACTCGCGCCGTCCGGACATGTTCGACGAGTCGGCTCGGAGCGCCGGCTGGGTGCTGGCCTCGCACGCCGCCGTAGCCCTGTCCTCGGCCCGCAAGCAGCAGCAGCTCGGGCACGCCCTGGAGACCCGCCACGAGATCGGTGAGGCGATGGGCATCCTCATGGAGCGCCATGGTCTCGGCGAGGAGGAGGCCTTCGCCGTGCTGAAGAAGGCCTCCCAGGACCACAACATCAAACTGCGGGAGATCGCCCGCAAGGTCTGCGAGACCGGCGAGCGGCCCCGCTGACCGCCTCGCCGGCCATCTCCCGACCGGACCGATCACGCCCCGGCCGGACCCGTCGCACCGCGCCGATCGCGTCCTCGCCTAGAGGAAGCGGCGCAGCGGTGCGACGGCCAGCTCCTTGGCGCGCTGGACGGGTGACCTGTGCCGCCAGCGGCCCGGATCGATGCTCACGGCGTTCTCCCGGTCGTGGTCGAAGTCCCGGTCGAGGACCGCGGTGAAGTTCTCGTCGAGGACGGCGAGCATGACCTCCTCGTCGTGCTCCATGGAGCGGCGGTTGAAGTTGGTGGAACCGATGAGGGAAGCCACCCCGTCCACCGTCATGATCTTGGTGTGGAGCATGGTCGGCTGGTACTGGAGTATCTCGACGCCCGCGGCCAGCAGCGCGCCGTAGTGGTTCTGCCCGGCCAGCTGACAGGCCCGCTGGTCGGTGTGCGGACCGGGCAGCAGGATCTCCACCCGGACACCGCGGCGCGCCGTCGCGCACAGCAGGTCCACGAAGTAGATGTCGGGGGCGAAGTACGCGGTGGCGAGGCGGAAGCGTTCCTCGGCGGAGCCGAGCATCACCCGGATCAGGGTCTGCATGTCCTGCCAGCCGAAACTGGCGGATCCGCGCACCACCTGCACGGTGGCCGTGCCGGGCTGATCGTGACCGGCGAAGCGGTCCCGGTCGTCGAAGAGCTCGTCGTGGCACTCCGCCCAGTTCTGCGCGAAGGCCGCGGCGATGCCGTCGACGGCGGGGCCGCGCACCTTGACGTGGGTGTCCCGCCACTCGGAGGGGCCGCGCGCGTCACCGCACCACTCCTCGGCGATGCCCACCCCGCCGGTGAACGCGGTGTGCTCGTCGACGACGAGTGCCTTGCGGTGGCAGCGGTGGTTCTGCTTCAGGGGCGAGAGCCACAGCGGTTTGCGGAACCACGCGACCTGGACACCGGCGGCGGTCATGGACCGCAGCAGCTCGCCTTCGATCCGCTTCGCGCCGAAGCCGTCCAGCAGCAGGCGTACGCGAAGACCCGCGCGGGCCCGCTCGGACAGGGCCGCCGCGAACTCGCGGGCTATCTCCCCGCGCCAGTAGACGAAGGTCATCATGTCGATGGTGTGCTCGGCGGACCGCACCGCGTCGAGCATCGCGGCGAAGATCCGGTCGCCGTTGCGCAGGGGAACCAGCTCGTTCCCCTCGGTGGCCGCGATGCCGATGAGCCGTTCCAGACGTCTGCGGAACCGCTGCTTGCGCCGCACGATCTCCGCCGGGTCCACCGTCCTGTCCGCCTCGGCCCGTGCCGTGATGGTCGTCCGGGACATCCGCCGCCTCCTGTGGTCCGTGTCGTGTTCCGCCGCGTCGCGCCGGGCGGCCGAGGAGCGGTGCCGGGGTGGTGGCCCCGCCGGCCCCTGCCCGGCGAGGGCCACCACCCGGGCCGCTCGACCGTGCCGGTCCGGGGTCGCCCGGCCCCGTACGACCGCCACGGGAGCGATGTCGCCGAACCACCCGCGGGCGTCCGGGACGTGTGCCCTTGTGCCCCCGATCCGTGGCGGCAGTCCCCCGCGTTCCACGAGGTCGGCCGCTCGGCGGCGCGGCCCTCGACCGGGTCTCCTGTGACTGCGGTGTGAAGGTGGGGGAACCCGGGACATGGGTGACGGTGCTCCGGGAAGGAGGGGGACATCCCGCCCGGCACACCGGACCGACACGGAGGGCGCCGCACCGCGGCGTAGGGGCGGGATGTACGGCAAGGGAGGCGAAGGCATGACCACCGTCGAACCGCCCTGCGACTTCGGCCCGACCACCGTCGAACCGGCCCGCGACTTCGGTCCCGGTCTCGGCGCGAGGCTGGAGAGGGACCCGCAGGCCGCAGTGCACGCCCGGGGGATGGTCAGAACGTTCCTCGGAGGGCTGCCGCGCACGGTGCCGCGGGAGGTGGCCGAGGCCGTCATGCTCGTGGTCTCCGAACTGGTGACGAACGTGGTGCGGCACGCGCGCGGCCGGCTGTGCCGCCTGGACCTGAGGGACATGGGCGACGGAGTGGGCATCTCGGTCTCCGACGACGACCCCGAGCCGCCGCGTCCCCGGCGTCTGGACCTGACAGGACAGGGCGGTTTCGGCTGGCCGCTGGTGCGGCGCCTGTCCTCCGAACTGACCGTGCTCTCGCGCCCCGACGGCAAGACCGTGAGCGCCGTCGTGCCGTTCTGACACCTCCAGCCGCCCGTTCGGCCACCCACGATTCCGAGGAACGAGCATCATCCGCGATTCAGCCCTCACCGCCGACCGCGACGCAACTCTCCGTCCGGGCGGCGGTGTTGCTCGTCCCCGCGGCCCGGGTAGTCGACTGCGCGGCGAGGCGCCCGGCCCGAACGGAGCGCTGTGAGAGCGGCGTTCAGGGCCGTGCGTGATGCCCGTGAGGGATGACGCGGACATGGACCGAGCAGGAGCGGGACCTCGTCCCGAGGTGGTCGCCGGACGGCTCGCGGACGCCGTCGAGGGACTGACGGAGCTGTGGACCTCGGCCGGTCGGTCCCTCGGATCGCGGTTGTCCGCACAGCAGTTGAAGGCCTTGAGCGCTGTCGGCCGCCGTCCCGCGCCCACCCTCACCGACCTGGCCGAAAGGGTCGGCGTCACCCTGCCGACGGCGAGCCGTCTCTGCGACCGACTGGAGGCGGCCGGCCTGCTCCAGCGGATTCCGCACCCCCACGACCGGCGTGCCCTGTGCCTGCTGCTCACGCCGCAGGGCGGCACCGCGCTCGCGGAGATCCGCGCCCGGCGGACCCAGGACCTGGCCGCCGTCCTCGCGGCGATGACCCCGCTCCAGCGGACATCGCTGGAGGACGGTCTGCGCGCGTTCGAGGCGGCACGGTGTGCGCCGGCCACCGCACACCGTACGGACGAGTGGCCCGACGGACGGCGGCCGCCCGCGGACGGATGACGGCGGTCTCCGGCCGGGCGGCGGCGGTCTCCGGACGCACGATGTGTTCGCGGGCCCTGTCCTTCCCCGTCCTCCCCCGTCCTCGGGGCGAGGGGCGTGCGCCGACCGCCCCGGGCCCCTCGGGGGCGGTCGAGTGCGCTACTGCCCGTCGCCCGACGGCCCGTGCCAGTCGAGACACACCACCAGGGCGTCGTCCTCCGGTCTGGGCCTGCCCCGGTGGCCCGTGAGCTCCCTCAGGACGGCGCGGGGCACCTCCGTCGCGGGCAGCAGCCGGGTGGAGGTGATCGCCATGGCCAGGGCCTTCTCCCCGTACGCCTCCCCGCCCGGCCCCGCGACGGCGTGGACGCCGTCGCTCACGAAGAGGAGCCGGTCGCCGGGCTCCACCCGGAACTCCTGCACGAGGTAGTCGGTCTCCTCGAACATGCCGAGGGGCAGCTGGGCCTCGAAGTCGACGCGTTCGACCGTCCGGCCGCGCAGCCGCAGCATCTGGGGGGACCCCGCGTCGATCACCCGCATCCGGCCGGTGGCCAGCTCGAAGTCGAGCATGAGCACGGACAGATACCGGGCGCCCCGGTACTGGGCGTAGATCGCCTGGTCGGCCAGCGCCGCCTGGTCGTGGAGCGGGATGCCGGCCCGGCGCGCGTTGCGCAGGGCGTTGATGCCGAGATTCGTCAGCAGCGACGCCTCGATGCCCTCGCCCATCCCGTTCGTGACGTAGAGGGACAGCCGGGATGCGTCGGCCGACCAGTCGAAGTTGTCGCCGAAGATGGCGTAGGCGGGTTCCAGCTGGGCGCCGAGCTCGTACTCGGGCCGGGCGCAGGAGCGGCCGGGCAGCAGTTGCCACTGCATCTCCGCGGCCAGCGTCAGCCGGTCCTTGCGGCGTGCCTGGAGGTAGAGGTCGGTGTCCCGTTCGGCCACGAGCACCTCGTGACCGAGGACCTCCGCGATGTCGGCGAGCTCGGTGAGCGTCTCCGCGTCGCAGGCCGCCGAGGGCAGGGTGACGGACAGGACGCCGAGCCGGTCGCCGCGCACCGTCACCGGGAGGTGGGCGCGTACGATCCCCTCGCCGCGTTCCTCGACGAAGGGCTCCTGCGCCCCGAAGGCGCGGCCCTCGGGGCTGGTGTGCACCGGAATGGGTTCCAGGGTGTGCGGCAGCACCGACACGGGCTGAAGCACGGTGAGTCCGTAGTCGGCCATGAAGAGCTCGACGGAATCGGCCGCGTAGTGAGCGCACAGCACGTCACGGACGGCGTCCAGCAGCTGGTGGGGTGCCGCGGTGCGCAAGGAGCGCTCCGCGGCCACGAATCTGTTCACCATGTCGGGTAGGCCGTTCTTCGACTAGTACGATGCCGGATCCACGCTCCGTGTGGGCCGGTCCATCGAGCGCGGGGGCTGGAATCTATTGTTGTGTCCCTGTTGTCGCTTCCGCAGACTGACAGCGCCCGAGAAGACTGGGAGAGTTGGACGGTGACTTCTTCCGGCCCGCGTCCGCACCCGAGCGAGGTGGCTCGGGTGACCGCCGAGGCGGCCGAGCTGCTGGAGATCCTCTGGGGGCGTGCCTCGACGTCACCGGTGTCCGCCTCTCAGCTACGGGTCCTGTTCATCCTGGAACACGACGAGGGCATCAACCTGAGAACCCTCGCCGACGCGCTCGGCTCCACGCCTCCCTCGACCAGCAGGCTCTGCGACCGGCTCCAGGCCGTCGGGTACGTCGAGCGGGCACCGAGCGACGTCAGCCGCCGGGAGCTCCGGCTGTTCCTCAGTCCCAGGGGCCGGACCTTCCTCGCCGAGCTGCGGGAGCGCCGGGAGCGTGCCGTGGAGGCGGTCCTCGCGCAGATGCCGGCCGCCGGGCGGGCGGCGCTCGTGGAGGGGCTGTCGGCGTTCTGCGCGGCCGCGGACGCCCAGCTCCACGAGGGCGACGCGGCCGACAGGGTCGACGTCCGCACGGCCTGAACGGCGCGGCGGCCCGGACCGGGACCCGGTCGTCGTGGGCCGGCGCGTCGCGGTCGCCGCACGGGGGCGGCCGGGCTCGCCCGGTGCGTCATCTCGGATCCTTGTCTCCAGCTCTCGGTGATCACCTTCCTGTCCGAGGCGATCACTCTGTTGTCTCCTGCTTACGGTTGTCAAATGACAACTGTCATCCCTGTGCCCTCACCGCCGCCGGACACACCCTGGTGCCGGGGTCTCAGTGCCGGGCCGTTCCCTCGCCTATGCGGACCAGGGCGGTGTCGACGTCACGCACCGACGGGATGGCGAGGCTGACGCCCGTGAGATCCAGAATGCGCTGGACGGCCTGGGCCGGGGACACGAGACACACCCCGCCGCCCGCGCGCCCGGCGGCGTCGTGAGCCTTGAGCAGGGCGTTGATGCCGGACGAGTCCATGAACGGGACCGCGGACAGATCGAGCAGCAGGTGCCGCCGTCCGTCACGGATCTCGTCCACCAGTCGGCTGTGCAGTTCGGGGGCTGTCTCGACGTCCAGCTCCCCGGCGACGGTGACCAGGGCGACACCCTCGCCGCACGCACGCGCGTCGATGGACACAGGAGCCTCTTCGGCCGGCACGGCTACCTCCAAATGGGAACGGACCCGTCGGGATCCACCCGGCGCCGGGGTGCGCCGGTGAGCAGGGCAACGGTTACCCGCCGAACCGGCACGCACACCTTCGGTCCCGGAGCCGGACTCTTGACCCTCCCTTTCCCGAATTACCTCTGACACAGAGGTAATCTCGGAGTGTGAAGGCGGATCCGGAGCATTTCCCCGAGACCCTGGCGGACGCCCTGGCCGGACTCCAGCGGCTGATCAGACGGCGGCTGCGCGCGGGCACGACCGGACCGACCCTGCGCGGCGCCGAGGTCGACCTGCTGCGGCTGGTCGTCGACCGGCCGGGCATCCGTGTGTCGGAAGCGGCCAAGGAGCTCTATCTGGCGGGCAATTCGGTCTCGACCCTGGTCAACCGGCTGGTGGGGGAGGGCTATCTGATCCGCGAGACGGACCCGGCCGACCGGCGCGCCGCACGCCTGCTGTCCACCCCCGCGGCCGACGCCCGGCTGCGCGACTGGCGACAGCGGCGCGCGGTGCTCGTACGCGGCCAGGTGGCCCGCCTCGACGCGGCCGACCGTGCCGCGCTGGAGGCCGCCCTGCCGGCCCTGCGCAAACTGGCGGCGAACCTGCACGAGGAGGCCGAGGAGTCATGAGACGGCACAGGAACGGACGCGAGGAACCCGCACGGCCCGCGAGCCCCGAACGCGGGCCCGAACCCGGACCCGACCCCCATGACGACCGCCCTACCGACGCCGTGTCCTGCGCCGGACTCGTCTACGCCTTCGGCGAGATGAACGCGGTGGACGGTCTCGACCTCGACGTCCGTGACGGCGAGGTGTTCGGACTGCTCGGGCCCAACGGCGCCGGCAAGACGACGGCACTGAGGTGTATCACCACGCTCCTGCCGGTCCCCTCGGGAAGGGTCCATGTCTTCGGGCACGACGCCACCCGTGAACGCATGGCGGTACGCCGCCTGTTGGGCTACGTGCCGCAACAGCTGTCCGCCGACTCCGGACTCACCGGCCGGGAGAACGTGGTCCTGTTCGCCCGCGTCTTCGACGTGTCCCGGCGTGAACGCGCGGCCCGTGTCGCCCAGGCGCTCGACGCCGTCGGCCTCGGTGACGCCGCCGACCGGCTCGCCAAGACGTACTCCGGAGGCATGGTCCGCCGTCTGGAACTCGCCCAGGCACTGGTCAGCGCGCCCCGGCTGCTGATCCTGGACGAGCCGACCATCGGCCTCGACCCGATCGCCCGCACCAGCGTGTGGGAGCACATCAACGCCGTACGGGCCGCCACCGGCATGACCGTCCTCGTGACGACCCACTACATGGACGAGGCCGACCAGTACTGCGACCGGGTCGCCCTGATGCACCGCGGACGCGTCCGCGCGCTCGGCACACCGGACGAGCTGAGGGCGGGACTCGGTGAGCGCCGCGGCATCACCGGCGGCGGTGAACCGCCCACCCTGGAGGACGTCTTCCGCGACGTCGCCGGCAGTGGACTCGACGACCGATCAGGAGACTTCAGCGATGTCCGAAGCACCCGCCGTACCGCTTCCCGCGTCGGCTGAGCACGTCCGCCCCGGGAGTCTCGACCTGCTCGTGATCCCGCCGAAGGCCCGCACGGGCTGGCGTGTGCTGCCGGCCCGGGTGGCCGCGATGTGCGCGGTCGAGCTCCAGAAGCTCCGCCACGACCGCACCGAGCTCTACACCCGGGCGATCCAGCCGGCCCTCTGGCTGCTGATCTTCGGCGAGACGTTCACCCGGATCCACGCGATCCCGACCGGCGGGATCCCCTACCTCGACTATCTGGCGCCCGGCATCATCGCCCAGTCCGCCATGTTCATCGCCATCTTCTACGGCATCATGATCATCTGGGAGCGGGACGCGGGCATCCTCACCAAGCTGCTCGTCACCCCCACGCCCCGCTCGGCGCTCATCACCGGCAAGGCGTTCGCCGCCGGAGTGAAGGCGCTGATCCAGGCCGTGGTGGTCGTCGTGATCGCCGCGCTGCTCGGGGTGGCGATGACGTGGAACCCGCTGCGGCTCCTCGGCGTGGCCGTGGCCGTCGTGCTCGGTTCGGCCTTCTTCTCCTGCCTGTCGATGACGATCGCGGGCATCGTGCTCACCCGGGACCGGCTGATGGGCATCGGGCAGGCCATCACCATGCCCCTCTTCTTCGGCTCCAACGCCCTCTACCCGGTGGCGATCATGCCCGGCTGGCTCCAGGCCGTCAGTCTGGTCAACCCGCTCAGTTATCAGGTCGACGCCCTGCGCGGCCTGTTGCTCGGGACGCCCGCGCATCTGCCCCTCGACTACGGCGTACTGACCGTGGCCGCGGCCCTCGGCATCTGGTCGGCGTCGTCACTGCTGGGGCGGCTGGCCAGGTGAGACGGACGGCGATCCCGACTCCCGCCCAGGGGGCGCTGGTCGAGGAGATGGCGCGGTAGTACGCGACTTCCGGTTCGCGCTCCATCCAGATGTTGCCGGTGGGGGACCTCTTGTTGCGTTGTCGGATCACCCGGTTGGATTCCGCTGCGCTCTTCGAGATGCACGACGAATGGATCGTCTTACCCTGCCGCCATCTTCCCGAAGGTGATATGGGTGATATCTACCGTAAACTCTCTTTTAGTTCCACCGCGCTACCCAACGCACCGAAATGCAACCGCCTGTTGATCCCCGACGCGATGCCGAGGGCCACTACCTGGCGGATGCGTGTTCCCGGCCGAGTGGCACGCGCTTCGGAAGCCTTCCGCGCAGGTCACCGGAGGTCATTTACCCAAAGATTGCTGGGCAGTTGACCTCGGGGTTTCGTGGTAGCGTCCTGGTTCGGAGGGACAGTGCAACCTGAAAGGGAAATCGTGAACACGGAGAAGATCGCCGCTCGCCGCCTCTCGCTGGAAGAGGTGACGAAGCTCGGCGTGAAGGACAAGCTCTTCATTTCCGCCGATACGGCAGAACTCAAGCTTCCCGGCTGCTATGTCCCTGCTTTTCTGACCAACTCCGGTGAGTATTTCGAGGGCGGCTCGATCACGGCGAGGACCGTATTCCAGGAAGAGGTCTCCTGCCTTCCCGACGACGAGAATGAAGCCGGAATCTACCTGGCCGACGAGAACGGCCCGGTGACCATTGAGGTTCTCCAGTCCGCCGGTGTCGTGCTGGACCTGGCGCTTTTCGTCCCTGGTGGGGACAAGGGGGCCCTCACGGCCCTTTACGCCGCGGCCCGGCAGGCGTTCGGCGCCGACATCGTGCAGATCTGGCGCCAGGGCCTCAAGGAGGTTCCCGACGTGAAGGTCGACATCTTCGAGGAGCAGATTCCCCGGGGGCGCAAGGGGAACGACAGTCCCAAGCGTGACCGTCGCGCGATCGACACCTACCCCACCCGTGCGGACTTCATCGAGTTCTCCGCGGGGTGGAAGCCGGTCGTTGAGATTCACCGGCCGATTGTCGACAACACCCCGACCATCTGAGGCGGCGTCACCTCTCGGTCTCGGCCTGAGAGAACGCCGAGAACGCATGCGCCGGACCCGCGGGGCTCCGGCGCAGTCGGCGGGCGTCACACGCGAGGTTGTCGCGGCTTCCTGGTGTGTCGGGGTGAGTGTCGCCCAAGACCTGCTCGAACTGGGCGAGGGTGGCCTCGTACAGGGGCATGGCCCGGCAGCAGCCGGCCCGAGTGGGCCTGCGGTACGGGCCTCACCCCGAACAGCTTCGTCGACCACGGACGTTCGACGGACCGCGATGACGGCGGCGCCACCCACGCCTACCGCCCTGTGATGCAGGCCCACGCCGGCGGCATCGGCTGGGGCCCGAGGACCCGCTCCGTCGTACGCCGACCGGTGCGCCCTTGAGATGCACCGGCCGCTCCAGCACCCAGTAGCCCCTCGGCTACGGCGTCCTGGCCGTCGCCGCGGCCCTCGGCATCTGGTCCGCCTCCTCGCTCCTGGGCCGACCGGCCAGGTGGGAACGCGCTCAGGCGGAGCGTGTGCGGCGGGAGTTGACCCACCGAAGAAGTCCGGCTCCGGCCGCGATGGCGAGGAGTACGCCGCCCGCCGCCCAGGCCACCGTGCCGACACGGGATGCCCCGGCTGAGCGCTTCACGGCCTGCTGAGCGGCGCAGGCCTTTCCGGGTGCGGTGGGGGCGATACGCAGACGGGCCCATGGTTTGTCGGGGCCGGTCCGGTCGACGTCGTGCCGGTAGACGACGTAGATGCCGGGTGCGGAGTCGCAGGTCAAGGTGGTGGTGGCGGTCAGGACGGCTTTGGCGCCGCGCAGCACGGGGTGGTCGGTGAAGGCGCGGGAGGTGAGCGTGATGTCTCCGTCCGATCCCTCGTCGTCGTTGTCCGTGATCGTGATCCGGCTGCCGGCCCGGAAGGTCCGCACGTCCCATGCCGACTGGGGCCACGTTCTGTCCGGAGCCCAGCGCTCCTCCAGCCGGGGCGGAGGCAGTTTGCCGGCCTTGCTCCGGCAGGCGCGGCGTGCCGCCTCGTCGGCGGGTTCCACGCGCACCTGTGCCCATCGGAACGGATGCTCGTCCGGGCCCACGTCTCCGGCGCCGCGGCGCGTCACCGGGTAGGTGCCGGGCCGGGCGTCGCAGGCGATGGTGACGGTGGTGGTCAGCACCGGATGCATCATGCGCAGCTTCCCCGGGGCGACGAACGCGGCGGAGTTGATCGTCGCGAGGTAAGTGGCGTCGCTGGCGGCGGTGTTGACCGTCAGTGTGTCGCCGGGATGTACCGAGCGGACACTTCCGAACGGGAGCGTGGGTCCGGGCGGCGAGGCCGAGGCCGCTCCTGCCGCCAGGAAGGGCAGCAGGAGGGGGAGTGCCGCCCACGCGGTCCTGTGGAGTCGGTCCATCGCCTCGCTCATCTCTTATTTGACGCTCTGTCATGGATTGCCCAATAATGCAGTGCCGTCGAACTTGCGTACGGAAAAGGGTGGTTCGCGCCGCGTTCACCGTACGACCCCCTACAAGACGGAAAGGCACCTTGTTGCGTTCCAGAAGCAGATGGATTCGAGCCCTGGCGCTGGGACTGGGCGTCGGCGTTCTCGGCGCCGGGACGGCGTCGGCCGCGACGGACCGTCCGGCACCGGCCCTCTCCGCCCCACCGACGGCTTCCACAGCACCGACGGCCGCCGCGTCACCGACGGACTCCGCGACCCCCTCCGCGCCCTCGACGCGGTCCGTCGAGCCGGCTTCCGCTCCTTCCCCCTCGGACGGCCCGATGCTGAGTGAGGAGGAGAAGTTCTGGACGGCGGACCGCATGGACCATGCGGTCCCGGTCGACTCCCCGCCGGCCCCCGCTCCGGCCGTGGCGAAGCACGGCATCACGGCCGGCGCCGCCGCGCACCGGCCGCCGCCGGCGGGCACCCCCGCCCCGGAGCACTTCCTCGGCCACCCGACGGTGGGCACGTTCTTCTTCGACGGCAAGCCGCTCGGCGGCCCGAAGACATACTGCACGGGTAGCGTCGTGCACACGGCCGCCAAGGACATCGTGCTGACCGCCGGACACTGCGGGCTCGGCCTGAAGTCGGCCACCCACCGCATCTTCGTGCCGCGCTACCGCAGCGGCCGGCCCGCCGCCGGGCAACCGGACGGCGTGTTCCCGGTGTCCCAGCTCTACATCGACCCGCGCTACGAGAGGAACAGCAAGAAGGCGGTCTCCGACCTCGACCTGGCGTTCGCTCAGGTCGGCCCCAACGGCCGGGGCGAGGTGGAGGATGTCACGGGAGCCCTGACCTTCACGCCGACCAGCGGTTACCACCACAAGGTCACCGTCATCGGCTATCCCGACGACGCCGGCGTCAACCCCGACCACGTGCCGGTGCGCTGCCCCGTCAACACCTCTCAGCTGCCCGGCTTCCGGCAGATGCGCATGACCTGCACCGGCTTCTACGGTGGTGTTTCCGGCGGCCCGTGGATCGAGGACTACAACAGCGCCGACGGCACCGGCAAGGTGATCGGCAACACCGGCGGCTACAACGGCGGTGGCAACGACGCCAACGACGACTGGGTGACCTATGCGCCGGTCTACGGCAAGGACGCCCAGGACCTGTTCGCCGACGCCGCCGCGCATCGGAACGTGAGCGACGGCAAGCCGCCGTACCAGCCGTCCGGAGACCCCTGGCTGCCCGGCGCGGCGAGCACCTGGCAGAACGCCGAGCTGATGGCCTCGGGCGACTTCCGCCGGACCGGCCACAGCGACATGATCGTGGTCTGGTCCGACGGCGAGGTCACGCTCTACCCCGGCAACGGACACGGCGGCTACGACCCCGAGCGGCAGTTGCTGCCCAAGAACTCCACGTGGAAGAACGCCAGGACCATCACGGCGGGCGACTTCACCGGGTCCGACCAGTTCGACCTGCTGGTCCGCTGGGCCGACGGCGAGGTGACCCTGTACGGCGACGTCGGTTCCCAGGGCCTGAATCGGGCCGGCACCCAGATGATCAAGCCGAACGGTCTCTGGAAGAACGCGACGCAGATCGCCGCGGGCCGCTTCGCCGCCTCGACGTACGTCACCGACCTCGTCGTGCGCTGGGCCGACGGTGAGCTGACCCTCTACACGAACGTCGGCGCCGGCACCTTCGGGCAGGAGCACCAGCTGAAGCCGAAGAACGGCACCTGGCGGGACGCCACGCTCCTGACGGCCGGTGAGTTCTCGGGCAGTCGGAAATGGGACCTCATGGTGCGCTGGACCGACGGCGAGCTCGACGACTACGTCGGTACGACGACCTCGGGCCTCGGCGGCGAGCATCGTGTCCTGGACCCCAACGGGCTCTGGAAGCACGACGCGGTCATGACGACCGGGGACTTCACCGGCGACGGCCGCACCGACGACCTCGTCATCCGTTGGTCCGACGGCGAGACCACCATGTACACCGACACCCTCGCCGGCCACCTGGGAACCGAACGCACGCTGGTCGCCCCGACCTCCTGAACCCACCCGGACCACGCGGCCTGCCTCGGGCGACCTCCGCGCCGGCCAAGGCGTGACCGGATCGCGCGGAGCACCCGCCGACAGCGGAAGCACGGCGAAGAGGGCCTGCCCCGGTGATCGATTGGTGAGGCATCGCGGGCAGGCTTAACGTCGATGGAGTGAGCAACTACGTTCACCGCCGACCCGCGATGCAGGGCCTTCTCCGATGACGGCCGATCACGTGACATCCTCCGAGTCTGCCGAGTCCCCGCAGCGGGGCCGAGGCAGGGGTATCGCACTCCTCGTCATCGCCTCGTGCCAGCTGATGGTGGTCCTCGACATCACCATCGTGAACATCGCGCTGCCGCACATCCAGACCTCGCTCGGTTTCTCGACCGAGAACCTGTCCTGGGTGATCAACGCCTACACGCTGACCTTCGGCGGTCTGCTGCTGCTCGGCGGACGCTCCGGGGACATCCTCGGCAGACGCCGGATGTTCATCTTCGGCGTGCTGCTCTTCGTGTTCGCCTCACTGCTCGGCGGACTCTCCCAGGAATCCTGGCAGTTGCTCGCCGCGCGCTCGCTCCAGGGCGTCGGCGGCGCCATCGCCTCACCCACCGCCCTGTCGCTGATCACCACCACCTTCCGTGAAGGACCCGAGCGCAACCGGGCGTTCGGCGTGTTCGCCGCCGTCTCCGCGGGCGGCAGCGCGATCGGACTGCTCGCGGGCGGCGTCCTCGTCGAGTGGCTCGACTGGCGCTGGGTCTTCTTCGTGAACGTCCCCATCGGCCTGCTGATCGTGGCCGCGACCCCCCGCTACATCAAGGAGTCCGAGCGGCACCCGGGCCACTTCGACCTCCTCGGTGCCCTCACCTCGACCCTCGGCATGGTGCTGCTGGTCTACGGCTTCATCCGTGCCTCGGAGAAGGGCTGGAGCAACCCCCTCACCCTGGCGTCCTTCGGCGCCGCGCTGGTGTTCCTGATCTCCTTCATCGCGGTCGAACGCCGGTCGAGACAGCCCATCACACCGCTGTGGATGTTCCGCGACCGCAACCGCTCGGGCGTCTACGCGATGATGCTGAGCCTGTCCGCCGCCATCTTCGGGATGTTCTTCTTCCTGACGCTCTTCGTGCAGAACATCCTCGGGTTCAGCCCGCTCAAGGCCGGCTTCGCCTTCCTGCCGGTCAGCGTGATCATCGCGATCGGCGCGGGTGTCGCCTCGAACCTGCTGCCCAGGTTCGGGCCCAAGCCCTTCATGGCCGTGGGCGCGATCCTGGCCGCGCTGGGCCTGGGCTGGCTGACGCTCACCGACGTCAACAGCACCTATCTCGGCAGCATCCTCGGACCGACCCTCGTCTTCGGCTTCGGCATGGGCCTCCAGTTCGTGTCGCTGACGTTGATGGCGGTGTCCGGAGTGCAGCCCAAGGACACGGGCGCCGCCTCCGGCATCCTCAACGCCACCCAGCAGGTCGGCGGATCGCTCGGCCTGTCCGTGCTGGTCACGGTCTTCGGTACCGCGAGCCGCAACGAGGCCACGAACCAGGTCGCGAACTTCCTGTCGACCGCGACCCCGGCGCAGAAGCTCCAGTTCCGCCGGACGGGACAGCTTCCCGCTCCCTGGAGCGGACAGGTGCTGACGTCCGGCATCACGGGAGCGTTCGTCGCCGCCGCCGTCTTCGCGGTCTTCGCCGCCCTGGTCGCCCTGATCGTCATCCAGGTGCGCCCCTCCGACCTGGAACGGCTCCAGGGAGGGGCCGCCGCGATGACACCCGTGGACGGAGCGGGCGACGGGGCGGGCGCGGCGACGGGCGCGAACCCGATGGGGGAGCGGGACGCCGGGGACGGCCCGGCCAACCCCGGCTGACAGCGCCCTGGGCCGACACCACCGGGCGACACCGCCCACGGCCGACACCACTCTCGGCGGGCACCGCCCCCGACGCACACGGCGGCGACTCAGGGCAGCGGCTGCTCCGCCCAGATGACCTTGCCCGCGGGCGTGTAGCGGGTGCCCCAGCGGTCCGTGAGCTGGGCGACCAGGAACAGACCGCGTCCGCCCTCGTCCGTCGTCGCCGCGTACCGCAGATGCGGTGAGGTGTTGCTGCCGTCGAACACCTCGCAGATCAGCGTGCGGTCCAGCAGCAGGCGGACCCCGATCGGCCCGTTGCCGTAGCGGATCGCGTTGGTCACCAGCTCGCTGAGGATCAGCTCGGTGGTGAACGCCATCTCCCCGAGTCCCCAGCGCTCCAGTTGCCGGCTCGCCGACGCACGTGCCTCGCCCACGGCGGCCGGTTCGGACGGCACCTCCCACGAGGCGATCCGGTCTCCTTCGAGGGCATGGGTGCGCGCCACGATCAGGGCGATGTCGTCGCTCGGCCGGGCCGGCAGCAGGGCGCTCAGCACGGCCTGGCAGGTCTCCTCCGGCGAGCGGTCGGCCCCGGACAGCGCCGTACGCAGCAGTTCGAGCCCGACGTCGATGTCCCGTTCCCGGTCCTCGACCAGGCCGTCCGTGTAGAGCACCAGCCGGCTGCCCTCCTCCAGTTCCAGCTCGGCCGTCTCGAACGGCAGACCGCCCAGGCCGAGCGGGGGACCGGCCGGCACGTCGGGGAAGTCGACGCTGCCGTCCGGACGGATCACCGCCGGCGGAGGATGGCCCGCGCGGGCGACGGTGCAGCGCCGGGTCGTCGGGTCGTAGACGGCGTACACGCAGGTGGCGCCCGTGACGGCGGCCCTGGTGTCCTCCGGGAGCTCGTCCTGGTCGATCCGGCCGACCAGTTCGTCCAGCAGCCCGAGCAGTTCGTCGGGCGGCAGATCGAGCGCGGAGAAGTTGTGGACCGCCGTACGCAGCCGGCCCATCGTCGCGGCGGCCAGCAGTCCGTGGCCGACGACGTCGCCGACGACGACCGCGACCCGGGCGCCGGGCAGCGGCAGCACGTCGAACCAGTCGCCGCCGACCCCCGCCTGGGCCGGAAGATAGCGGTAGGCGAGGTCGAGGGCGCTCTGGTCGGGCAGCGTGCGCGGCAGCAGGCTGCGTTGCAGGGTCACGGCCATCGTGTGCTCGCGTGTGTAGCGGCGCGCGTTGTCGATGGAGACCGCCGCGCGGGCGACCAGTTCCTCGGCGAGGGCGAGATCGTCCACGTCGAAGGGGTCGGGCTTCTCGGAGCGCCAGAAGTTGACCACCCCCATGACCAGGGGGCCCACGCGCAGGGGGACGGTGATCAGGGAGTGGATTCCGTAGTCGACGACCTGCGCGGTGCGCTTCGGGTCCTGGGCCAGCCAGCCCGGCGCACCGCCGAGATTGGGCTCGACCACGGCCTCTCCGGTGCGCAGGCTGTGGGCCTGGGGCGAGGACGGTACGAAGCCGATGTGCTCGCCGACCGGATAGAGCGGCGCGTCCTCGCGGATGCCACCGGAGGCGGTGCGGCGCAGCCCGGTGCCGGCGTCCGGCTCCTGCCCGCTCAGTACGGCGTCGGCCAGGTCCACGGTGACGAAGTCCGCGAAGCGGGGGACCGCGACGGCCGTCAGTTCCTCGGCCGTCCTGGTGACGTCCAGGCTGGTGCCGATGCGCACACCGGCGTCGTAGAGGAGTTTGAGCCGTTCGCGGGCGATCTCCGCCCGGCCCGAGAGCGCCCGCAGTTCCGTGGAGTCCCGGAGCGTGGCGACGCTGCCGGCCGGTCCGCCCCGCAGATGCGTGGGCCGCTGGTTGACGGCCAGCAGCTGGTCCCCGACCAGGTGCACCTCGTCGGTGGCCACGCGCCCCGAGGCCAGCAGCTCGGCCGTGCCCGAGTCCAGGCCGAGCTTCTCGACGTGCTGTCCCTCGGCGTCCGCGGGCAGGTCGAGCAGACGGCTGGCCTCGTCGTTGGCGAGCAGCAGCTGCCCCTCCGCGCCGACGATGATCACTCCCTCCCGGACGGAGTGCAGCACGGCGTCGTGGTGCTCGTACATCCGGGTCATCTCGTACGGGCCGAGGCCGTGCGTCTGGCGCAGCAGGCGTCTGCTGACCAGTGCGGTGCTCGCGGTCGCCAGGGCCAGTGCCACGGCGGCGGCGCCGAGCAGGAGCGGCAGCTGGTGATCGGCGGCGCCGCCCACGTTGTCCGTGGTGATCCCGGCCGAGACCATCCCGACGACCTTGCCGGAGGGCGCCTTGATGGGGACCGTGGCCTGCACCAGCGGGCCGAGCGTTCCGTTGACCTGCTCGATGACGGAGTGGCCGGCCAGGACCGGGGCGGTGGTCCCGATGAACTTCTTGCCGATCCGGTCGGGCTTGGGATGCGTGTAGCGGATCGAGTCGGTGTTGAGTACGACGATGAAGTCCACGTCCGACGCCTTGCGGGCGGCTTCAGCGCTGGGCTGGAGCAGTGCCGTGGGGTCGGGGGCGCTCAGGGCCGCACGGGTGCCGGGCGCGTTGGCGAAGGTCTCCGCGACGGCGAGCGAGCGGTTGCGGGCCTCCTGAGTGCTGTCATGGCGCACCTGGAGTACCAGTGCGACCACCGCGGCGACGACCAGGAGCAGCACGATGACCACTTGCAGGACGAAGACCTGCCCGGCGACACTGCGCCCGCCGAGGGCGTGACGCAGCCCGTCGGACGGGCCGTGCCCGTGCTTGCCTTCGTGTGGCCCACGCCTGCGGTGCGCTGTACTGGGGCGGCGGGTCGACTGAGCCCGGGTTCGACCCAATAGTCCGACCATGAGCTATGTCTACACTGCTCGGCGCCCCGTGGCGAGGGGCATCACGCACGGTGACCGGTCGCGGTCCCGGTGACGGGGGTGGCCTATGGGGCGGCCCGGCGCGGGCGAGGCGGCTCCCGGGGGTGTGGACGCATGATGGATGGACAGTCCTTATTGCATCCAATTGTCGCTTCGGCGCGGAGGCCCTGAATGAAGACCGTGGACCGCTACCGCCTGACCTTCACCCACCCCGGACCGGATGCGCGCATGGTGACGGACGAGGTGGTCGTCGAGCGGACGACCGCCAAGGGACCGGGCGGCAACCCGGTGTACAGCGATCCCACCGGCATCCTGCGCGCCGAGATCAGCCCGTCGGGCGAGGTCCGCATGCTGGCCAGCGGCGCCTATCAGTCGCCGATCAACCCGGTTGTCGAACCGCTCTCCTGACCGGCCGCGCGCCCGGCCGTGAACACGCCGTCGGCCACGGCGAGCACGCCTCCGGCCGCCGGGAACGCCGTCTCGGCGGGCGGAAGCTCCCGCTCGAAGCACAGGGCCGGACGCCCGTTCAGCTCGGTGGCGCCGGTGACGAGGAATCCGGTGCGGGTCAGCACCGTCCGGGACGCGGGGTTGTCGACGCTCGCGGCGGCTCGCAGGCAGCTCAGGCCGTACGCGCTCGCGGACAGCGCGCACACCTCCCGTACGGCGGCCGTGGCCAGCCCCCGCCCCGCGGCCCGCTCGGCGACGCGGTAGCCGAGGACGGCCGAACCGCGCGCCGCGTCGACCAGGTTGACGCGGGCGAGGATCGCGCCGGTGCCGTCCACGACGACATGGAAGTGGGCCTGCCCCGCGGCCTGTTCGGCCAGACGTTCGCGCAGGACGGCGTCGAACCGCTCGAAGAAGTCGTCGCCGCGGTCGGGGATCGACGCGGCGAAATAGGCGCGGTTCTCCCGCTCGAACGAGAGCAGCGCGGGAGCGTGGCCGAGACGCAGGAGTTCGATCCGGGGCATCGCGTCATGCTAGGTGTCCGCGCGTTCCGGAGCACCCGGATTTCCTCGCACCCCCGCCGGCACACGCCCTAGGCCTGATCGCCCTCCGGGTCGATGTGCGGGAGGATCCGGTCGAGCCAGCGCGGGGTCCACCAGGCACGGGCGCCGAGCAGGGTCATCACCGCCGGGACCATCAGGAGCCGTACGACCGTCGCGTCGATCAGCACGCTCACGGCGAGTCCGAGGCCGAGCATCTTGACGACGATGTTGTCGCTCAGGATGAACGCGGCGAAGACGCTCATCATGATCAGCGCGGCGCAGGTGATCACCCGGGCGGTGATCTCCAGCGCGTGCGCGACGCTCGCCTTCGCGTCCCCGCTGCGCAGCCAGAACTCGTGCACCCGGGACAGCAGGAAGATCTCGTAGTCCATGCTGAGCCCGAAGATGATCGCGAACATCATCATCGGCACATAGCTCTCGATGGGGACCTTGCCGGAGACCCCGAGCGCCGGCCCGCCCCAGCCCCACTGGAAGACGGCGACGACGACACCGTAGGAGGCGGCGATGGAGAGCACGTTGAGGATCGCCGCCTTGAGCGCGACGAGCAGCCCGCGGAAGACGATCAGGATGATGATGAAGGCGAGCGCGACCACCACGAGGATGATGAGGGGCAGCCGGCTCGCGACGATGTTGCGGAAGTCGACCTGGGCGGCCGTCGTGCCCGTGACATAGCCCTTGGCGGAGGTTCCGGACACGGCCTGTGGCAGGGTGTCGTCGACCAGGCGGTTCGTCAGGTTCGTGGTGTCCTTGTTCTGCGGGGACACCTTGGAGTAGACGGTGCCCACCAGCACGTCCCCGTCCTTGGTGGTCGTCAGCGGGGTGACCACGGCCGCCCCCGACACACCGTCGATCGTCTTCTGCGCCTGTGACGCCAGCGCGGAACGCTTGTCGGACGGCACGTTCGTCTGGTCGATCACCACGGTCAGCGGGCCGTTGGAGCCGGGTCCGAAGGAGTCGGACATGATGTCGAACGCGCGCCGGTCCGTGAACGACGTGGGGTCGGCGCCGTCACCGATGTGCCCGAGCTGGATGGTGAACACGGGGATGGCCAGGATGAGCACCGTGAGCAGGCCGCCGGCCAGGTACCGCCACGGGTGCCGCTCGACCCGCAGCGCGTAGCGGTGCCAGGTGCCGGTGACCTCCGCCCCGGGCTCGGCGTTCGTCTCCGCGATCGGCGTCCGCACGTGATACCGGTCGATGCGCCGGCCGATGAGTCCGAGCAGGGCGGGTACGAGGGTCAGCGCGCCGGCCACCGCCGAGACGACCGTGACGGCCGCCGCGAGGCCGAGTTTGCTGATGAACGAGACACCGGAGACGGACAGGCCGGCCAGGGCGATGATCACGGTGCAGCCCGAGACCAGGACCGCCCGTCCACTGGTGGTGGCGGCCCGGCCCGCCGCCCGTACCGGATCGACGCCGTTGATGAGGTTCTGCCGGTGACGGGTGAGCAGGAACAGGGCGTAGTCGATGCCGACGCCGAGTCCGATCATGGTGGCGAGCGTCGGCGACACCGTCGCGAAGGTGGTCGCGGCGGCGAGCAGGCCAAGGACGGCCAGGCCGCCCACCACGCTGACCAGCGCGGTCACCAGCGGCAGACCCGCCGCCAGGACGCTGCCGAACCCGACGAGCAGGACGACGATCGCCACCGCGAACCCGATGAGCTCGCTGATCTTGTCGTTCGCCGCGGGCCTGGCCAGTTCGCCCAGCGGGCCGCCGTACTCGACGTCGACGCCCGCGGACCGCAGCGGCTGGACGGCGCTGTCCACCCCGTGGAGGTAGTCGTCGCCGAGGGTCGAGGGCTGCACGTCGAAACGGACGGTGATGTAGCCGGTCTTCCCGTCGCTGGACAGCGGTCCGACGTTCTGCTGCTGGGACTGTCCCGAGGGCGGCTGGGACCCGGGGGGCGGCAGCGGGTTCTGCGCCGACAGGACGTGCGGCAGCTTCCCCAGGGAGTCGACGGTCTGGCTCATCTGGGAGCTGAGCGAGGTCAGCGGCTTCTGCGTGTCGCGCAGTACGACCTGGCTGCTGTAGCCGCCCGCGGCCGGGTCGTGCGCCTTGAGGACGTTGAGCCCGTCGGTCGACTGCACTCCCGGCAGCTGGAAGTTGTCCGAGTACTGGCCGCCGAACGAGTGGTTCAGCCCCTGGAGCACGCCGAGCGCGACGAGCCACGCCACGATGACGATCACGAAATGGCGGGCACACCACTCGCCCAGCCGCTGGAGCCATCCGGGCCTGTTCCGGCCGCTGGCTGAAGGGGCTTGTGTCGCCGACATGGGCAGCTCCTGCTCGAGGACGACTCCTCCGACTCCGTCATTAAACGACGCGACGATCATCGCGGCCCGCCGAGGAATCCGGCGCAAGGCCGCTTGGCGGAGGCCCGGCCGAAGGCGTGGGCGGGTGGGCCTTCCGGGGGCCTCGGCCGTGGGCAGGCGGGACTCGGCCGTGAACGGGTGGGACTCGGCCATGGCGTGGCTTCGCTCCGGTCCCGGGGGTTTCGGGGCGCGGGTGTAGGGATAACCCTCGATCCCCACCAAGGCCATGTCATGCCTAGGTCAAGAGTGCCATCCTTTCCCACACCTGTCGGACAGGTCGTCCATGGCCTGCCCACAGCCGCGTTCCCGCGCGCCCCTGCTCAGCTCTTCCCGGACAGCACATCCCGTCTGCCCGGTCTGTCACCGGCCGCCGACCGCGGCCGAAGCAGTAGGAGTACGAGTGAGACGTTTCCCCCGTCAGGCGACCGCGGCCGGAGCCATGGTGGCCACCGCCGCGTTCCTGGCCGTCGGTATACAGACGGTTCCGGCAGTCGCCAAGCCCGCCCCCCACACAACCCCCCTGCGTACGGGAGGACTTGAGGCCAAGCTCACTCCGGCCCAGCACGCGGCGCTGCTGACGAAGGCATCGAAGCAGACCGCCGCGACCGCCGGCACCCTGGGCCTCGGCTCCAAGGAGAAGCTGGTCGTCAAGGACGTCGTCAAGGACAACGACGGCACCCTGCACACCCGCTACGAGCGCACCTACGCCGGACTCCCGGTGCTCGGCGGCGACATCGTGGTCCACACCCCGCCCGCCTCGCAGGCCACCGGCACGGTGAGCACGACCTTCAACAACAAGCACGCCATCAAGGTCGCGAGCACCACCGCCGCCGTCTCCAAGTCCGCCGCCGGGGCCCAGGCCCTCAAGACGGCCAAGTCGCTCAAGGCGGAGAAGCCCACCACTCAGAGCGCCCGCAAGGTCATCTGGGCCGGCACCGGCACCCCCCGGCTCGCCTGGGAGACCGTGATCAGCGGGTTCCAGGACGACGGCACGCCGAGCAGGCTGCACGTCGTCACCGACGCCACGACCGGCAAGGAACTCACCCGGTACGAGGGCATCGAGACCGGCACCGGCAACACCCAGTACAGCGGCTCGGTCACGCTGAACACCACGCTGTCGGGATCGACGTACCAGCTGACGGACTCGACCCGCGGTGGTCACAAGACCTACTCGCTGAACAACGGCACCTCCGGCACCGGCACGCTGATGACGGACGCCGACGACGTCTGGGGCACCGGCGCGGGCTCCAACACCCAGACGGCCGGCGCCGACGCGGCCTACGGCGCCCAGACGACCTGGGACTTCTACAAGAACACCTTCGGGCGCAGCGGCATCAAGAACAACGGCGTCGCCGCCTACTCGCGCGTCCACTACAGCTCGGCGTACGTCAACGCCTTCTGGGACGACAGCTGCTTCTGCATGACCTACGGCGACGGGACCGGCAGCACCCACGCGCTGACCTCGCTGGACGTCGCGGGCCACGAGATGAGCCACGGTGTCACCTCCAACACCGCCGGGCTGAACTACACCGGTGAGTCCGGCGGCCTCAACGAGGCCACCTCGGACATCTTCGGCACCGGCGTGGAGTTCTACGCCAACAACTCCTCCGACGTGGGCGACTACCTCATCGGCGAGAAGATCGACATCAACGGCGACGGCACCCCGCTGCGCTACATGGACAAGCCCAGCAAGGACGGCAGTTCCGCGGACAGCTGGTACTCCGGCGTCGGCAACCTCGACGTCCACTACTCCTCGGGCCCGGCGAACCACATGTTCTACCTGCTCTCCGAGGGCAGTGGCACCAAGACCATCAACGGTGTCACCTACAACAGCTCGACCTCCGACGGTGTCGCCGTCGCGGGGATCGGCCGCGCCGCCGCCCTCCAGATCTGGTACAAGGCGCTGACGACGTACATGACGTCCAGCACCAACTACGCGAGCGCCCGTACCGCGGCGCTGAACGCCGCGACCGCCCTGTACGGCGCGAGCTCCGCCCAGTACGCGGGCGTGGCGAACGCCTTCGCGGGGATCGCCGTCGGCAGCCACGTCACCCCGCCGAGCAGCGGTGTGACCGTCACCAACCCGGGCAGCCAGTCCTCGACCGTCGGTACCGCGGTGAGCCTTCAGGTCTCGGCCAGCAGCACCAACAGCGGCGCCCTGACGTACTCCGCGAGCGGACTGCCCGCCGGCCTGTCGATCAACAGCTCCACCGGCGCCATCACCGGTACTCCGACCACGGCCGGGACGAGCAGCACCACGGTGACCGTCACCGACAGCACCGGAGCGACCGGCACCGCCTCGTTCACCTGGACCGTCAGCACCTCCGGCGGTGGCGGCACCTGCACCTCGGCGCAGCTGCTCGGCAACCCCGGTTTCGAGTCCGGCGCCACCACCTGGACCGCGAGCAGCGGGGTCATCACCACCGACACGGGCGAGGCGGCCCACGGCGGCTCGTACAAGGCCTGGCTGGACGGCTACGGCTCCACGCACACCGACACGCTCTCGCAGTCGGTGACCATCCCCAGCGGCTGCAAGGCCTCGTTCACCTTCTACCTGCACATCGACTCCGCGGAGACCACCACCAGCTCGCAGTACGACAAGCTGACGGTCACCGCCGGATCGACCACGCTGGCGACCTACTCGAACCTCAACAAGGCCACCGGCTACACGCAGAAGACGTTCGACCTGTCCTCCTTCGCCGGCTCCACCGTGAGCCTCAAGTTCAGCGGCGTCGAGGACTCCTCGCTCCAGACCAGCTTTGTCGTGGACGACACCGCCGTGACGACCAGCTGACCCTTCACCGCATGCAAGACGTCCCGCACGCCTCCCCGGCGTGCGGGACGTCCGCGTTCGGGCGCGACCGGATCAGAGGGTGCGCGACAGCAGATCGAGCAGCGCCTCCCAGTGCCGCTCGTCGCCTTCCTTCTGGTACGAGGCGGTGTCGGCCTGCGTGTATCCGTGCGGCGCGTCCGGGTAGACCTCGCAGCGGTGCCGGACACCGGCGGCGGTCAGCGCCGCCTCCAGCCGCTCGATCTGCTCCTCGGGCAGCGACGGGTCGTTGTCGGCGTGTCCGAAGTACAGCTCGGCGCCGATGTGTTCGGCGGCCAGGTGTGGGCTGTCCGGCTCGTCGGTGGCGAGCCGCCCTCCGTGGAAGCCGGCCGCGGCGGCGACCCGCTCCGGGAAGGCGCCGGCGGTGCGCAGCGCCAGCCGGGCTCCCATGCAGTAGCCGGTGACCGCGACCGGTCCGTCGGTCACCCGGGGGCTGGCCGCCAGCCACCGCAGATACGCACCCGCGTCGCGCACCGACAGCTCCGGCGTCAGGGACTGCATGACCGGGCCGATCCGGGTCCAGAGGTCGGGGAGCGTCTCGGCGCCGATGAACTCGGGCAGGTCGAAGACGGGGGCCGGTCCGTGCCGGTAGAACACGTTGGGCACCAGGACCGTGTAACCGGCGGCGGCCAGCCGGTCCGCCATCGACCGCAGGTGCGGGCGCAGACCGTAGGCGTCCTGGTAGAGCAGGACACCCGGCCGGGGGATCCCGTCCGCGGGATGGGCGAGGTAGGCGTCGGCGGTGCCGTCCTCGGTGGGGATGTCCACGGCTGTTCCCTGTACGGAGGTCATCGGGGCTGCCTCTCAGCGCGGTCGACGGTGAGCGATCCGGCCCGGCGGTCCGGGCCGTGATCATGCTTTCACGCGCCCGGAGGGCCGGTCGCCGCCGGTGGTGTCACGCGAACCGTGTGATGTCACCGGCCCCGTGCCGTACGACCTCCGCCTCGCCGCCGGAGAAGTCGATGACGGTCGTCGGTTCGGTGCCGCAGTCGCCGGAGTCGATGACGGCGTCCACCACGTGGTCGAGGCGGTCCTTGATCTCCCAGCCCTGGGTGAGCGGCTTGTCCTCGTCCGGCAGGAGCAGGGTGCTCGACAGCAGCGGCTCGCCCAGTTCGGCGAGGATCGCCTGCGCGACGACGTGGTCGGGGATGCGCACCCCGACGGTCTTCTTCTTCGGGTGCAGCAGCCTGCGCGGAGCCTCCTTGGTCGCCGGGAGGATGAAGGTGTAGCTGCCGGGCGTCGCCGCCTTGACCGAGCGGAAGACCGCGTTGTCGATCCGTACGAAGTGCCCCAGCTGGGCGAAGTCCTCGCACATCAGCGTGAAGTGGTGACGCTCGTCGAGCTGTCGGATCGAGCGGATGCGGTCGATCCCCTCCCGGTTGCCGAGCGCGCAGCCGAGCGCGAAGCAGGAGTCCGTCGGGTAGACGATCAGCCCGCCGCCGCGGACGGTCTCCACCACCTGGTTGATGACGCGCCGCTGCGGGTTCTCCGGGTGAACGTCGAAGTACTTGGCCATGGTTCGAGCCTAAGGGGTGTTCCCGGCACCGGCCGCCGAGCCGCACCCGCCCGCCGGGCCGCACCCGGTCGCCTCCCTACGGCCGGTGTCGGGACCCGGAACCCGACCCCGTCCGCACGGTGACACCGGATCCACCGTGCGCCGGAATTCTCCCCGGTCGCGGCTATAGGAACCTGGAGGCCGTCTCGCTACCCTCCGCCGCATGATTTCCACGGTGGTCTGGGGTACCGGCAACGTCGGCCGCGCGGCCATCCGCGCCGTCGAGGCCCACCCGAAACTGAGACTCGCGGCCGTCCTCGTCCACGACCCCGGCAAGGTGGGCCGCGACGCGGGCGAGCTCGCCGGACTGGGCCAGGGCCTCGGGGTCGCGGCGAGCGACGACATCGACGCGGTCCTGGCCTCGGGACCGGGTGCGGTGGTCTACGCGGCCACCGGCGACATCCGTCCCGACGAGGCCCTCGACGACATCGGCAGGGCGATCCGGGCCGGTGCGGTGGTCGTCACGCCCGCCCTCTATCCGCTCTACGACCAGCGCAACGCCCCGCCCGAGTTCCGGGACCCGGTGCTCGCCGCCGTCGCCGAGGGCGGGGGCTCCCTGTTCGTCTCCGGGGTCGACCCCGGCTGGGGCAACGACGTCCTGCCGCTGCTGGTCAGCGGCCTCGGCACCACCGTCGACGCCATCCGCTGCCAGGAGATCTTCGACTACTCGACGTACGAACAGGAGGAATCCGTACGGTACTTGGTCGGCATGGGGCAGCCGATGGACTACGAGCCGCTGATGCTCGCCCCGTCGATCCCGACCATGGTGTGGGGCGGCCAGATACGGCTCATGGCGCGGGCCCTGGACGTCGAACTCGACGACATCCGCGAGACGTTGGAGCGGCGCGCGCTGACGGACACCGTCAGCACCCGCACCATGGGCGAGTTCGCGGCCGGCACCCAGGGCGCCGTCCGTTTCGAGGTGCAGGGGATCGTCGGGGGAGAGCCCCGGATCGTCATCGAGCACATCACCCGTATCCACGCCTCGTGCGCACCGGACTGGCCGTCGCCGCCCGACGGTGACGGCGCCCACCGGGTGATCGTCGAGGGACGCCCGCGCATCGAGGTGACCGTCGCGGCCACCGACGAGGGCGAGAACCGCTCCGCAGGGGGGAACGCCACCGCGGTCGGCCGTCTGGTCGGCGCCATCGACTGGCTGGTGGACGCGGAACCAGGGCTCTACGACGCACTCGACGTCCCGCTGCGTCCCGCGGTCGGGCGACTCGGAAGGAAGTGACCCATGACCCTGCGCATCGACATCCCCGAGGGACAGGAACCGATCGGCTACGTCTGGGGCGAGCTGGTGCCCGGCATCGGCATGGCCGCCGCGAACTTCTCCCTGTCGGTGTACGAGCACACGACGCTGGGCCTGCGCGAGTTCGAGGCCGCCCGGCTGCGCATCGCGCAGATCAACGGGTGCCTGTTCTGTCTCGACTGGCGCACGGAGCGGGACGGCGACAAGGTCGAGGAGGCGTTCGCGGAGGCGGTGACCCAGTGGCGTACCGCCGACGCCTTCGACGACCGGACTCGGCTGGCCGCCGAGTACGCCGAGCGGTACGCCCTGGATCACCACGGTCTGGACGAGGAGTTCTGGACCCGGATGACGGCGCTGTACAGCCAGCGGGAGATCGTGGAGCTGACCATGAGCATCGGCTCCTGGCTGGCGTTCGGCCGGCTCAACCACGTACTGGGCCTGGACGCGGTGTGCGTGCTCCCGACCCATTGACCGGATCCGCTCCCACGGACAGGCCCTAGAGGTCGACGGCGATGATGTTCTCGATGTTGCGTTCGGCGAGGGCGGTGATGGTGACGAAGGGATTGACGCTGGTGTTGCCGGGAATCAGCGCGCCGTCGATGACGTATAGGCCCGAATAGCCCTGGAGGCGGCCGTAGTTGTCGGTGGCCTTGTTGAGCACGGCGCCGCCGAGCGGGTGGTAGGTGAGATGGTCGCCCCAGATCTTGTACACGCCGAACAGATCGCTCCGGTAGATCGTCCCCTCCTTCGCGTTGATCTTGTCGAAGATCGTCTTCGCCATGGTGATGGCGGGCTGCTTCCAGGCGGTCTGCCAGTTGAGGCCGACGGAGCCGGTGGAGGCGTTCCAGGAGAACTGGGCGCGGTTGGGGTTCTTGGTGATGGACAGATAGAACGAGGCCCAGGTCTCGATGCCGGTGGGCAGCGGTGCGACCTCGGCGAAGGCGCCGCCCGCCGTCCAGTTGTCGATGCCGCCGCAGGGGATGCTGGCCTGGAGCGAGCCGGTCGGATCCCAGATCTGGTTCGCCCGGCCGCACATGACGTTGCCGTTGTCGCCCCAGCCCTGGCCGATCTCGCCGTTCAGGGCGGGCAGGGCGCCGGTCGCCTTCAGTGTGACCAGGAGCTTGCTGGTTCCCACGCTCCCGGCCGCGAAGAACACGCGGTCCGCGGTCACCGCCTTGGAGACCGTGGTGTCGCCGTTGGTGTTGAGCTGGTCGATCAGGACCTGGTAGCCGCCACCGGAGGCGGGCGCGACCGAAGTGACCTTGTGCAGCGGTGAGATGGTGACCCGGCCGGTGGCACTGGCCTGGGCCAGGTACGTCTTCTGGAGCGACTTCTTGCCGTAGTTGTTGCCGTAGAGGATCTCCCCGGCGAGGGCCGACTTGGGGACGGTGCCCGCGGCCTCCTGCTTCATGTAGTCCCAGTCGTACACGTCGGGCACGAAGACGAAGGGGAATCCGGAGCGCTGGGCCTGCTTACGGCCGACCCGTGCGTACTGGTAGGCGTCGGTGGTGTCGAACCAGGCCGGGTCGATGAGCCCCGTGCCGAGCGTGGCGTTGGCGCGCGGATAGTAGGTCGCGTACATCTCGTCGGCGTTCACCGACGGGAGGATGGCGCCGAAGTTCTCCCGCTTCGGGGTGACCGCCATGCCTCCGTTGACCAGGGAGCCGCCGCCGACGCCGCGACCCTGGTACACGATGATCTGGCCCATGTCCTCGGCGTCCAGGATCCCCGTGTAGCGGGGGATGTCCTTGTCGATCGGGAAGCCGAGGAAGTTGCTGAGAGGCTGCTTGGTCCTGGTGCGCAGCCAGTACGAACGCTGGTCGGGGCTGGTCGTGTTGGCGAAGATCTTGCCGTCCGAGCCCGGGGTGTCCCAGGCCATGCCCATCTCGACCATCTGCACGTCGACGCCCGCCTGGGCGAGCCGCAGGGCCGCGACGGAGCCGCCGTATCCGGTGCCGATCACGAGGACGGGGACGTGCGCTCCGGAAGGGATCGATGTGGCCGCCGTGGCGATCCGGGCGGGGGCCGCGACGGCGCGGCCGGCCAGGCTGACTGCTCCAAGAATAGAACCTGTTCCAGCTATGAATCGTCGGCGCGAGACACCTCTGGAATCCTTTTCGGGCTGGTGGTTGTCACCCACGTGACACTCCTCACTCTAGACGAGTGGGAACAGGTTCTACTGTTACCGGCTTGTCAAGTCACTACATACCGGTTGGTAACTTCTGTCCGATCTTGGGGTGATCGGCGCGCTCTGGCCGACTTGCCCTTGACTTCACAAGACCCTCGCGCGACATTTCTGACGCTGCATCAGAATCGGTACGACGGGGGCCAGTCGGCTCCCGGATCAACGGAACGCCTCCCCGTCCCCCGCCCTGCTGGAGAGCCCTGCCATGTCCCCGAGCGCGGACCCCGCCCTCCCGCACGACCCCGCCCCGGCCCCCGGCCCGTCACGGCGCAGGGTGCTCGGTACGGCCACGGGCGCCGCGGTCGCGCTGGCCGCGGGCGTCACCGCGACCGCGAGCTCCGCCGCGGCGGCCGACCTGCCTCTGCTCGGCACGTACGACGTCGTCGTGGTCGGCTCGGGCGCCGCCGGGATGACCGCGGCCCTGACCGCGGCGAAACGGGGACTGAGCTGCGTCGTCCTGGAGAAGGCGCCCACCTTCGGCGGCTCCGCTGCCCGTTCAGGCGCGGGCATCTGGATACCCAACAACCCGGTGATCCTCGCCGCGGGCGTCCCCGACACCCCGTCGAAGGCCGCCGCCTACCTCGCCGCCATGGTCGGACCGGACGTCTCCGCCGACCGGCAGCGGGCCTTCCTCGGCCACGGACCGGCCATGATCTCCTTCGTCCTGGCCAACAGCCCCTTGCGCTTCCGCTGGATGGAGGGCTACAGCGACTACTACCCGGAACTCCCCGGGGGCCTTCCCGGCGGACGCTCCATGGAGCCCGATCAACTCGACGGCACCGTCCTCGGGGCCGAACTCGACCGTCTGAACCCGCCGTACATGGCCGTCCCGGCCGGCATGGTCGTCTTCAGCGCCGACTACAAGTGGCTCACCCTCGCGGCCGTGAGCGTGAAGGGCGCGGCCGTCGCCACCGAGTGCCTGGCCCGCGGCACCAAGGCGGCGCTGCTCGGCCAGAAACCGCTGACGATGGGCCAGTCGCTCGCCGCCGGGCTGCGCGCGGGCCTGCTCGCCGCACAGGTCCCGGTGTGGCTGAACACCCCGCTGACCGACCTGTACACGGAGAACGGCACGGTCACCGGCGCGGTGGTCACCCGCGACGGCGCCGCCGGCCTGGTCAGGGGCCGGCGCGGGGTCATCGTCGGCTCCGGCGGCTTCGAGCACAACGCGGCCCTGCGCGCCGAGTTCCAGCGGCAGCCCATCGGGACCGCCTGGACGGTGGGCGCCAAGGAGAACACCGGCGACGGCATCCAGGCCGGCAGAAGGGCGGGGGCGGCGCTCGACCTCATGGACGACGCCTGGTGGGGCCCGGCCGTCCCGCTGCCGGGCGAGCCCTACTTCTGCCTCGCCGAACGCACCCTGCCCGGCGGCCTGCTGGTCAACGCCGCCGGCGCGCGCTTCGTCAACGAGGCCGGACCCTACAGCGACGTCGTGCACACCATGTACGACCGCGACCCGAGCGCTCCGGACATCCCGGCGTGGCTGGTCGTCGACCAGAACTACCGCAACCGCTATCTGTTCAAGGACGTCGCGCCGACCTTCCCGTTCCCCGACTCCTGGTACTCGTCAGGAGCCGCGTACAAGGAGTGGACCCTGGACGCCCTCGCCGGGCGGATCGGTGTCCCCGCCGCCGCCCTGCGCACCACCGTCAGCCGCTTCAACAGTCTGGCCCTGAGCGGCAAGGACACCGACTTCCACCGCGGCGACAGCGCCTACGACCACTACTACACGGACCCCGCGGTCCTCCCGAACTCCTGCCTCGCCCCTCTGTGGCTGCCCCCGTTCCACGCCTTCCGGATCGTCCCGGGCGACCTCGGCACCAAGGGCGGCCTGCGCACCGACGCCCGCGCCCGCGTCCTGCGCCCGGACGGCACCGTGATCCCCGGCCTGTACGCGGCGGGCAACGCCAGCGCGGCCGTCATGGGCCACAGCTACGCGGGAGCGGGTTCGACGATCGGTCCCGCGATGACGTTCGGGTACATCGCGGCCCTCGACATCGCGGCGAGCTGACGGAGGACGCTCAGCTGTCGCTGTCGCTGTCGCTGCCGCTGCCGCTGCCGCTGCCGGTGTCCTGGCCCCGGTCGTCCCGGTCTTCCTGGCCGTCGCGGAACTGTGGCGACAGGACCAGGATGGACACGTCGTCGCGGATCGAGGGGCAGAACCGGACGAGGTCCTCCCACACCCGGTCGATCAGCGCGTCGGAGGGCTCCTCGGCGAATGCGGCCAGCCGGTCGGACAGCGGATAGAACGCGCCCGTCGTGTCCCGGCTCTCGCTCACGCCGTCCGAGGCCATGAACAGCCGGTCGCCCGGTTCCAGCTCGACGGTGCGCCCCTTCGGCGGGGACAGCTCGAAGAACCCCAGCCCCACCGGGGACCCCGGCTCGACGTCGAGTTCCAGGACCTTCGCACCGCGCAGGAGCAGCGGCGTGGGAGCCCCGCAGGACACCAGCCGCACCGTACCGGTCCCGGGAGCGAACTCCAGGAGCAGCGCGGTGGCGAACAGTTCGGCGTGATCGACCGACGAGGAGTCCACCACCAGCCTGCGGTCGAGCCGGGCCGCGGCGGCCTCCAGATCACTCTGGTCGAGCACCGTCTCCCGGAACGCCCCGAGCAGCGAGGCGACCGTTCCCACGGCGGACAGCCCGTGCCCCTGTACGTCACCCATCAGGGCCCGGACCCCGTACGGCCCGTCACGCACGTCGAAGAAGTCACCGCCGACCAGGGTCTCCTGCTGCGCGGGCCGGTACAGCCCGGTGCAGCGGACCGTGCCGACACGGTCGGGCAACGGTGGCAGCACGGCGAGCTGAGCGGCCTCCGCCACCGAGCGCACGGTGACCAGATGCGCGTCCCTGCGGCTGCGGACGAGGGCCACGAACACGCTGAGCACGGCGATGAAGCTGATGGTGAGCAGATCCGCGTTGCCCGGATGGTTGAGCTGGAGGGCGGGGACGTTGAGCAGGACCACGACGACCACGCCGAAGGCGGCCGTGGCCAGGGGCCCGTAGGAGAGAACGGCCAGCGACGGGATGGCGCCCAGGATGAAGCCTATGTCCAGGGGCGCACTGCTCACGAGCTCGCCCACGCACACGCCGATCAGCAGGAGGGGCGGGAGCAGCCGTACCCAGCGCGGAGGGGGCGAGCCGCGCAGCCATCCCAGGCGGTCGTCCCGCTGACCGGGCGCGGCCTTCGTGCCCATCGCACTCCTCCCTTTGGCACCACGCTCCTCCCTTCGCCGTCGTCGCGCATTTTGATCGGCTCGGGGACGGGGCGGGGCCGGTGCGAGCAGGGCGGAGCCCCGTCATCACGGGGATGAGATGACGGGGCTCCAACCGTGCAGGTGCCCCGCCGCAGGCGTTCCATCCCACCGTGACCCGTACGGTCGGCGGCTCGCCGGAGGCCCGGACCCCCGTTCCGGGGCATGGTGGAGGGGTGACAGGACTGGCCGTGCTGTTCGCCCTCATCGGGGCCGCCAGCAATGCGGCGGGCACGGCGTTCCAGCGCAAGGCGGCCCGCCGCCTCACCGAAGGCGGCGGACTGCGGCTCATCGTCCGGCTGGCCCGGCAGCCGGCCTGGCTCATCGGTATCGGCGGGGTGATCGGCGCGGCGCTCTTCCAGGCCCTCGCGCTGGCGAACGGGCCCCTGTCACTGGTGCAGCCCCTGTTCATCCTGGAGCTGCCCTTCGCCCTGATGATCGCCGTCCCGCTGCTGCACCGCCGACTGTCGCGCGCGGCGTGGCAGGCCGTCGCCGGTGTCGTGGCCGGTCTCGGTGTCGTCCTGCTGTCGGCCGCTCCCTCGGGAGCGCGGGCCGACGCCCCCATGGAACGCTGGATCCCGGCACTGGTCCTGTGCCTGGGGGCGGTGGCCGTCGCGGTCGCCGTCGCCCGTCCCGGCCGCCCGCCGCTCTTCCGCGCCGCGGTGCTGGGCACCGCCTCGGCGATCAGCAACGCGCTGACCGCCGCCCTGCTCAAGTCGGCCGTGGGCACGCTCAAGGGCGAAGGGTTCGCCGCCTTCCTCGGCGCGTGGCAGACGTACGGATTCGCCCTGACCGGGATCACCGCGGTCCTGCTCCTGGAGAACGCCCTCCAGGCCGGCCCGCTGGCCGCCTCGCAGCCCGCGCTGACCATCGGCGACGCGACACTCAGCCTGGTGCTCGGCGTCACGCTGTTCGGCGAGACCGTCCGTACGGGCTGGTGGCTGCTCCCCGAACTGATCGGCGCCGGGCTGGTCCTGTGGGGCGTCCTGAGGCTGACCCGCGTCGTGCCCCATCTCGCGGACATGGCCCACTGAAGACCGCGGACACGCCCAGGCAGTGGCCGGGAGTTCGCGTCTGCCCGAAGACGCCGAACGGCCGGACGGACCATGGCGCCACTGGCCGACACTCGCTCGATTGGTGACGGCCGGGACTGGACAGACCATGGTGGTGACGAGTCGGATCGAGAACGTTCGGGAACTGGTCGCGCGGACGCGGTACGTCGTGTTCGGCTTCGACGGTCCGATCTGTCAGCTGTTCTCCGGCCCCTCGGCGACGGCCGCCGTGCGGGCCCGGCCGGACCGGCTGGCGGAACCGGACCTGCGCGCGGTGCTCACCGAGGTGCAGAGCGGCCGCACGGACCCCTACCCCGCCCTGACCGAGGCGGCCGGCCGGCATCCCGGTGGCGAGGCCGCCGCCCGGCTCGACGAGTGGCTCACCCGGGCCGAGCTGGAGGCGGTGCGCACCGCGATGCCGACGCCGTACGCGGACCCGCTGATCCACACCTGGGCGGCGGTCGGCGCGAGGCTCGCCGTGGCGACGGACACCTCGGCCCGGGCCGTCACCTCGTACCTGAACGGGCGAGGACTCACCGCACGCTTCGGCCCGTACGTATTCGGCCGCGCCCCGGACCCGGGAACGCCCGAGCCCCGCCCCGCGGTCCTGGAACGGGCCCTGAGCGCCATGGGAGCAGAACCGGACGCCTCGCTGATGATCGGCGGCACTCCCGCGGACCACGCGGCGGCGCTCCGGTCCGGGATCCGCTTCCTCGGCTACGCCCGCCGTCCCGCCCGGGCGCGGGCGCTGGAGGAGGCGGGCGTCCCCGCGCCCCGCGTCACGGACTCCCTGGAGCCGCTCCTGCGGGCCCTGCGAGAACGTTCCTGAGCCGATCGCTCCGCCATCCGAGGGGAAAACCGGCCGGAAACCCGTGTGCATGCATCGCCGGGACCGGGGCACCAGCATTCTGGGACAGCTCGGGAAGCTACCCCCCTGGCGAAGCCCGAGCTGTACGGCCCCGCAGGCAGTCACTCCCCCCGGCTGCCCGCGGGGCCGCATCCTTTTTCCGCCCTACTCCACCCGGATACCGACGATGCAGGTGTCGTCGTCCGTGTCGGACCTGCTGTAGGTCAGCAGCCGGTCGAGCTGGTGGTCCAGCGTCCCCGACGTCGACCGGGCCGCGTTGAGCAGCTGGCGCAGCGACACCTCCAGCGAACGGTCCCGCCGTTCGATCAGGCCGTCGGTGTACATCAGCAGCGTGTCGGAGACCTCCAGCTGCACCTCGTCCTCCTCGAACACCGCCTCGGGGACCGCGCCGAGGAGGATGCCCTTGAGGAGCGGCAGCGGGTTGGAGTCCGCGTCACGGACCAGAACGGGCGGCAGATGGCCGGCCCTCGCCCAGCGCAGCACACGGCGGCGCGGATCGTAGATCCCGCAGACCGCGGTGGCGGTGATCCCGCCCGTCAGATGGTGCGCCACGATGTTGAGCCAGGACAGCAACTGTCCGGGCCCGGCACCCGTCACGGCGAGTCCGCGCAGCGCATTGCGCAGCACCACCATGCTGGTCGCCGCCTCGATCCCGTGACCCGCCACGTCGCCGACACACAGCAGCACCAGTCCTGAGGACAGCACGACGGCGTCGTACCAGTCGCCCCCGACGAGCTGCTCGGTCTCCGCCGGCCGGTAACGCACCGCCACGTCGAGACCGGGCGCGCGCAGCGGCGCGTGGGCCGGCGGCATGATCGCGTGCTGGAGCTGGAGGGTCAGCCGGTTCCGCTCGTGCGCCTGCTGTTCGGTGTGCGCCAGCTGATCGCGGGTGACGGCGAGCGCCACCTCGGTCCAGTGCTGCGCCGAGATGTCCTGATAGGCCCCGCGGACCGTGAACAGCCGGTCGTCGGCGTCCAGCACCGGCTCGGCCACCACACGGATGTGCCGGGTCACGCCGTCGGGACGCTGTAGCCGGAACGCGGCCGTGGCCGGCCGGCGGTGGTGCAGGACCGTGCGCAGGAAGCGGCCGATGGTGACGGCGTCGTCGGGATGGGCGTGCGCGGCCAGCTCCTCCAGCGGGACCGCGGCACCCGAGGAGGAGCGGCCGTACAGATCGAAGAGCGTCTTGTTCCAGACGGTCTCGCCGGTCAGCAGGTTCTCCTCGAAACCGCCGATCCTGCCGAGCCGCTGGGCGTGCTGGAGCAGACTCGCCAGCCGCGCGGTCTCGTCCTCTATGCGCCAGATGAGCAGCACGGTCCCGCCGTGCCGGCTGATGTTGATGTCGGCCACGGCCGACAGCCGCACCTGGTCGACCAGCGCCGTCAGATCCATGCGCCGCGCCCGGAAGGCCTCCCCGGTGGCGTAGACCCGCTCGACGCACGGGAACAGACCGCTGTCCCCGGCGGCCAGCGGATAGGCCTCCAGCAGCAGCGCCCCTTGGACGGTGCCGCGCGGCCGGCCGGCCGGGTCGAGGAAGCGCCCGTTGACATGGCGGATGCGGAAGTCGGCGAGCCGCCCCTGGTCGTCCAGCTCGGGCACCAGGACCAGGGCCGGATCGTGCAGCCCGTCCACCAGGTCGATCAGTTCGCAGACGTCGGCCGTGCCCCGTACGTCCGGGCAGTCGCCCGGCAGCGCGTGGGTCTCCAGCGTGTGCGAGCACAGTTCGGCCAGCGCCTCGACCTGACGGACCACCTGAGGCGGCTGAGGTCCGAGGGCGGAGGGCCAGGCGATCTCCAGGACGCCGTGGATGCGGCCCCCGGACCCGGCCGGTACGGCGACCCGTCCCCCGTCCGGGTGTTCCGCGTGCCCGATGGACGGCAGCCCGGTGCCCGAGAGCGAGCCCGCCCACTGCGCCGTACGGTCGGACAGCGCACGGCGTGCCATCGTGGCCACGCCCGGCGGGACGTAACGCCAGCGCCGTGCCTCGGCCGCCGAGAACCCGGCGCTGCCCGCCAGGGAGAGCGAACCGTCCGCGTCCGCGGCCCAGATGGCCACCGCGACCGCGCCGAGCGGGGTCAGCGCGTGCTGGAGCAGGGAGTCGGCCACCGCCTGGGTGTCGCCGGCCGCCAGCGCGCCGCTCTCGGCCGCGCGCAGCCGCACGGCGGGAGCGTCCTGCTTCGGCGCGTGCTCCGCCGTGGCCGAGAGGAAGGTGCTGGTCACCTCCGAAAGCCGGTCGTGCGCCGCCTGGTTGATGATCTCGACCGCGAGCTGGAGCTGCGGCACCTTGGCCTGCTCGGCCAGCTCGGTGAGCTGGCGGGCGGCCTGCGCCGGTCCGCAGCCGAGCCGCTCGACCAGGATGCCCTTGGCCAGCTCGATCAGGGCCCGCCCGTCGGCCTCCGCCTGGGCGGCCCGCACCTCGCGGCGCAGCCGGTCGACGGTCGCCGCCAGCCGGCCCACCGGAGACGTCGGGGGCACCCCGGGGCGGTCGCCGGTCGGCCCGGCGTCCGTGACGTCGTCCGTGGGACCGGGGACGTCGGGTCCGGTTGACTCGGGACTGTTCATCGTGCGGCCGCTCCTCGGCGGCGGCCCCGGGCGGGGCGGGGGAGAGGCGGCAGCGGCGGACGGCCCGCCGCACGGCCGGGGCGGAGGGGACCGGGCGTCATCTCACTCCCCGAGCCAGCGTCGGACGCACGCGATGAGGTCGTCGGTGTCGACCGGCTTGGTGACATGGTCGCTCGCACCCGACAGCAGGCTCTTCTCCCGGTCGCCCGGCATGGCCTTCGCGGTCACCGCGATGATCGGCAGATCGGCGTACCGGGGCATCTTGCGGATCTCGGCGGTCGCGGTGTACCCGTCCATCTCGGGCATCATCACGTCCATCAGGATCAGCGCGACCTCGGGCCGGCTCAGCAGTGTCTCGATGCCCTTCCTGCCGTTCTCCGCGTGCAGCACCTGGAAACCGTGCAGCTCCAGAATCCCGCTCAGCGCGAAGAGGTTGCGGGCGTCGTCGTCGACGACGAGCACCGTACGGCCCTGGAAGGCGCTGTCGATCGGGCGTGCGGGCCGGCTCCTGGCCTCCTCGGCCCGGACCAGCGGCACCACGTCGCCCGGCTGGTCCGCGGACAGATGCAGCGCGATCCGCTCGCGCAACTCGTCCAGACTGGACAGGAATTCCAGCGACCGTGCGCCCGAGCGGGTCTGGAGGGCCTGCTCCTGCGCGAGATCGACACGGCTGCCGTTGTGGATGAGGACCGGCACGCTCGCCAGGGCCGAGTCGCCCTCCACCGCTTCGAGGAACCGGGCCGACTCGCCCTCGGGCATGCCGAGTTCGAGGACGACACAGTGCCACGGCTCCACGGCCAGGGCGCTCGCCGCCTCCTGCGCCCCGACGACGGTGACGACGTCGACGCTCTCGCGCGCGTCACCCTCGTCCCGGCTGCGCGCCACGTCCCCGACCGCGCTCTCGGCCACCAGCGTCAGCAGCCCCCGCGGCCGTTCCTCGACGACCAGGAGCCGCCGTCGCCGCTGGCGGGGCAGACCGATCGAACCGTGGACGCCGTTCCGCGGTTCCGTGCGCGCCGCCGCGCCCTCGTCCGGCGCGGTCTCGGACGGGCGCCCGCCGGCCAGCAGTTCCTCGAACTCGGGCCGGGCGACCGGGAGGAAGAGCGTGAACGTACTGCCCTGCCCGGGGGTGCTGTCGACGGTCACCGCCCCGCCGAGCAGATGCGCGATCTCCCGGGTGATGGACAGACCCAGGCCCGTGCCGCCGTACTTGCGGCTCGTGGTGCCGTCGGCCTGCTGGAAGGCACCGAAGATGGTCTCCAGCTGCTGTTCCGGGATGCCGATACCGGTGTCCTTGACCCGGAAGGCCGCGACCGTGCCGCCACGCCGTACACCCGCGGGGATCTCCTGGCGGGCCGCCGGTTCGATGCGCAACTCGACCCGGCCCTGCTCGGTGAACTTGACCGCGTTCGACAGCAGGTTGCGCAGCACCTGCCGCAGCCGGGAGTCGTCCGTGAGCAGGTCGACCGGGGCCCCCGGAGCCGTGCTGACGGTGAACTCCAGGCTCTTCTGCGAGGTCATGGGCCGGAAGGTCGCCTCGACGTACTCCAGCAGCTGCCGCAGCGGGACCCGTTCGGGGGTCACGTCCATCTTGCCGGCCTCGACCTTGGACAGGTCGAGGATGTCGTTGATCAGCTGAAGCAGGTCGGAGCCCGCGGAGTGGATGATGCCCGCGTACTCGACCTGCTTGGGCGTGAGATTGCGCGAGGGGTTCTGCGCCAGCAACTGGGCCAGGATCAGCAGGCTGTTGAGCGGGGTCCGCAGCTCATGGCTCATGTTGGCCAGGAACTCCGACTTGTACTTGGAGGCCAGCGACAACTGCTGCGCCCGCGCCTCCAGTTCCTGCCGGGCCTGCTCGATCTGGAGGTTCTTCGCCTCGATGTCACGGTTCTGGGTGGCGAGCAGCGAGGCCTTGTCCTCCAGCTCGGCGTTGGAGCGCTGGAGTTCGTCCTGCTGGACCTGCAACTCCTCGGAGCGTGCCTGGAGTTCGGCGGTCAGACGTTGCGACTCGCCCAGCAGCTCATCGGTGCGGGCGTTGGCCACGATGGTGCTGACGTTGACGCCGATGGTCTCCATCAGCTGTTCCAGGAAGGTCCGGTGCCCCTGCTTGAACCGCGTCACCGAGGCGAGTTCGATGACACCGAGCACCTGCTCCTCGACGACGATGGGCAGGACGACCAGCGCCGTGGGCGCGGTCCCGCCGAGACCCGAGGAGATGGTGACGTAGCCCGGGGGTACGTCGTCCACGGTGATCGCCCGGCGGCTTCGGGCGGCCTGCCCGACGAGCGAGCGGCCGAGCGGGATACGGGTGGGACGGCCGTCCTCGTCGGGATAGCCGTAGGACCCGACCAGCCTCAGCTCCGTGCCCTTCGCCGTCTCCTCGGCGAGGTAGAAGGCGCCGTACTGGGCGGTGACCAGCGGGGTGAGCTCGTCCATGATGAGGTCGGCCACCACGTCCAGGTCGCGGTACCCCTGCATCAGTCCGGAGATCCGGGCCAGGTTCGTCTTGAGCCAGTCCTGCTCCTGGTTGGCGCGCGTGGTCTCCCGCAGCGACTCCACCATGGAGTTGATGTTGTCCTTCAGGTCGGCGACCTCGCCCGAGGCCTCGACCGTGATGGACCGGGTCAGGTCGCCCTCGGCCACGGCACCGGTGACCTCGGCGATCGCGCGGACCTGACGGGTGAGGTTGCCGGCCAGTTCGTTCACGTTCTCGGTCAGCCGCTTCCAGGTGCCCGAGACACCCTCCACCTCGGCCTGGCCGCCGAGCCTGCCCTCGCTGCCGACCTCGCGGGCGACGCGGGTGACCTCGGCGGCGAAGGCGGAGAGCTGGTCGACCATGGTGTTGATGGTCGTCTTGAGTTCGAGGATCTCGCCGCGGGCGTCGACGTCGATCTTCTTGGACAGGTCGCCCTTGGCCACCGCCGTCGTCACCAGGGCGATGTTGCGGACCTGCCCGGTGAGGTTGTTGGCCATCGAGTTGACGTTGTCGGTGAGGTCCTTCCAGGTGCCCGCCACATTGGGCACGTGGGCCTGGCCGCCGAGCCGTCCCTCGGTGCCGACCTCGCGGGCGACGCGGGTGACCTCGTCGGCGAACGCGGACAGCGTGTCCACCATCGTGTTGATGACGTCGGCCAGAGCGGCGACCTCGCCCTTCGCCTCCACGGTGATCTTCTGCGACAGGTCGCCGCGGGCCACCGCTGTCGCCACCTGGGCGATGGAGCGGACCTGACCGGTCAGGTTGGACGCCATCACGTTGACGTTGTCGGTGAGGTCCTTCCAGGTGCCCGACACTCCCCGCACCGTGGCCTGCCCGCCCAGGTTGCCCGCCGTGCCGACCTCGCGGGCGACGCGGGTGACCTCGTCGGCGAACGCCGAGAGCTGCTCGACCATCGTGTTGATGGTCTCCTTGAGCTCCAGGATCTCGCCCCGGGCGTCCACGGTGATCTTCTGCGACAGGTCGCCCTTGGCCACGGCGGTGGCCACCTGGGCGATGGAGCGGACCTGGGCGGTGAGGTTGCCCGCCATGAAGTTCACCGAGTCGGTGAGGTCACGCCAGGTGCCCTTGACGCCCTTCACGTCGGCCTGGCCGCCGAGGCGCCCGTCGGTGCCGACCTCGCGGGCGACGCGGGTGACCTCGTCGGCGAACGCGGAGAGCTGGTCGACCATCGTGTTGATGGTGTTCTTCAGTTCCAGGATCTCGCCGCGGGCGTCCACGGTGATCTTCTGCGAGAGATCGCCCTGGGCCACCGCCGTGGTCACCTGGGCCACGTTGCGGACCTGGGCGGTGAGGTTGCCCGCCATGAAGTTCACCGAGTCGGTGAGATCACGCCAGACGCCACCGACCCCGGGAACCTGGGCCTGGCCGCCGAGGCGTCCGTCGGTGCCCACCTCGCGGGCGACACGGGTGACCTCGTCGGCGAACGCGGAGAGCTGGTCGACCATCGTGTTGACGGTCTCCTTCAGCTGAAGGATCTCGCCGCGCGCGGGCACGTCGATCTTCTGCGAGAGATCGCCCTTGGCGACCGCCGTGGCCACCTGCGCGATGTCACGGACCTGGGTGGTGAGATTTCCCGCCATGGCGTTGACGGAGTCGGTGAGGTCGGCCCAGGTGCCCGAGACGCCCGGTACCTCCGCCTGGCCGCCGAGCGTGCCCTCCGTGCCCACCTCGCGGGCCACCCGGGTCACTTCCGAGGTGAACACCGACAGCTGGTCGACCATGCCGTTGAAGACGGTGGCGATGTCCCCCAGCAGACCGCCGGCCTCGTCGGGGAGCCGGGTGCCGAAATCGCCGTCGCGCACCGCGGTGAGGCCGGCCAGCAGTTGCCGCAGCTCCTGCTCGTCCGGCGTCCGTACGGACGTCCCGCTCGCTGCCCTGGTCATGGCCACCCTCGTTCCGCTCCCCTGGAGTCCCGTGACACGGAACTCGGAACCGCACCGGGCCCCTGGGCGGTCCCCCGCCCGCCCGTGGAATTCCCGCAGATCACGGGACGTCCCATCAAGAAAATACGCCGCAGGCTAACCCAGACGACCGGGACGGAACAAAGTGCGCGAAGGAATTCTCCGGGGGCCGGAAAATCTCAGCGGTGACAGGAATAACCCGGAGTGAACTGGATACACAGGACCCTCTCGGTCCCGCGCGCGGCCGGTACGTACGCGAAATCCCGTCGGCCCGCCCCCGGAACCGAGTCCGGAGCGGGCCGACGGGATCACCGTACGGCTGCGACCTGCGGGTGTTGTCAGGCGACCGCGGGGTCGAGGAGCCCGGCGCGCAGCCGCTTGACGATGCGGGTGATCAGCCGGGAGACGTGCATCTGCGAGATGCCGAGCTCCTCGCCGATCTGCGCCTGGGTGCGCTCCTCGACGAAGCGCAGATGAATGATCCGGCGCTGCCGGTCGTCGAGCTCGGCGATCAGCGGGGCCAGCGAGTTGAAGTCCTCGACCAGTTCCAGCGAGGGATCCTCCGCACCGATGAAGTCGGACAGGACCGCCTCGCCGTCCGCGCCGCCGTCGGCCGTGAGCGCGGCGTCGAGGGAGGAGGAGTTGTAGCCGTTCGACGCCTTGCGGGCCTCGATGACCTCTTCCTCGGACAGGCACATCAGCTCGGACAGCTCACGGGTCGTCGGCGTACGGCCGAGGCGGGTGCGCAGTTCCTCCGTCGCCTTGGCGAGCTCGACGCGGGCCTCCTGCAACCGGCGGGGCACGTGCACGGCCCAGCTCGTGTCACGGAAGAACCGCTTGATCTCACCGACGATGTAGGGGACGGCGAACGAGGTGAACTCGACCTCGCGGGTCAGCTCGAAACGGTCGATGGCCTTGATGAGCCCGATCGTGCCGACCTGGACGATGTCCTCCATCTCACCCTGGCTGCGGCTGCGGAAGCGCGCCGCCGCGTACCGGACGAGGGAGAGATTCATCTCGATGAGGGTGTTGCGCGCGTACTGGTGCTCGTGCGTCCCCTCCTCCAGTACGGCCAGCCGGTCGAAGAACTGGCGGGACAGCTCCCGCGCGTCCTTCGGACTGATCTTCAGCGGCTCCGCGATCTGCGGGAGGACGCCCCCCACGGCCGTCGCTGCCTGCTGCGCCGTGTCCGTCGTCCTGACTGCCGTCACGGCTGCCATGCCGCCCACCCCACATCGTCCGAAGAAATTGATGACAGGGGCCGTCTGCCCCGCATCACACCGCTCATGCCACCCGGTTTCCGAAATTCTCGCGGACGCGTACGACGCGCCCCTCCCGCGACTCCGGGTCGGGGTTGCTTCGTCCCGGGGACACCGTCCGGATGCGGCGAAGTAAAATGGGCCACGGGGTGAGTCCGTGGGTATCGAGAGACGAGTCGGCCGGGCGCAGACGCGCCGGACCCTGGCGTACCCCGAAGCGGGACCGCTCGCCGGACGCCGGGCCCCGGGCGCGGCGGTGGTCGAGGCATGACGACGGCGGCGCTCCACGACGAACCCTTCGTCCACCCCGCGCTCATCTACCGCGACGACCTCGAATACGTGCAGGCGACGACACGGTTCATCTCCGACGGCGTAGCCGCGGGGGAGCCGGTGGCGGTGGCCGTTCCCGCCCGGCGGCTCGAACTCGTCCGTGAGGCGCTGGGACCGCTCGGCGCCGGTGTCCGCTGGATCGACATGGCGCGGGCCGGCCGGAACCCCGGCCGGATCATCCCCTCCGTCCTGCGGGCGTTCGCCGACGCCCACCGGGACGTGCATGTGCGGATCATCGGCGAGCCCGTGTGGGCCGGCCGCACGGAGGTGGAGTACCCGGCCTGCGTCCAGCACGAAGCCCTGATCAACCGGGCGTTCGCCGGACGGGACGTGACCATCCTGTGCCCGTACGACGCCCGTGCCCTCGCCCCGGGTGTGATCGCCGACGCCCACGCCACCCACCCCGTCGTGATCGGCGCCGGGCGGCCGTGCGTCAGCTCGGCCTACGACCCGGACGGTGTGCTGGCCCGCTTCAACCACGTGCTGTCCCGTCCGCCGGGCGCGGCGACGGTCTCCTTCGACGCCGAACTCCTGCCTTTCGCCCGCGACTTCGCCCTGACAGAGGCCCGGGCCCGGGGGATGTCGGGGGCCCGGCTCCAGGACCTGAACCTCGTCGTCGCGGAGCTGACGACCAACAGCGTGGTGCACGGGGGTGGTTCGGGGACCCTGAGGATCTGGGCCGAGGGCGAGCAGATCGTGTGCGAGTCCCAGGACAAGGGCCGGCTGAGCGATCCGCTGGCCGGCCGGCACCCCGCGCCTCCCGATCAGATCGGCGGACGGGGTCTGTTGCTCGTGCACTACCTCTCGGACCTCGTCCGGGTGCACAGCGACGACTCCGGGACGACCGTGCACAGCTACATCGACCGCGTCTGACCCGGTCGGCGGTCGCGCACACGGGGAGGGGGTCCGGACCGGTGCTCCCGGTCCGGACCCCCTCCCCGTCGTACGGGGCCGTCGTTCTTCGCTAGCGCGCGGTGCCCTGTCCGGCCGATCGCGCCGCCTCGCGCTCGGTGCGGGCACCGGCCTGGGACAGCGCTCCGCCGGAACTCTCCAGGTGCGCCCGGACGAACCACTGGAACTGTTCGAGCGCCCGAAGCTGTTCGAGGAGGAGGTCCTCGGTCACCGGATCGATCTTGCCGATCTCGGCCACGGCCGCGCGGTGCTCCTCCACGATCCCCGTGTAGACGAGGTCGAGGGCGCCGAGGTGCGCGATGGCGTCGGCGCGGCCGACGCTGTAGTCGTCCCAGGTCCGTTCGGCGACGAGCGCTCCCGGGGTGCCGTGCGGAACCCCGCCGAGCGCGGAGATCCGCTCGGCGGTGTCGTCCGCCAGGTCGCGGACGCGGTCCACCTGCGGGTCGAGCATTTCGTGCACGGCGATGAAATGCGGGCCCACCACGTTCCAGTGGATGTGTTTCAGCGTGAGGGACAGGTCGTTGAGAGCGTGCAGGCGCATGCTCAGCAGCTCGATGATCCGGCCGCCGTCCTGCGTGCTGACGCCGGGGACCGTGTACTGAGGTGTCGTGGAAGTCGCCATGTTCCTTTCCTTCACACAGATTTCTCGTGCGGTCCCGAGTGCCCGGTCTCCCCCGGGTCACACCACCGTGCCGAGAGGGGACGGGTCCGGGCCGCTCGCGACGCGCACGGGGGCGGAATCGCCGCGTAGGGGACGGGAACGCGCCATCGAGGATGCGTTGGGCCAAATAGGTTGTCTGGGGCGGTCGTTGCGAATGAACCGCCGCGAACCCGGGCACACGGACGAAAACTCGAGAGAGGAGCCCTCGCCGTGCTCGTGCCCGACCCGAAGGTTGTCCGGAGGCTGCTGACGCGTTACGCGGCCCTGAAGATCGCGTACGCCGAGAAAGAGACCCCGGAGACGGCCCGCGGTCTGGAGGACGTCACGTACACGCTCTGTGTGATGACGGGAACGACCCGTGTGCGTGACGCCGTCGCCGCCGCCGACGCCCTGCTCGTGGCGGGGGAGAAGCGGCGCGACCCGCGGCGGACCGGCCTGCTGGCGGGCGGGACGTCCTCCGTGGTCCCGCCGAAGGGACTGCCCGTGACCGCCCCGCCGCTCGCCCCGTCACACGAGGTCCGGACGCTGCACAGCCGGGGCGTCGCCCTGCCCGGCCCGCTCCACTGAGCGCCCCGCGCGTCGGTGCGGGGACATCGGCCGGGCGGCCGGTTCCTGTCCTTCGAACGGCTGAACTACCTAGTCGCATCCCGCTCGTTGTCCTGCTGTGAGCATCGTCGAGGCGGAGATGAGGAATCGATGAGCCGACACAGTAAAGGCCGCAGGCACCGCAAGGTGAACATGACGCCCCGTCCGGTCGGACCGAGGAGGCCGCCGCGTGAGGTGCGGGAGCGGGTGGGCGCGGTCGAACCGCAGGCGGCGAAGGCCAGGCCTCCCATTCCCGGCCAGGACGCGGACGGGGAAAGGGCCGAGGCTGTCTCCAGGACGGTGAGCGAGAGCGGTCTGAGCCGGCACGCCGTGCGTACGTGGGAGCGGCTGGTGCAAGCGGGCGCCGGCGGCGCCGAGGTCGCCGAACTCACCGCGGCCGTGGGCTTCCGGCGTTCCACCGTGCTCGGGCACCTGAAGGGCCTGGCCGGACTCGGACTGGCCGAGGACCACGAGAGCGTGTGGCGGGCGACCGGGCCGGTGGAGGGCGCGGACGCGCCCGAGGCCGTGGCCGTCCCGGCCGGGAGCCTCTTCTAGCAGCCGGCCCGTGGCGGCGCTCGCCGGGCGACCCCCGCCCCGGTCGAGCGCCGCCCCCGGCCCGGTCGACCACCGGCCCGGTCCGGTCGGGCGAGCACCGCCCCCGGCTCTGGCCCACGGCCCTGACGTACGGTCCTTGCCCTGACCAGATTGAACGGGTCAATCGCCCCGGTGTGGTCCGGTGCCCCTCCCGGCGACCGGAAGTGCGGCTGCCCGGGCCTGCCGGCCGTTCCGGGCCAGGGACTCCCCGGCGGCCTCGTGCGGGTGCCGCTGCCGCCAGTACGGATTGTCGTGCGGCAGCTTGCTCGACACGCGCCCGTACATGCCGAACGTCAGGATCACCAGTCCCATCACGAAGCTGAAGACGACGTTGGTCATGCCGAAGTCGAGGATGTTGGCGGGCCGGTCGAGGATGAAGATGTGGACGAAGCCGCTGAGCAGGAACAGTGAGCCCACGGTCATGTTGAGCGTGGAGGCGACGTTGCCTCCGACGACGGCTCCGCCGATCAGGATCAGGCCGACGGTCACCGAGATCAGGCTGAGGGCGCCGTTGGTCGACATGCCCGCGACACTGGCACCGTTCGTGTCGAACGGACTGAGCTCGTCGGCGAATCCGAGGCCGCCGAAGACGAGCAGGACCACCCCGCAGAAGGCGGCCCCCCAGCGGTAGACGACGGCCAGGTGGTGGTCGAGGGGGAGTTCGTCCTGGAGCTTCATCGCCCGTCCTTTCGTACACGGGGAAGGGGCGCTGTCATGAGACGCCCCGTTGTGTGACTTTTCTCCCTTCTTCCGTGGAAAGCCGCCGCGCGGTTGCATCCGCGGGACGGTCCGCGGATCCGGCGGACGCGCGGGCCGCGCGGTGCGGACGCGCCGGGCCGCCTGGTGTCGGGCGGCCTTCTCGGGGCATCCGGACTTCACTGTTCATCGACCGAACCTTCACGAAGGAGATCCCATGCTCGGCATCGCCGCCGCGGTCCTGCTGTTCATCGCGTTCCTGATCAACGCCGGTGACATCGCGACCAATCACGTCTTCACGTCCACGAATGTCATGCTCATAGGGCTCGCCCTGCTCGCCCTTCACCTCTCGGGCGTCGGCGGGGGCTGGACCACGCGCAGCCGCCGTCGCTGAGAAACGCGACTTGCCGTGACGCGGTCCTCCGCGAGATGGTTGTCGGACGGAAACATTCTGTCGGACGGAAAGGTGGTGGGCTCGCGGAGCGGGCCTTGCTCGTGGACACTTCCCAGCAACCCCCCTTCGGCCCACGCGGCGCCGGTACGGCCGCCGCGTGGGGTCTCGCCCCCTGTCCCGTGGTGGTCGCCGACCCGTGCGGCGGTGTGGTCGACGCGAACGCCGCCGCGGCCGCCCTCTTTCCCGACGCGATCACCGGAGCCCGGCTGGAGGAGGCGGTCCCCGCGTGGATCGCCGACGCCCACACCCGGCTGCGGGGCCCGGTGCCCGCACCCCGGGACCGCGGCCCCGTCGCGATCGTGCGCGGCGCGGTCGGCGACCGGACCTTCGAGGCCCACCCCACCCGCACGGACGGGGGTGACGTCGTGTGGTGGCTGGTCGACGACACCGACCGGCGCCTGGCGGAGGACGCACTCAGGGCCGAACGCGAACGTGCCGCGTTCCTGGCCGGGGCGTCCAGCGCGCTGCTGTCCTCCCTGAACGTCGAACGGTGCATGGAGGTGACGGCCGAGCTGGCCGCCGAGCACCTCGCCGACGCCGCGGTGATCGTCGCCCCGCCACAGGGCCGCAAGATCCTGCTCACGTTCTGCGGACCCGACGGCGCCGTCGTCCACCGGACGGTGACCGACGACGTACGGCAGCTTCCGGGGCTCAGCGAGGCGCTGCGCGGCTTCCCGCCCGTACCGTCCCGCTGGATCGACCCGGCCGGTGTTCCCGGCTGGGCCGTGCCGGAAGCGTTCACGGAACCGGTCGGCTCGGCGGTCGTGACCCCGCTGCCCGGCCACGGAGTGCCCGCGGGCGCCCTGATCCTGCTCCGCTCCAGCCACCGGGCCGCGTTCACGGAGAGCGAGGAGATCTTCGCCCGGCTCTTCGCCTCACGCGCCGGAGCGGCCATGTCCGCCGCCCGCATGTACGCCGAACAGGCCGCCATCACGGCGACGTTGATGCGCGAGCTGCTGCCGCCCCAGCTGCACGCGGTGCACGGGGTCGAGTTCGCCGGACGCTACCGCCCCGCGGGCCTGGCCGAACGCGTCGGCGGCGACTTCTACGACGTCCACCCCGCCGCGGAGGAGGGGCAGGAATCCCTCGTCGTCCTCGGGGACGTCTGCGGCAAGGGGCTGGAGGCCGCCGTGCTGACCGGCAAGATCCGCAACACGGTGCAGGCCCTCCTGCCGCTCGCCGACGACCACCAGCGGCTGCTGGGACTCCTCAACGGCGCGCTGATGAACTCCCACCACACCCGCTTCGCCACCCTCGCGATGGCCTCCGTCGTCCGCCGCGCGGGCATCGTCAGGCTCCGGGTCACCAGCGCCGGACATCCCGCCCCGCTGATCGTGCGGGCCGACGGCGCGGTCGAACAGGCCGCCACCCGCGGGACACTCATCGGCGCGTTCCGGGACGTCAGCTCCACCACGGTCCAGGTCGATCTGGCGCCGGGCGAGACCTGCCTCTTCTTCACGGACGGCATCACGGAGGCCAGGGGAGGACCCCTGGGCGACGAGTTCTTCGGCATCGAACGGCTGGAGACGGCGCTCGCCGAGTGCGCCGGCATGCCCGCCGAGGCCGTGGTCGAGCACATCCAGATGCTCGCCGCGCAGTGGGTCGGACGCGGAGGCCACGACGACATGGCCACCGTCGCGGTCACCGCACCCCACCACGCGCATCTGAGTGCGGTGAACGGCCATACTCGGGGCAGGTACACAGGATGACCCTCCATCCCGTCCAGCGACCCGAGGCCCCGGCCCTCGGTCCCGCCCGCGAGCTTCTGTGGTCGGCCGTCCACCAGGGTGACGAGCACCGGGCCGCGGCCATCGTCCTCGACGCGCTGGAGTCGTCCGCCGACGCCGAGACCGTCCTGCTCGACCTGATCGCTCCGGTCCAGGCGAAGGTCGGCACCGAATGGGCGGCGAACCGGCTCACCGTCGCGCAGGAGCACACCGCCACCGCCATCCACGAGCGGGTCATCGCCGTCCTCGCCCACCGGCCCGAATCCCGGAACGAGACACCGGGCGGACCTCGGGTCACCGTCGCCTGCGTCGACGGCGAGTGGCACGCGCTGCCGGCCAGGCTCCTCGCGGAGGTGCTGAGGCTGCGCGGCTGGCGCGTGGACTTCCTCGGCGCGCACGTACCCACCCCCCATCTCATCGCGCATCTGCACCGGACGGGACCGCGGGCGGTGGCGCTCTCCTCCTCGATCCCCACCCATCTGCCCACCGCGCACACCGCCATCACGGCGTGTCAGGCGGCCGGCGTGCCCGTCATCGCGGGCGGCGCCGCCTTCGGCCCCGACGGCCGGTACGCCCGTGCCCTGGGCGCCGACGGATGGGCCCCCGACGCGCGCGGGGCGGCGGCCGTCCTCGAAGGGGGCCTCGACCGGCCCCGCCCCCCGGCCTTCCACCAGGGCGTCGACGACCTGCCGCACCTGGCCGACCAGGAATACACGATCGTCGCCGGGACGACGCACCAGCTCGTCAAGCAGACCCTGGCGGACCTGGAGGACCGGTTCGAGCCGATGCGCCGCTACACCGAACGGCAGCGACGGCACACCGCCGAGGACCTCGCCCACATCGTCGACTACCTCGCCACGTCCCTGTACGTCGCCGACGAGCGGCTGTTCACCCGGTTCGTCCTGTGGACCGCGGACATCCTCGCCGCCCGACATGTCCCCGCGCGGAGCCTGGACCCCGCCCTGGACCTGCTGGCCCTGCAACTCAAGGACTTCCCGCGCGCCTGCCGCACCCTGGCCCACGCGCGGGAGGCGCTCGGAGAACGAACGCCCCTCACCAAGATCCCCGGCCCCGGAAAGCCCGTATGACCACCTCACATCCCCCCGCCTTCACCCTGACCGTCGACGTCCGGCCCACCACGCTGGTGATCCACGTCGCCGGAGATCTCGACCACGAGACCTGCGACGAGCTGATGAGGACCGTCGACCAGAACTTCGCCGGTGGCCACGGCCCCGGCGGACGGATTCCGGAGCTGCGCGTGGACTTCGCCGGTCTCGTCAGCATCGACTCCATGGGCCTGGCCACCCTGCTGATGATCCGGCGCCGTACGGACGCCGCCGGGGCACGCCTGTACCTCGATCAGCGTCCGCGCGCCCTGGACCGGCTGCTGGAGATCACCGGAACCCTGGAGCATCTCACCGCACTCCCTCACCAGGGCGGCGGGCAGCGGAGTCCGGGGACCGGCTGAATGCGCGCCGGATAGCGGGGTATTGGGCTCGGCAGAGCGCCCCGCGACTGACGGAGGAACATATGACGATCGACGGAATCTGGTCGTACGCACCGGAGTTCGGCCATCCCGAAGCGGCCGAACTGGCCGGCTACACGGTCGAGGCCACCGACGGGACCATAGGGCATGTCGACCGGCAGGCCGACGGATCGGGGATGCGGCACCTCGTCGTCGACACCGGCGTCTGGGTCTTCGGCAAGAGCGTGCTGGTTCCCGTGGGCGTCGTCGCCGGCATCGACACGCAGTCCGGGAAGATCACCGTCGCGTGCACCCGCGACGAGGTGAAGTCGGCGCCCGTGTTCAAGACCGACCGGGAGACCTCGGACCCCGCCTATCTGTCCCGCGTCGGAACCTACTACCGCAGTCTCCGGCCGAGGCGGCCCGAGTGAGCCGCCGCGCGGTGGCCCACGGCGACGTGCGTGCGGCGGCCGCCCGCCGCGACCCGAGAACCTCGCTCCGTCGCGGGAGCGGAAGAGAAAGAGTGTGCACATGTCGGACGGGGCGGAAGCCACCGTGACCCACGGGACGGCCCAGGACGCGTTCGTCGTGCGGGTGGGCGGCGAGATCGACCACGAGAGCGCCTTCCGGCTGGAGGAGGCCCTGAGCCTGGCGTACCGGGTGGGCCCGGAGCGCACGGTGGTCGATCTGTCGGCGACCGACTTCGCCGACTCCTCGATCCTGCACGTCCTGCTCGAAGCACAGCGCGCGCACCGGGCCCGCGGCAGGCTCATGGTGGTCTGCGGGCCCTTCGGCGACATCGTCCGGAGGCTGTTCGACGTGACGGGGACCGCGGGCTATTTCGTCCTCGCGGACAGTGTCGGTGCGGCACTGGAACTCCCGGACCCGGCGACCGGGCGATGAGCCCGGCCGACCGCAGGCCGGTGGCCGGGCCGGGCCCGGGAGCGAGCGAAGCGATCACGAGCGCCGCCGCCGCACGGGACCACGTCCGCGGGCTGCTGCGCGCACACGGCCGGACGGGCGGGGCGCATCCGGACGCGGTCGTCGACCTGCTGCTGGTGGTCTCGGAACTGGTCACCAACGCCATCCGGCACGGCGACGGCCTCGCCGGATTCGACGCCGACCTGACCGAGGAAGGCGTACGGCTCACCGTGTGCGACAACAGCGACATCGTCCCCGCCCAGGCCTACGGCACGGGCGAGATACCCCACACCCACCGGACCAACGGGTACGGCTGGCCCCTGATCATCCGGCTCTCGGGCGCCGTCACCGTCGAACCGCGCCCCGGGGGCGGCAAGACGATCCGCGTGTTCGTCCCCCTGGCCCGACCGGACGGCCCGGCCTGACCGCATCCGGACCGAACCCCAGCTGAGCAGGCGTAGGGGCGGTCGCGCGTGGAAGAAGAGCCTCGACCGACTCCGCCGGACGCGGCGGGCCGGGATGGCCGGTCCGACCGGCGCGGAGAGGTGAGACATGAACAGACGCATCGTCACGAGATTCGAGAAGGCGCGAGGCGTCCACGCCCCGTGCCGGAGCCGGGCACGGACCGGCGGCGGCCGGCGGTGGGCCGCTCATGTCCGCTGAGTCCCGGCCGGACGGCGTCATCGGAACGGTGCGCCCGGCCCGGCCCCGCCCGCACGGGCCGAGGACGACCGCCTTCTGGTGGCCGGCGCTGCGCCGCACCCCGGTCTCCATGTGGAACGACGACGTGTCCGACTGGGCGGCCGCGCTGACGTACTACGCGATCCTGGCCGTCCTGCCGGCCATGCTGGTCATGGTCATCGCCTTCGGCCTCATCAGCCCCGGTACCGCCGAGCAGTTCATCGCCCACGTCACGGCGTACGCGCCGGCACAGTCGGGTGCGGAACTGCACCAGGCGCTGGGGGAGATGCTGCACAAACGCTCCGCCGCCTGGACGCTGCTGGTCACCGGCGCGGCGAGCGCGTTGTGGTCCGCGTCGAGTTACCTCGCGGTGTTCCGGCGGGCCCTGCACCGCATGCACGACGTGGCCGATCACCGCTCGGCCTGGCGCACCGCGCACCGGCTGGTGCTGACCGCGCTGGCCCTGCTCGGGCTGCTCGTCGTGAGCGCGCTCGTCCTGCTGCTGACCGGCCCGGTGGCGGAGGCCGCCGGCCGGCTCCTCGGGGTGGACCGCACGGTGGCCCTGGCCTGGAACCTGCTCCGCTGGCCGCTGTTGATGTGCCTGGTGGCCCTGCTGGTCCTCGTCGTGTTCCGCACGGGGCCGCCGGCCGCCCGCCGCCGGCGGCACACCCTGCCCGGCGGCCTGCTGGCCGCCTTCCTCTGGCTGGCCGTCTCGGCCGGGTTCGCCCTGTACGCCTCCGTCCTCGGCACGTACAGCAGGCTCTACGGCTCTCTCGCGGGCCCGGTCGTGTTCCTCGTGTGGCTGTGGCTGTCCAACCTCGCGCTGCTGGCCGGGGCGCAGTTCACGGCCGAACTGAACAGGGCCGCGGCGGCGGACCGGACGCCGGTCTGAGGTTCGCAGGTTTGTTCCGGCCGGGACGGCGCACACGGAGTGAGGAAGCCACATCTTGTACGGACGGACGATGGAGGAACTGTGGGCATCATCGCTTGGATTCTGATCGGGTTGCTTGCCGGGGCCATCGCCAAGCTGCTCCTGCCGGGCAAGGACCCGGGCGGCATCATCATCACGATGCTGATCGGCGTCGCGGGAGGTCTGCTCGGCGGCTGGCTCGGCAAGGTGATCTTCGGCGTCGACTCGATCGACGGGTTCTTCGACCTGTCGACCTGGATCGCCGCCATCGCGGGATCGCTGATTCTCCTGGTTCTGTACCGGGTGCTGACGGGCAACAGCCGGTCGCACCGCCACGCGTGAGCGGGTTCGGTCCCGTTTCACACGTCATGACTCACGGCCTGGGGCCGGCACCGGAGTTACCGGTTGCCGGCCCCAGGCCGTTCGTCATGGAGCGGCACACGGACACCTCAGGCCGGCCCCCGTGTCACGGCCCGGTGAGCGCCGGCGGACTCGCCCCGCCTTTCCACGGGATGGGCCACCTGCCATGATCACCGCAGAACAGAGGCCCGCCCGGTCACGGGAGCCCGTGCCCGCCGGACGCCGTTGCGGACCGGCCGGCGCGGGCCGTGACGCAGTCCGTGAGGAGTCCGAGTGACCTACGACGTCGGTGCCCTGCGCGCCGAGATCCCCGCCCTGCTGTCCGGTGTCGCGCACTTCGACGGGCCGGGCGGCACCCAGACCCCGGCCCGGGTGGCCGGGGCGATCGCGGACGCGCTCACCGGCCCGCTGTCGATCCGGGGGCGGCTGACTCCGGGCGAGGTGAACGCGGAGAACCTCGTCCAGGGGTTCCGGCGGGCGGTGGCCGACCTGGTGGGCGCTGAGCCGTCCGGGGTCGTCTTCGGCCGCAGCGCCACCCAGCTCACCTACGACGTCGCCCGCACCCTCGCGAAGGACTGGGCCCCCGGTGACGAGGTCGTCGTCAGCCGGCTCGACCACGACTCCAACATCCGGCCCTGGCTCCAGGCGGCCGAGCGGGCCGGAGCCCTTGTGCGCTGGGCGGACTTCGATCCGGGGACGGGTGAACTCCCGCCCTCCGCTGTGGACGCCGTCCTGACCGAGCGCACCCGCCTGGTCGCCGTCACCGCCGCCTCGAACCTGCTCGGGACCGTGCCGGACGTCGCCCGGCTCGCCCGTCTGGTCCACCGGAACCCGCGGGCGCTGCTCTACGTCGACGGGGTGCACTACACGGCGCATGCCTTCGTGGATCTCGACCGGCTCGGTGCCGACTTCTTCGTGTGCTCGCCCTACAAGTTCCTCGGCCCGCACCACGGCGTCCTGACCGCCTCACCCCGGTTGCTGGAGCGACTGCGCCCGGACAAGCTGCTGCCGTCCGCCGACACGGTTCCCGAGCGGTTCGAACTGGGCACGCTGCCCTACGAGTTGCTCGCCGGTACCACCGCAGCGATCGACGTCCTCGCCGGCCTCGCGGGCGACACGGCGGGCGGGCGCAGGGACCGGCTGCGGGCGGCCTTCGGGGCGATCGAGCGCCACGAGGGGGCGCTCGCCGAGCGGCTGGAGGTGGGCCTGGCCGAACTGCCGGGTGTCACCCTGCGCTCCCGGGCGGCCGAGCGCACGCCCACCTTGCTGTTGACGTTCGACGGCCGGGAAGCCGCCGAGGCCTCCGTGTTCCTCGCGGACCGCGGGGTGCACGCACCCGCCGGATCGTTCTACGCGCTGGAGGCGTCCCGGCATCTGGGCCTCGGCGACACCGGGGGCCTGCGCGTCGGCCTCTCGCCCTACAGCGACAAGGACGACGTCGACCGGTTGCTGGAGGGTCTGGCGGCTTTCCTGCGGTCGTAGGGCGTGTCCCAGGGCCGGACGGACGGGAATCGTCGGACGGACCCTAGGAGCGTGCCGGAGCCGGTGTGTCGGCGGTCCGCTCGTCCGGCGAGGTGATCAGACGGAGTGCCTCGGCGAGGTGCTCCAGACGGAGGAGTCCGGGGCCGGGCTCGGTGCCCCAGCCCGGTCCGCCGAGCAGGATCCGGCTCCGGGTCCGTGCTCCCCGTACTCCCCAGCGCGTCGCGGCGAGATGGCGGGCGAGCGGGAGGTTCGCCGTGGACCACGACTGTGACCACAGGACGACCGCCGGGGGACCGACCCGCCGCACCGCCGCGATGAGCGCCTCGGGCGGGACGGCGGCGCCGAGCATCAGCACCGGTACGCGCCGTTCCGCCAGCGCCGCGTTGAGCGCCTCCAGGGACAGGGTGTGCAGCTCGCCCGGAACGCAGGCCAGCAGCACGGGGGAGACGGAGGCGGGTGGTTCGTGGCCGGCCGCGGACACGTAGACACGCAGCAGGGTCGCGGAGACGTGCCAGGACATGAGGCGCTCGACCTCGACGTGACGGTCCCCCGAGGACTCCCATCGGCGGCCCACCGCCCGCAGGGCGGGCACCATCACCTCCTCCCAGGCCTTGGTCAGCCCGTGGTTCCGTACCGCCGCCGTCAGCTGTTCCTGGACGGCGGCGGCGTCCAGCCGGACGGCAGCCCGCTCCAGGCCCCGGCACTCCTGTGCCACGTCTCCTTGAGGCCGCCCGGCGCGCGGCGGGGTTCCCTCGCCGGGGCCCGTCGTCGCGGTCCGCTCCGGAACCCGGACGCCCGCCCCGGTGCGCGCGGTGGCGCGGGTGCGGGAGGCGACGGCCGGTGAGGCCGCGACACGGCCGCGAGCGGTCTCCTTCGCGGCACGGGCCGCCTCGGCGGGCGGCAGGCCGGCGGCGGTCAGCCGGCACATCTCCTGGAGCATGGCCACGTCGTCGGGTGTCCAGCGGCGGTGGCGGCCGTCCGCCCGCACCGCGGGCCCCAGACCGTACCGCCGGTCCCAGGAGCGCAGCGTCGTGGGCGACACCCCGAGCCGGCGCGCCAGGAATCCGGTGGTGACTCCCGCGCCGGTGCTCTCCGTCTGCTCGTCGGTCCTCAGTTCCACGGCGCCGCCCCCGGGGAAGTGGTGGACCGTGTTCGCTCGGAAGCGGTGTCCCACCCATGGGCGACGGGGAGTGATGCGGGGCGGCAGCACATGACGGGCCTCACCTCGGTCTCGGAGCCGTCAGGCACCCGGCAGGTCCGCCGGGCTCACTCCTGGTTCGGCGCGGAGCGGCCCACCGGATGCAGGCACGGGGTATCGGGTCCGACGCCGGTCAGCGGTTTCCGTCGCCCTCGCGGGGACCGTCGAGGAGGCGGTGCAGGATCGTCTCGGGGTCGGTGAGCGCCGAGTGCAGCAGAGCGCGTTCGTACCCGTCGTCGCCGAGGAGGGAGCGGGCCGTGTCCTCGTAGCGCTCCCGGACCGGGCCCAGCTCGGGGGTGCCGCGCTGCGGATGTCCCACCGCGCTCCAGTACGTCTCCCCGGCGCCGTACGCGGCGACCGCCCGTTCGCCCGCGCCCTGTGCGGCCAGGGCGGAGGCCAGCAGATCCAGGCCCAGCGCGATGCCGAAGCTGTCACCGATGTGCCGCTTGCCGTCCAGCATCGACAGAGCGTGGGCGCTGGCGTCCCGCGCGCGGTCCTCGAAGAGACCGATGAGCGCCAGCTGGTAGTCGGTGTACGAGCGGGTCCACCACTCGCCGCGGGCGACACAGCCCCGCCGCAGTTCCTCCGCCTCCCCGCGCGCCTCGTCGAGGAGCCCCTCACCGGTGAGGGCGAACACCCTGACCAGCCGGCACAGGATGTGCCCCGCGGAGGTGAACGCCGTTCCGCCGGCGCCCCGCAGAGCGCGCTCGACCTCCTGCCTGGCCGCCATGGGCCGCCCCAGCAGCAGGTGCGTCAGACCGAGGAGATAGGCGGCGTCCAGGGTTCCCCCGACGTCGTTCTGGAGCTCCGCGCGGTCGTGGCAGAACGCGGCCAGCTGCGCGGCTTGTTCGTGCTCGCCGCGCAGGACACGGGTGATGCCCAGCGCCCACAGTGCCCTCGTCCTGACCGGACCGGGGGCGGCGGACAGCGCCAGCGCGTCCTCCAAGTAGGCAGCCGCCTCCCTGAGATGTCCGCAGCAGCTCCAAGGGAAGGCGAGCAGGCCGATCAACTCGAGCGCGCTGTCCGGCCGTTCGGAGAGCAGGTGGTCGAGCGCCGCGCACAGATCGGCGTGCGCGGAGCGAAGCCGCTCGTACCAGCGCGCCTGCTGCTCGCCCAGCCAGCCGTCCTTGGCCTCGCGGGCCATCCCCAGGAAGTGCGCGGCGTGCCGGTCCGCCGACGCGCGGCTCTCGCCCAGCCGGTCGAGCCACATGCGGCCGTACTCCCGGACCGTGTCGAGCATCCGGTACGCGCCGTCGGCGTGCGACAGCACCGACTTCCTCGACAGGCCCGCCAGCGCCCGCTCGACCTCGTCACCGGCGAGGGGACCTCCGGCGCACACGAGACGCGCGGTGTGCGCGTCCACCGGCTCCCGGAACACCGACATCCGCGCCCACACGAGGCGTTCGGCGGGTTCGCACAGTTCGTGGCTCCAGCCGATCGTCGTCCGTACCGCCCGGTGGCGCGGCGGCCCGGGGAGCGTGCCGTCCGCGGTGATGTCCAGGCGCGCGCCGAGTTCGAGCTCGACCTCCTCGACCGTGCGGTGCGCCAGTTGTCCGGCGATCAGCTCCACCGCCAGCGGCATGCCTTCGAGCCGTGCGCACAGCCGGGCGGCGGCGACCAGGTCCGCCGGGGAGGACACGGGGGCCCCGGCCGTGGCCGCGCGCAGGCGGAACATCTCCACGGCGTCCGTCGCGGGCGGCAACGGCCCTACGGTGACGACGTGTTCACCGGGGACAGCGAGCGGCTCCCGGCTCGTCACCAGGACGGTCAGGCGGGGGCAGGCCGAGACCAGGCGGGAGACCAGACGGCGGCACGGGGCGACGAGGTGCTCGCAGGAGTCCAGGACGAGCAGGGCGTCCCGGTCGGCCAGCCAGTCGGTCAGGGAGTCGAGCGCCGGGTTCGTCGTGTGGTCGGCGAAGTCCACCGCGTCGGCCACGGACGCGACGAGCAGCCGGTCGTCCGGCAGGGGCCACAGATCGGCCCAGGCCACCCCGCGTTCCCCCGCGCGCAGCACTCTCTCCGCCGCCTCCAGCGCCAGCCGGCTCTTGCCCACTCCGCCGGTCCCGGTCAGCGTCACGAGCCGCCGCTCGCGCAACGCCTCGTCCAGGTGGGCGAGTTCTTCCTGGCGTCCGACGAATCCGGGAGGAACGGTCGGCAGATTTCTCAGCACGCGCACAGTCTTTCGGCCCGGACCCCGCTGTGTGCCGACTTGACCGACTTGGTACCGGGTCGGGGCGGCGGAGGTCGGGCCGCCCGGGCGGGCGGCCTGGCGCGGGCGCCGCTCGTGCGAGCGCGCCCCTCACCCCGCCGCTCGGACGGCTCGCGCCCGCTGCGGCGCCATCGCCCAGCGCACGGCCGAGGTGAAGGCGCAGCCGAGCGGACGGACGCACACGCTGTCCACCAACCCAAGCCGGGGCAGGCGGAGTTCGGACGCGGCCCAGGAGGGCAGCAGGGACACCGCGTTCGCGGCGAGCACTCCGTAGGGCAGCCGGGCGACGAGCGGCACCGGCGGGTTCAGCAGCAGGAAACGCGCGGCGTCGCGGGCTTCGGGCGTCGCCCGCACCTCGCGACGGTAGGCGGTCAGCCGCTCGGCGAGCCCGGCACGGTTCGTGGGCGGGTCGAGGACGCCCAGCGCGGAGGCGACGCGGGCGGTGTCCGCCACGTACGCGTCGCAGTCCGCCCCGGACAGCGGCCGTGCGCCGTAGCGCTGGTGCGCGCGCAGGAAGCTGTCGACCTCCGCGACGTGGACCCAGCCGAGGAGGTGCGGGTCCGCCGCGTGGTACGGCGTTCCGTCCGAGGTCACACCGCGCACCCGCTCGTGGACCGCCCGTACCCGGTCGCAGGCGTCCTGGGCGCTCCCGGCCGTCCCGTACGTCGTGACGGCGAGGAAGGTGCTGGTGCGCTGGAGTCTGCCCCAGGGGTCGCCGCGGAAGCCCGAGTGCGCGGAGACGGCGGCCATGGCGAGCGGGTGCAGCGACTGGAGCAGCAGCGCGGAGAGGCCGCCGATGAACATCGACGCGTCCCCGTGCACGGTACGGATGGGGCGGTCGGGGCCGAACCACCGCGGTCCTGGCGTGCCGTGGATACGGGCGCGGTTCTCCGGGCCGTCCGGACCCGCGACCCGCGTGAACAGGGCGCTGCCCAGCCGTTCCCGTACTCCGCCGCCGTTCGCTCCGGTGCGTTCCATGGGGCGTCGGCCTCCCTTCGCGTCCCGTTCCGCCGGGCCCGCGGTCCGTCCCGGACCGGCGGGAATGGCGGTGGCACCTTCAGCATGGTCGAACCGGGGGAGGAAAGTCCACGGGCCCGCCGGACCCCCGGGCCCCGGCTCACATGGCGACGCGGGTGCCCCACGCCTTCGCGCGGGCCACGGCGTCGGCGACATGGGCCGCGGCGACGTCGAGCGCGGCGTGGCCGGTCGACTTGAACAGGGTGAGTTCGCCGTCGTCCCGCCGGCCGGGGTGTTCGCCGCCCAGGACCGAGCCGAGGAGTGTCACCTCCCGGTCGGGCGCGAGACCCTGGAGTTCGTGGGCGCCGGAGGGCGGCGGGGTCGTGGCGGCGCCGGGCCACTCCGCGAAGAGGGCGGCGTCCCGGACGGTGTCGGCGTCCAGCTCGGGCCCGTGGGAGCCGCCGACCGAGCTGATGTGTGTGCCGGGGGCGAGCCATGGGCGACGGAGGACCGGACGCACGGCGCCGGTGCAGCAGAACACCGTGCCGGCGCCTCGTACGGCCTGCTCGATGCTCTCGACGGCACGGCCGGCGGGGTGGAGCGCGGCGGCGCTCGCGGCGCGCAGGCGATCGCGGCCCGCGACGGTGACGGGGGTCGCGGGGTCCACGGCCGCCAGCAGCGTGATCTGGGCGCGTGCCTGGGCGCCCGTGCCGATGACGGCGACCCCGTCCGCGTCCGGTCGGGCCAGGGCGCGGGCGCTGAGGGTGGCGGTCGCCGCGGTACGGATCTCGGTGAGGGGCTCGGCGTCCATGAGGGCCAGCGGGCGGCCGTCGGTCTCGTCGAAGAGCGCGACGATGCCCCGGTGACTGCTGCGGCCGGCGCGCTCCGGGTCGGCGAACACGGAGACGAGCTTGGCCGCGAGCCCGAGCCCCGGCACATGACCGGGCATCGCGCCGAGCAGGCCGTGCGGGGTGTGCGCGGCGATCCGCGGCGGCACGGAGACCTCGTCCCGCCCGATGGCGACGAGGGCCGTGGCCACGGCGTCCAGGACGCGGTGCGGATCGAGTGCGGAGCGCGTCTGCGTTCCGTCGAGGAAGAGGATCTCGCTCATGCCGGGCCTTCGGTGGACGGGGCGGGGGAGGTGGGTCCGGAGGCCGGGGCGCCGGAGAGGATGTGTGCCAGTTCGTCCGTGGCCTCGCGCAGTCGCTCGCGCAGTCCGGGAAGGCGGGCCTCGCCGAAGTCCGGCCCCAGTCCGACCAGGGTCAGGGCGCAGACGGGCGCGCCGGGCCGGGTCACCACGGCACGGGCGAGCGAGGCGACCGGCTGTTCGTTGCGCCCGTACTCGACGGCGAATCCGGTGCGTTCGGCTTCCTCGATGTCCGACAGCAGCCCGTCGGGTCCCTCCAGCGGGAACCCGGACTCCTCGGCGGCGCGCAGGTAGGGGATCCGGTCGGCGGTGGCGAGCGCCGCGACGAGGGCGAGCGGTCCCGCGAACCGGTGGACGGGCAGGGCCTGTCCGGTCAGACTGCTGATCATCGCCAGCCTGTCCGGCCGTACGACGTCGATCACGCGGGAGCGGTCGACCTCGGGCACCTGGAGGTTGACCATCATGCCGGTGCGCTCGGACAGGGCCGCGAGAACCGGCCGGGCCAGCGCGCCGAGCGAGTTGCGCGCCGCCGAGGACGACAGTTGAAGGACCGCCGTGCCGGGCAGGTAGCGGTCGCCGGCGCGCAGCACCCAGCCGCGCCGGACCAGGTCGACGAGCACGCGGTAGGCGGTCGCGCGATGCAGGCCGACCTCCTCGGCGAGGTCGGTCAGACGCGGCGGCTGCGACGCGCGGGCCACGGCCTCGACCAGGTCCAGGGCCTTGTCCACCGCGGTGCGGGGTGCCTCGGGCAATTCCGGCCCCTCCTTGTGACGTCGTGAGATGCGAGCGTACGGTAGCGCATGTTGCGAGAGACGATACCTCTGTTACGTAGAGCGTAACAAGATGATCCACGCGGCCGATCGGACCGGGCGGAGCCACCGCCGAACCGGACACAGCTACCACTGAGGTGAAGATGACGGACGAGACTTCGGGCGCACCGGCCCCGCACGCGCCCGCGGTGACGGGAACCGTCGCGGTCTACCGCGGCGCGACACTCTTCGACGGAACCGGCGGCCCGGTCCGGGGCTCGACCTCGATCGTGATCGACGGCCCGGTCATCCGTGCCGTCGGCGACGACGCCGAGATCGCCGCGGACCTCCCCGCCGACGCCCAGGTCTTCGACCTCGACGGACGCTTCGTCATCCCCGGTCTGATCGACGCCCACCAGCACATCGCGACCCCGCCCGACCGGCCCGCCGCCGAGGCGGTGCTGCGCCGGCTCGTGCACAGCGGGGTCACCGCCATCCGGGACATGGCCGACGACCTGCGCCAGGTGGGCGACCTCGCGAGGGCGACGCTCGTCGGCGAGATCCCGGGACCCGACATCCGCTACGCCGCGCTCATGGCCGGACCCGGCTTCTTCGACGACCCGCGCACCCACCAGGTGTCCCAGGGCGAGACGCCCGGCGCCGTGCCGTGGATGCAGGCGATCACCGAGGACACCGACCTGCGGATCGCCGTCGCCCTCGCGCGCGGCACGCACGCCTCCGCCGTCAAGGTGTACGCGGATCTCGACCACGCCACCGTCGCCGCCATCACCGCGGAGGCGCACCGCCAGGGCATCCCCGTCTGGGCCCACGCCACCGTCTTCCCCGCCTCGCCCGGCGAGATCGTCGCGGCCGGCGCCGACAGCGTCTCCCATGTCACGCTGCTCGCCTTCGAGGGCACGGACGAACCCCTGACCAGCTACAAGACCAAGCCGAAGGTCGACCACGAGCGGTTCGCCGCCGGGGACGACCCCCGCGTCGAGGAACTGTTCGCCCTGATGCGGCGACGCGGTACGGTCCTCGACGCGACCGCGGGCATGTGGGCGAGCGAGGCCCTCGCGGGCGAGGGGCCCGAGGACGCGGCGCGCGCGGCGGCCAATACCGAACTCGCCGCCGTTCTCACCGCCCAGGCCCACCGCGCCGGTGTGGAGATCGCGACCGGCACGGACTACGAGACCGATGCCGGGGAGCCCTTCCCCGCCCTCTACGACGAACTGGCGTTCCTCGTGCGCCGCTGCGGGATGTCACCCGCGCAGGTGCTGCGCTCGGCCACTTTCGTCGGTGCGCGGAGCGCGGGCGCCGAGGACGTCATGGGCAGCGTCGAGGCGGGCAAGCTCGCCAACTTCGTGGTCCTGGAGGACGATCCGCTGCGGGACATCGCGAACCTGCGCAGCCTCACCCTGACCGTCAAGCGAGGCCGGCGTTTCGAACGCCGGGACTTCGACGGCGCCGCCGTGACCCACCCCGTCGAGGAGACCCGATGACCGACCTCCCCATGATCATCAACGCGCTCGGGCAGCTCGACAACCCGAACGCCCCCCAGTCGGCCGAGGCCGCCGCGCAGTTGAACCCCTCCAGCGAGCAACTGACCGTCGACGCCCGCACGTTGGCCGACGCCCACGCCTCCGGCCTGACCGCCGTGAACATCACGCTCGGCTACACGATGGGCGACCTGCCGCCCTACGAGCACACGCTGCACGAGATCGACGTCTGGGACGGGATCATCCGCGACAACGCGGCCGACCTGCTCAAGGTCCGCACGGCGGCGGACATCCGGCGGGCCCGGGACGAGGGACGGATCGGCGTGATCTACGGCTTCCAGAACGCCGTCGCGGTCGGCGAGGACACCGGGCGCATCGCCACCTTCGCCGAGCGCGGCGTCCGGGTCGTCCAGCTCACGTACAACCAGGCCAATCACCTCGGCGACGGCTCCATGGCGCCGGAGAACCGCGGTCTGACCGACTTCGGCCGCAGCGTCGTCGAGGCCCTCGACGAGCACCGCCTCATGGTCGACCTCTCGCACAGCGGTGAGCGCACCTGCCTGGAGGCCGCCAAGGTGGCGCGGCGCCCCGTGTCGATCAACCACACGGGCTGCCGCGCTCTGGCCGACCTTCCCCGCAACAAGACGGACGAGGAGCTGCGCCTGGTGGCCTCGCGCGGCGGCTTCGTGGGCATCTACTTCATGCCCTTCCTGAACGTGTCGGGTCACGCGACGGCCGCCGACGTCGTGGAGCACATCGTCCACGCGGTCAATGTGTGCGGCGAGGACCATGTCGGCATCGGCACCGACGGCACGGTGACGTCCATCGACGACCTCGACGCCTACCGCGCGCATCTGGCCGAGCACGTGGCCCTGCGCCGCCAGGCCGGTGTCGGCGCGGCGGGCGAGCGCGACGACACGCTTCCCTTCGTCCTCGACCTGCGCGGCGTGGACCAGTACCGCGACCTCGTCCGGCTGCTGGAACAGCGCGGCTTCGGCTCGGAGCGCATCGAGAAGATCCTCGGCAGGAACTTCCTGGACTACGCCGACCGGGTGTGGGCCCCGGAGGTGTCCCGCTAGCCGGATCCCGGCCCGGTGGGCACGCGAGGGTGACAACTGATTCGAGCGCGATGACGCTCGAATCAGTTGTCAATACAGTCGAATCGAGCGTCGGACCTTGCTTTGGTTCCGTATACGTTCGTACTCTTGCTGTATCCGTTCGCCGACCGTGCCCGTCGACACCGGGTCGACCGGGCCCGGCGATCGCGTCCACCCCAGAGGAGCCCTCGATGGACCGCACCCGCCTTCAGCAGCTCCTGGCGCGTGAGAGCGCCGAGGCCGAGCGCCGCAACCCCCGGTCCAGGGCCGCGTACGAACGCGCGGAGCACCTGTTCGGCAGGGTTCCGATGACCTGGATGAACAAGACCGCCGGGGCCTTCCCGCGCTATCTGGACAGCGCGCGCGGAGCCCGTGTCACCGACATCGACGGCCACGGGTACATCGACTTCTGTCTCGGCGACACGGGCGCGATGGCCGGTCACTCGCCCGAGGTCGTGGCCGAGGCGGTGCGGACCCGGTTCGCCGAGAGCGGCGGCGCGACCGCGATGCTGCCGACCGAGGACGCGGAATGGGTGGGCGCCGAGCTCACCCGCCGCTTCGGGCTCGCGCGCTGGAGCTTCTCGCTCACCGCGACCGACGCCAACCGCTGGTCCATCCGGCTGGCACGAGCCGTCACCGGCCGCCCGAAGATCCTGGTGAACAGCTACAGCTACCACGGCAGCGTCGACGAGTCGCTGATCGTGGTCGGCGCGGACGGGCACGGCGAGGCCCGCCCCGGAAACGTCGGCGCGCCGTGCGACGTCACCCTCACCAGCCGCGTCGCGGAGTTCAACGACCTGGCGCAGCTGGAGCGCGAGCTCGCCCACGGCGACGTCGCCGCCGTCCTCATGGAACCCGCGCTCACCAACATCGGCATCGTGCTGCCCGAGCCGGGCTATCTGGAGGGCGTCCGCGAACTGACGCGCCGGTACGGAACCCTGCTCATCAACGACGAGACGCACACCTTCTCCGCCGGGCCCGGTGGCTGCACCGCCGCCTGGAACCTGGAGCCGGACATGCTCACCATCGGCAAGGCCATCGGCGGAGGGATCCCGGCCGGCGCGTACGGGCTGTCGGCCGAACTCGCCGACAAGCTGCTCGGCCGCGCCGATCTCGACCTGGTCGACATGGGCGGCGTCGGCGGCACCCTCGCCGGAAACGCCCTCTCCACCGCGGCGACACGCGCCACCCTGGAACACGTCCTGACCGACGCCGCGTTCGAGACGATGGCGCAGCTGTCGGAGCGCTTCGAGGCCGGGGTGCGGGCGGGCATCGACAAGTGGAGCCTGCCGTGGTCGGTGAGCCGCCTCGGGGCCCGTACGGAATACCGGTTCGCCGATCCCGCGCCGCGCACCGGAACGGAATCGGCCGCGGCGGCCGACACGGAACTGGAGGACTTCCTCCACCTCTACCTCGCCAACCGGGGCATCCTGCTGACCCCCTTCCACAACATGGCGCTGATGTGCCCCGCGACCACCGAGCAGGACGTGGACCGGCACACCGAGGTCTTCGCCGCCGCCCTGGCCGAACTGGCGGGCTGAACGGCGCCGATACCCTGTGACCGGGTCAGCCGGAGAGGAACAGCGTGGACGAGATCGACCGGGCCATCCTGCGGGAACTTCAGATCGACGGCCGTATCGCCTATGCCGAACTCGGCCCGAAGGTCGGGCTGTCCGCCTCGGCGGCCCGCCAGCGCCTTCAGCGCCTGCTCGACTCGCAGGCGGTCCAGGTCGTCGGCGTCACCGACCCGATGGGCATGGGCGGACAGGCGATGGCCCTGCTCGGCATCGCGGTGGACGACGACCCGCGTGAGGTCGCGGACGCGCTGGCCGAGCGGCCCGAGGTCGTCTACTCGGTGCTGACCTCGGGCGGATTCGACCTGTTCGCCGAGGTCGTCTGCCCGGGGCCGCGGGATCTGCTGGACTTCGTCAACGACGTCGTACGGCAGATCGAGGGCGTCCGGCAGGTGCAGTCGTTCCCCTACTTCGGGATCCACACGCACCGGTTCCTGTGGAACGTGGGCTGAGCGCCTGCCGCGGCACTACCGCGCCGCACTCCCGGCCGTCTCCTTCTTGGCGGGCGTGGAGATCCGTACCCCCAGGGGCCTGGCCAGACCGATCACGCCTTCGTCCAGGCGTTGCAGATGACGCAGGACGCGGCCCGTGACGCGGTCGTGGCGGGGCGAGTCCGGGATCTGCGGCTCCAGCATCGCGGCGAGGCTCGCCCCGGTCTCCGCGACCCCGTCCGCGGCGTCCGCCGCCACCCGGGCGACGAGGACGTCGATGTTGTGGCTGATCCGGCGGCCCGCCAGCTTGAGCCGGGGATCAGCGGCGACCGACCTGCTGTAGGGGAGGAGTTCGGCCGTCGCCGCCAGCGACCGCGCGTGATAGGCGCACGTCTCCAGGAGCGCGACGATGTAGCGGGCGGTCTGACGGCGGGCCCGCCACGGAGTGATCGGATGGGTCAGCGGTTTGGTGGAGCCCCGCAGATTGTCCAGCGCCGTGTCGAGATCGCGCGCCTTGTCCAGCAGATCGAGCGAGATGCCGCCGCTCAGCTGCTCCACCGCCGCCGCGGTGACGTCCCCGAGCCGGACGAGCACGGCGGCGAGCAGTTCGTCCGTACGGCGGTCGGTGTGCACCGGCAGGACCAGGACGGCGGCGACCATCCCGCAGACGGCACCCAGCGCCGTCTCCTCGATCCGCAGGACGAGCACCGCGGGACTGTAGGTGTTGAGCACGGTGTAGAGCAGCCCCAGCATCGCCGTCACGAAGAACGACATCAGCACGTACGACACCGGTGCCGTGAAGTACATGGCGAAGATGAACAGCAGGACCAGCGTGAACGCCGTCCAGGTGTGGTTGCCCACCACGCCGGCCAGGATGACACCCGCGACCACGCCGAGGACCGTGCCCAGCAGCCGGCGATAGCCCTTGACCAGGATCTCCCCGGTCGACGAGGTGTTCAGGAAGACGACCCAGCAGGTCAGCACCGCCCAGTACCACCGCTGCGGGGAGAGCAGTTCCCCGCCGACGATGGCCAGCGTCGAACCCACCGAGACCTGTACGGCGGCACGGGTCGTGGGCCGGTCAAGACCCGTGGGGTGGGGGTCGTCGTGCTTCTCCTCGGCGGCGATGGAGGCGTCCTCGGCGTCCAGCTCCTCGCGGGAACGCTTCGTCTCGGGGGAGTCGTCGCTCTCGTCCTGGGGGCCGTCGAGCGCCAGCCGCAGGCCGAGGGCCGCCCGGGCCGCCTCTCCGATACCGCGGAAGACGTCCTGCACGGCCGCCGGGGCGTTCGGCAGGTTGTCCTCCTCCCGGTAACCGAGCAGCCGGTTGCGCAGCTGGGCCACCCCGGTGCCGTGCTCACCGGAGACCGGGCCGGCCACCAGCACCCGCAGGGCTTCGAGATCGCGGTGCAGCGTCGCGATGGTGTCGTCGCGCTCCTGGAGCCGGTCTCCCGGCGCGGGTAGCGGCGCGTGCGGCAGATGCAGGGCGAGCGTGTCCGCCTGCTCGGCGCTGCGCGCGGTGAGGATCAGGATGCCGAGGCGCTCGGCGGCGATCTCGGCCTCGGCGACCCTCCGCTGGAGCAGCGAGGCGCTCGCGCCGTCGGAGGTTCCCTCGTCCAGCCGGTCCTGGATCATCATGGCGCTCTCGTGCAGCCGCGCGGTGTGCAGCCGTACGTCGTCCAGGGCCTTCTCGACGTCGTCGCGATCGGCGTCGAGCAGGTCGATCTGGACGGAGACCAACTGGGCCACACGGGCCCGGAAAGCCTTGCGGAGCCTCTTGAGGACCCGCTCGGTCGACTCGGCGACCACGCCGAAGCGGACCACGGCACTGCACAGGAAGGCGATGACCAGCGCCGCGCACAGGGAGGCCAGGGTGGAGTACCCGGCTCCGCCGAACAGGGACAGGAAGTAGATCTGGAAGGCGATCAGTCCGAGGGCCGTGCCGCGGTCGCCGTAGCGGCGGCAGTAGACCGCGACGAAGATCAGGGCGATGAAGCACACGTCGCCCGCCAGCGTATGGGTGCTGAGCACGGCGCCCAGCGACATCGCCGCGAGGGCCACCGGCAGCCCGAGCGCGAGGGTGACGGCCTGCTCGCCGCGGTGCTTCTCCTTGATGGAGAAGGTGGCGACCATCGCCGTCATGGCACCGCTCACCATGAGGCCGGGACCGGCCCCGCGCATGCCGAGGACCATGAGAGTGAGGGCGATCGCGCCGACCGTCCGCAGTCCGGCCATGAGCCGCAGCAGGCCCGGGTCGGATGCCACGAACCGGTTCCAGATCGCCGCTCGATTCGGCCGTGTCACTGTCCTCACGCTGCCGTCGTTCCTGCTCCCAGGTCATGATCCGGTACTTCAGCATGGCATCAAGCGGCGCCCCGCGCTCACTGTCCGGTCCGGAGCGCGGCGCGCCTCCCGCCTCCCGCGGACATCCTTGCGGGGCGCCGGTGCGCGGACCCTTGTGGGAGCGCTCCCAAGGCGTCAGGATGCCGCCCATGAACCCACCGCCGAGCATTCGCGCCTACCGGGCCGCCGACCGTGCCGCCGTCGCCGACGTGTGCGTGAGCACCGCGGACGAAGGGGGTGACTCGCGTGCGCTGTACCCCGACGAGGAGCTGATGCCGGCGCTCTTCGCCGAGCCCTACTGCGTCCTGGAGCCCGGGCTGGCCTTCGTCCTGGACGACGGGTCCGGCCGGGCCGTCGGCTATGTGGTCGGCACCGGCGACACCGCGGAGTTCGCCGCCCGGTTCCGGGAGACCTGGATCCCGCGCGTCGCGCACCGCTATCCCGTCCCCACGGCGCCGCCCCGCACGCCCACCGAGGCGATGATCGGGCTGCTGCACACGCCCGAGCGCATGGTCCTGCCCGAGCTCGCCGGCTATCCGGCGCACCTGCACATCGACCTGCTGCCCGACTTCCAGCGGCGCGGTCACGGCAGAGCCCTGATGAACACCCTCCTCACCGCGCTGCACGACCGCGGGGTGCCCATGGTCCACCTGGGCATGGTCACCGCGAACAGGCCGGCTCGGGCGTTCTACGACCGGCTCGGCTTCCACGAGATCCCGGTGGCCGACCCAGGACCGCTCACCTACCTGGGCAGGCGGACTGAGGTGGAGGGGCCGAGCGGTGCTCCGGGGCGCGGCTCGGCGGGCGCCCTGGCCACCTGACGCGGCGCGAGGGTGTGCCGGCGCACCGGCTCCGGCGGGCCAGGGGGCTGCCGGAGCCGGTGCGGGGCCGTGGGTCTCAGCGGGTCGCGGCGGCCGTTTCCGGCTCGGTGCTCGGGCCTGCCTTGTCGGCTCCGGCGGCGGCGCGGACCGCGGGGATCACCGCGGCGATGGCGGCGGCCACCAGGGCGACGCAGCCGCCGACGACGAGACCGGTGCGGAACCCGCCCTCGGAGGTGAAGGTGTAGCCGGCCGCGCTGGTCGTCATCTGGGCGAGGATGACCCCGATGACCGCCGAGCCGACCGAGGTGCCCAGCGAGCGCATCAGCGTGTTGAAGCCGTTCGCGGCGGCGGTCTCGGAGAGCGGGACCGAGCTCATGATCAGGGCCGGCATCGAGCCGTAGGCGAGACCGACGCCACTGTTGATGACCATGCCGGTCAGCATGAGACCCCAGGGCGTGCCCATCAGGGCCAGCGCGAGACCGTAGCCGAGCGCGATGACGAGGACACCGCAGACCAGGGTGAACTTCGGGCCGCGGGCGTCCGTCAGCTTCCCGCCGAGCGGCGAGACGATCATCATCATGATGCCGCCGGGTGCCATCCACAGGCCCGCCGCGAGCATCGACTGGCCGAGTCCGTAGCCGGTGGCCTCGGGGAACTGGAGCAGCTGAGGGATGATCAGCATGCTGGCGTACATGCCGAAGCCGACGAAGATCGAGGCCGCGTTGGTGAACAGCACCCGGGGGAGGGCGGTGGTGCGCAGGTCGATCAGCGGGTCCTTGGTCCGCATCTCCCAGACGCCCCAGGCGATCAGGACCGCGACGGCGGCGACGAAGAGCCCGACGGTCGTCGCGGACCCCCAGCCCCAGTCGGCGCCCTTGGAGACGCCGAGCAGCAGACAGACCAGGCCCACACCGAGGCCGAGCGCGCCGAGGACGTCGAAGCGCTGACCCCTGGCACCGGCCGGCACGTCGGGGACGAGGAACCAGATCAGCGTTCCGATCGCCACGGCCAGCACGGCCGAGCCCCAGAACAGCACGCGCCAGTTCGCGTACTGGGCGACCGCGGCGGAGATGGGCAGACCGAGGCCGCCGCCGATGCCCATGGACGCGCTGACCAGCGCGATGGAGGAGCTCAGCTTCTCCGCCGGCACCACGTCACGCAGCAGGGCGATGCCCAGCGGCACCATGCCCATGCCCATGCCCTGGAGACCCCGTCCGACGATCATCGGGACGACGGACGAGGAAAGCGCGCAGACCACGGAGCCGACCACGAGCGGGACGGAACAGGCGAGCAGCATGCGCCGCTTGCCCAGCAGGTCGCCCAGGCGGCCGGAGACCGGGACGCAGACGGCCGCGACCAGCAGGGTCACGGTGATCACCCAGGCGGAGTTCGCCGGTGTGGTGTGCAGGATCTGGGGGAGCTCGGCGATGAGCGGCGTGACCAGCGTCTGCATGATCGCCGCCACGGTGCCGGCGAAGGCGAGCGTGGCGACCACGCCGCTCGCTCGGGCGGAGGGCTGGGGGGCGTCCATGGGGACTCCTCGGGGCTGTCTGCGGGCAAGGGATGTGCATCGTACATGTCGTATGCATCACGCATGCTGTATGGCTCATGCATGTGATGTGGCTTGTGCATGCGTATGTGGGAGCATGGGGCCGGGTCGCACCGCTCCGCGCGGGACGCGCGGCCCAGGTGACAGCGGGAGGCGGCAGGCGGATGGTCAGGCCCACACACGAGGTCGAGTACGAGCAGATGCTGCTCAGCCGCCATGGATGGATGAACCACAGAGGCGGCCGCACCAAGGACGGCGTCCTGGAGCGCAGCGCCTACATCCTGCTCAGCCGCATCCGGATCCAGGGCCCGATGTCGATCGGTGAACTGAGCGACGCCTTCGGGCTCGACGCCTCCACCCTCAACCGGCAGACCGCGGCGGCGATGCGCGCCGGGCTGGTCGAGCGGATCGCCGACCCCGACGGCGGCATGGCCCGCAAGTTCCGCATCACGGACGAGGGAGCGCGGCTGCTCGACGAGGAGCGGCAGGGGCTCATCAGTTCCCTGGACCGTGTGATGGCCGAGTGGCCGGAGGAGGACATCGCCGCCTTCGCCTCCTACCTCCGGCGTTTCAACACCGACATCGAGCGCATCGGCGGACGCCCCTGGCCGCGCCCCTGAGTCGCGCTCCGGCCCGCCGTCATGCCGAAGTCCCGCACGGCGCCGTCACGTCCGATCCCGGTGGCCGGCCGGCGCGGCGGAGCGGAAATCCCGGTGCGGGCCCGGTGCACTCCCTTCTACGCTCACCCGCATGAACAGTGCCGGGGGACTCCTGAACGTCGTCGATGTCGAGGCCACCTGCTGGGACGGCCCGCCGCCGCCCGGAGCGGTGAGCGAGATCATCGAGATCGGGCTGACGGTCGTCGACCTGGATGAGGGAGTCCGGGTGGCGAAGCACCGCCTCCTGGTGAGGCCAGCCCGCTCGACCGTCGGCGCGTTCTGCACCGAACTCACCGGGCTGACACAGGGCGAGGTCGATCAGGGCCTCACCTTCGCCGAAGCCTGCCGTGAGTTGGCCGCGCTGCACCACACGGGGCGGCGGCCGTGGGCGAGTTGGGGCGACTACGACCGTCACCAGTTCACCCGTCAGTGCGCCGCCACGACCACCCCGTACCCCTTCGGCCACCGGCACACCAACGCCAAGGCGGCCTTCACCACCGCGCACGGGCTGCGGAGACGGCCCGGGATGGCAGAGGCACTGCGTCTGGCCCGGCTGCCGCTGGAGGGAAGACATCACCGGGGCGAGGACGACGCGTGGAACATCGCCGCACTCGTCCTCGACCTCGCGGGGAGCGGGAGTTGGCCGGACGCCTGACGGCCCCGGCACCCGGGACGCGTTCCCGGAGCGACGGCGCGTACGAGCGGGTGGTCAGCCCCCGTCGTCACTCGTCCTTGCCGGCGTCCAGGGCCGCCTGTTCCAGCCGGGCCTTGTAGTCCTCCCACCATGCCCGGCCACCCGGCATCATGCTGTCGTTCTCCTCGCTCATCCCGACGGCGCCGTCGATGAGTTCGCGGATGATGTCCGCGTGCCCGGCGTGCCGCTGGGTGTCGGCGATCACGCGGACGACCGCGTGATGCAACGTCACCTCGTCCTTCCCGGCGGGCCACCACGGCACCGTGCCGGTCGTCTCCAGCGGCAGCGCGTCGATCGTCGCGTCCGCGTGGGCCCACGCCCGGCGGTAGAGCCCCACGATGAACGCGCGTGACTCTTCGGCGGTGGCCCACATGTCCCCGTTCGTCTCGCCCGCGTGCTCCATCCAGGGCAGTGGCTCGGCCGACGGCCGCCCGAACGTGGCGCCGAGGTAGCCCAGTTCCATGGTGGCCACGTGCTTGACCAGACCGAGGAGATTGGTCCCCGTGGGCGTGAACGGACGGCGGATGTCGTACTCCGAGAGACCGTCGAGCTTCCACACCAGGGCGTCACGAGCCGACTGGAGATAGCGGTGCAGGTCGGCCTTGGAATCCGGTGAAGTCATGGCCTCCAGTCTGCCGTCGACGCGACCCCGGGCCGTGGCTTTCCCGCGTTCGAGGCCGACCGGGATCGAGTCGGGTCACCCGACGTGAACACCGGACCGGCGCACGGGGACCCGGGCCGGGGACGCCGTCCGCCGTTGGCGTCGTCCACGGCGGGTGTCGTGCACCGTTGGCGCCGTGCGCCGTGCGCCGCGGCCGCTGTGCGCCGGAGTACGGCCGGTTCACCCCGATGGGTTGTTTTGTGGCGGGTTGTCGGGAACGGGGCGTGGACGACTCCGGGTCGGGGAGAACCTGAGGCGTACGCGAAACGCCGTCATCGAGGAGTGCCGCGTGTCCGATGTCGTCTTCACGGCGGATTTCGCCTCGCCCCGGCAATGGGTCGCGGGCCATTCCTGGGCCTATCCCGACGGCGGTCCGGTCAATCCGGACGACGGGAAACTCGACCATCTGGTGACCGACCCCGCCTACTGCCGGACCGGCCGTTTCCGGGCCACGCGCAGAGCGGACGGCGACTGGGACGCGGGCCTGCTGACCACCGAGGGCAGCCCGGACGGCTTCATGGTCCGTACGGGGGACGTGCTGGAGACGCGGGTCAAGCTGCCGACGGTGACCGGGGCCTGGCCGGCCGTCTGGACCTGGCGGGACGGCGGTCAGGAGATCGACGTCTTCGAGTACCACCCCGACAACCCGGACCTGCTGGAACTCTCCAACCACGTGCGCAACACCCACCGTTACTACCGGAACCAGGCCATCCGGCCAGGTGGCTGGGTCGACATCATGGTTGAGTTCGGTGCCCACGGGGTGGTGTGGTGGGTCAACGGGATCCAGGCCTTCGACGACCGGCGCGGCGTCGGCAGATCCTGGCACGCCTATCTCATCGTCAACCTGTCCGTGTGCGCCGGGCGTTACCACCCGCCGCCGCCTCCCACGGCCTCAGAGATGGACTTCGAGGTGACCCGTCTCAGGGTCCGCAGACCCCCGGTCGACCGGCCGTTCCCGGCGACGACGGAGTACGAGGTCGACCTCCTCGACTGACCGGCCTCGCGCGTCCGACCGGGAATCCGTCCTCGGCTGGTGCATCCGTCCGGTCACCCGACGCGGAAGTACGGCATCAGAAGCGACGCCGCGCTCGTGCGCGTCGCGCCGACCGGTGCCGAGGACCATGCCGAATCCGCAGCCGGGGCGAGACGCCCCCGAGAGCGCCTACGTCAGCCATGTGGGCAACTGCCGCACGTGCCAGCGGGAGTCGGGGCGCTGCCCGCAGGCCGCCCGCCTGTGGCGGTTCTATCAGGAGTGGCGCAGCGGCCATCGCGCCCGGTCCGAGGACGCCGAGTGAAGCCGCGCCGCCGTCGCCCCCCTGTACGACCTGCCCGGTCACGGAGCACGGCCTGCAAGGTCGCGGAGCACGGCCTACCCGGTCACCGACGACCGGTGGCCGATGAGACGATCCTCCTCACGGTCGAGCGCGGGGCGTGGAGAGCGCCGTGCGGGGGAGAGGTGCCATGCGAGACTCTGCGCGGAGGTCCGCCGACGATGTGTCCCGGCCTGTGGCGGCCGACGTCCCCGCGGCCCTGATGCCGTGGCGTGCGGTCCCTCCGGGGTCAGGTCCGACGCGTGCCGCCGTCCTGGTCCTGCACGGTGGTGCCGCCGACAGCAAGGCCCCGCTGCGGCCGTGGAACGTCGCCCGCGCACGGATGCGGCCGTTTCTGCGCTGTGTGACGCGGGCCCTGTCGGACAAGGCCACGTTCGTGGGGCAGGTGCGCTATCGGCACCGGGGCTGGAACGGCGCGGACGCCGACCCCGTCGCCGATGTCCTGCGGGCACTGGCTGAACTGTCCGCCCTCGTCGGGGAGGTGCCGGTCGTGCTCGTGGGGCACTCGATGGGTGGGCGCGCCGCCCTGCGGGCCGCCGCCGTACCGCAGGTCCGGGCTGTCGTGGCGCTGGCTCCCTGGTGCCCGGAGGGCGAGCCGGTGGCCCACCTCCGGGACACGCGGGTGATCGTGCTGCACGGCGACCGGGACCGGATCACCGACCCCGCGGAGTCGTTCGCCCTCGTCCGGCGGGCCGTGGAGGCGGGCTCCTCCGCGAGCGCCGTGCGGGTCGAGCGCGGTGATCACGCGATGGTCCGGCGGGCCCGGACCTGGCACCGGGTCACGGCTGCCACGGTCTCCGGCCTGGTCGCGCGGATCGCCGACGGACTCGACCCGCTCCCCGCCGAACGGTCCGGCGGCGAACCAGACGTGATCTAGGGCCCGGGCGCGTCCAGCCGGTCGTCGGGGTGCGGGGAGAGCGGACGGCGGGTGCCGGACGCGGAGCGTGCGGCGGCCGAGGGAAGCGGGGCGCCCGTCGACGGATCCCAGCTCAGGATCCACTCGAAGTCGCGTTGCAGCCGACGGGCCTCGCTCCGTACGAGGGTCGGTATGTCCCCGCGTTCGGAGATCAGTTGGGCATAGATCGGCGCATCGTGCACGTGGGGATCCTCGACTCGCTCTCGTGGTCTGATGTGCCTCGACGGTACGGCCGGCGCGTGACGGCAGCAGTTGTCCGGCCAGTTCGGCCAGAACCGGTCAAGGTGTGACCAACGGGCGCCGCCGATGTCGAACGGCATGCAACGGAACGCCAGTTCTGTGCACACTTTCGACACAGTCGAGTCGGCCGGGCGCGTGTCCGGAGTGCCGGGTGCCTCGGAGCCTGTCCCGCCGGGTCGTCTGGAGTCGGGCCGGCCGCGTCTCGCCAAGTCCGCCCGGTGGGGCGGACTTCGTGCCCGATCACCCCAACGGCCGTGCTCAGCCTTCCCTTTCGGGCACGGCGCGTGTCCTCGTCGTCGCGCTGCGAGGTGGTGCGACGAAGGTCACGAAAATGTATCGGACATAGGGGACGTGGATCTTCACATCCGGTGCACATCATGGCTAAGTTGGCGACCAGGTCGCCCGACTCCCTCCGGCGAAGTCGCCGGGCGGCGCGGCCTCCGCCGAGTCCTGACTGTCCTCGTGGCAGCGGGAGCCGGGGACCCACCGAACCTGGGGTGAATCGGCCGACTGCCTTTCGGGGCAGGGGCCGTAGGGCATACCTTCCGGAATCGTCCGCCCGAACCCGACAGCTAACCCGGTAGGCGGACGACGGAAGGAGCACCACTCGATGGCGCCGGAACGCACCCCGCCCAGCGGCGAAGAAGTCGCCCGACGGCTCTCGTCCCTCTACGACCAGGCGGAGATGGCCACCGGCAACTTCAACGGGACCCGCGCTCTGGCGAACTCCACCCGCAGGCCGGGCCGACGCGGCTCCGGCCAGGGGAGTGGCGGTTCCGAGCCCGCCGAGGAAGACCTGATGCGGCAGTGGTTCGACGGGGCGCGTTCCCGGTTCGGACCCTCGGCCCCGGCCGTCCTTCCGTCCGACCGGCTGCCGGAGCGGGGTGGCGCGAGTGCCCGTCCGAAGGAGGGCGCGAGAGCCCCCAAGGGGTCCTCGTCGGACCTTCCGACGGTGTACGAGCTGGAGCAGATCATGCGGCCCGTCGCCGAGTTGACGGCGGCCCCGATGCGCGAGCTGACCGCGGGACCGGCTTCGGAACCGGCCGGGCGTCCCGTCCTGGAGCTGACCGCGGGTCCGGCGGCCGAGAGCGTGACCGGTCGCGCCCCGGCGGCGACGGAAGCGGGTTCGGCGGTCCGCGCGGCGCTCCCGGCGGGGGCCGCTCCGGCCGCCGCCGCCTCGCAGAAGTCCTCGCTGCACGGCAGGAAGCAGACCGCCCGGCGCAAGCTCGCGGTCGCGCAGGACCTGATGGCGCGGCACGCGGCCCGGACGAGCATGCCCGTCCCGCGGCAGCCGCAGGCGCCGGCGATCGAGTACCGGCCGGTGGAAGAGCCCCGGTTCCCGTCCGCCCCGCAGCCCCCCGCGTACCAGTCGCTTCCCCCGGCCCCCGCGTTCCAGCCCGCGCCGCAGCCCATCGCGTACGAACAGGCGCCCCGGACCGCCGCGTTCCAGCAGCTGCCCCAGCCCCCCGCGTTCCAGCCGGCGCCCGCCCCCACGGCGTTCGACACGGGCTCGATGCCGCGCGCGTACGAGACGGGCTCGATGCCCCGCGTGCAGGACACCGGGTCGGTGCCCCGCGCGTACGAGACGGGCTCCATGCCCCGTGTGCAGGACACCGGCTCGATGCCCCGCGCCTACGACACGGGCTCGATGCCGCGCGCGTACGAGACGGGCTCCATGCCCCGTGTGCAGGAGACGGGCTCCGTGCCCCATGTGTACGAGCCCGCGGCTCCGGCCGCCGAGTACAAGTCGGTGCTCCTGCCCCTCTCGTACGAGCCGGAGCCGCCCGTCTCCGAGTACAGATCGGTGCTCCTGCCCCTGTCGTACGAGGCGCCGACCCGTCCCAGCGGGTATCAGCCGCCTCCGCCGCCCCCGGTGAGGGAGCCGGCACCCCAACCCCCCGTGTACGAGCCCGCCGCCTACCGCTCAGCGCCGATGCCCCCGGCGAGTGAGCCGGCGCCCCAGCCGCCCGCGTACGAGTCCGCGCCCCCGGCCGCCGCCTACCGCTCCGCCCCCATGCCCCCGGCGAACGAACCGGCGCCGCCGGTCGACGACGCCTGGCGGCAGTCGCTGCGCACGACCGGCAGCCGGCAGGCGTGGCCCGCCGCCGGAGGCACGAACCCGGGGTTCAGCATCGACAGCCTCGTCGCTCCTGCTCCCGCCGCCCCGCCGGTCGTCGGACACGACAGCAGGGCCGCCGAGGCGGTCGCCTTCGCACGCGCGCAGGTCGGCATGCCGTGCGTGTGGGGAGCGTCGGGACCCGGGTCGTACGACCCCTCGGGGCTGACCCAGGCGGCCTGGAAGAGTGCCGGAGTCATGCTCCCCCGCACCACCCAGGACCAGGCGCAGGCCGGCCCGGCGGTCGCCCTCACCGAGATGCAGCCCGGTGACCTGGTCTTCTTCCACGCCAACGTCAGCCACGTCGGTCTCTACGTCGGCGACGGCATGATGGTCCACGCGCCGAGTCCCGGAGCACGGATCGCCGAGGAGTCGGTCGCCTACGCCGGACAGGCGGCCGTCCACAGCGTCGTACGCCCGGTCTGAGAGCGGCCCGGCCGGCCGCGGTCGGTCCGCGGCGTACCGCCGTCCGTGGAGCGCCGCCGTGTGCCGGGGGCGCCACGGCGGCCCGCCGTCAGAATTCGCTGTCGATCCCGGTGACGGCGGCGGGCCCCAGCGGGGCGTCGTCCGCGGACAGGCCGCTGTCCCGGAGCGCGCCGGAGACCAGCCGCACGGCCTCGGCCTCGGCGCTTCTCCGGTCCGCCGCCTCGATCTCCAGCCGGACGGAGAACCGGTTGTCGTCGACGGTCAGCAGGCTCAGCTCCTCGCTCTCGCCCAGGTCCGTGTTCTGCGGGTCCTGGGGGCGAAGCCTGCGTTCCACGTCGGCACGGGAGGCGTCCGAGAGGCCGTGGACGAACGTCCCGGGAACGGTGATGACGTAGGTGGTCACAGGAACTCCTAGTGCGGCCGGGCCGAGGGTGAGGTGGTGCGGTCGGTTGCGTGATCGCCCGTATACCCCGCATTGTGCCGGGCACCCGGATCTTCTTCGCGTCGGGCGCGGCCCGTCGAGGGCGCCGGTACGCGGCGGTGCCTGCCGTGCGGTGATCGCGTGGCGATACGGTCGGCCCATGGCTGACGCTAGGTTGACCACCGCCTCGTATCTCGTCCTCGGCATCATCGACAAGCTGGGCGAGGCCAGCGCGTACGACGTCAAGGTGGAGGCGGCGCGGACGGTCGCGCCCTTCTGGTCGGTGCCGCACGCGCAGGTGTACGCGCAGTGCGACCGGCTCCTCGACGCCGGGCTGTTGTCTCAGGTCCGGCAGGAGAGCGGCCGCAACCGCAGGGTGCTCACACTGACGGACGAGGGCGGGGCGGCCCTGCGGGGCTGGCTGGACGACTCCGCGTTCGTGCCGGTGGAGGCCCGTGAACGGGGCATTCTCAAACTCTGGTTCGGCGGCCGGCCCGAGGTGCTCGGCCCCGTACAGCTCGACGAGCACCACAGGACCCTGGGTGAGTACGAAGAACTCGCCCGGTCCGTCGGGGAGTTGCTGACGCGCGGGCAGCGGGACGCGCTGGAGTTCGGCATCCGGTACGAGCGGATGATGATCGAATTCTGGGGATGGGTGCAGCGCCGGGACGAGGACACGACAGACCGTTGACCCCGGCGGTGGACGCCTCTACCGTCTCGATAGTCCAAACGAGACTATCGAGGCCGGGTCGCGGCCCCGAGCAGGGAGTCGTCGTGCGTCGACCGACGGGCACCACCTGGCGCCGCCTCGCCGTCATCGCCCTGACGGTCGTGTGCGTGGGCTACGCGCCGATCGCGATGACCGAGCTGTGGCCGTACGCGCGCCCCGGCGCCCCGGCGTACGGAGAATGGATCCTGGGCCATGTGGTCTCGCCGCGCTACGTGGCCGACGCGCTGGCCACCCGGATCGGGCCCTACCGGCACAGCCTCGTACCGATGATCGTGCACTCGGTGCTCGGCGGTGTGCTGATGCTGCTGGGTCCCGCACAGGTGCTCACGGCCGTACGGCGGCGCACCCGGCTGCACCGGCTCCTCGGCGTGCTCTTCGCGGTCACCGTGTACGCCTCGATGGCGGGCGCCGGGCTGTACCTGGCGCGCACGGCACCCGAGGACGCGTTCAGCGGCGCCGCCTTCTGGATCGTGCTCGCGACCATCCTGGTGGGCACCGTCATGAGCGTGACGTTCGGAGTGCTCGCCGCCGTCGGCGGGTTCCCCGACCTGCACCAGCGCTGGATGCTGCTGTGCTACGGCTTCCTGATGACCGCTCCGCTGCTCCGGTTCGAATGGGGTGGCCTGCCGATGCTCCTGCCCGGACTCTCCATGGCCGAGATCAATCGGCTGGCCACCATGCATCTGGGCTCCGTCGTCGCGTTCGGCGCCCTGATCGCCTCACGTTCCCTCGACCGCCGCAAGAACGTCGCCGGGGTGTCCGGGACGTGGGCGCCCGTGCCCGTCCTGGCCCTCGCGCACCTGGCGGGAGCCGCAGCGCTGGCCTGGATCACGCGCGCCGCACTGGACCACGGCCCGCAGGGGCGGCGGCTCCTGCTCGCCTACCTCCTGCCGTACGCCGCCTCGTACGCGGTGATGGCCCTGCGCGCGCGGCGGGCGGGCCGGGAGGGACGCCTCTGGGCGCGTGAGGAGTGGCGGCTGCACTGGGTGGCCCTGTGCCTGGCGCCGGTGCTGTCGGTCGGGGCGGCCCCGCTCTTCGAACGGTCGCTGGGGCTCGACGGGCTCACGGCGCTGGCCGCCGGCGCGGCGATCGGCTGCGGTGTGACGGCGTTCATGGCGACCCTGGTGGTGAGCATGCGCGTCATGTACGCCCGGGAGGTTCTCAAGAGGGCGGCGCCCGCACCCGGTTCGGGCACCCGCCTCTCGGCACCGGTCCCCTAGGCGCTCGGCTCTTCGGGCACCGGAGGGTCGTCGTCCGCCCCGCCCCGGCCATTCGCTCGTAGCCCCCTCTGCCCCTCGGTGCTCTCGTTCACCTCGCCGTGTCCTTCGTCGTGCCCCTTGTCGTGTCCCTCGTCCGGAAACGGAATGACCATGACTGACGCATCCGCCTCCCCCTCCGCATCCCCCTCCGACCCGATCCCGCCGGGCGGGCGGCCGTTGACCGCGGGAGTCGCGATGCTGTCCACGGCGGTCGCCGTCGTCAGCGTCCTCGTCGGCGGGCTGCTGGCGGCCGTGGCCCTCACCGGACACGTCTTCGGCGCGTGGCGCTCCCCCGAGTCGCTGACTCCCGGACTGATCGGCGCGGCCATGCTCGGCACCGCGCCCGGCCTGTTCGCGGTGAACCGGGCCCGCGCCTGGCACGAGGCCCGCTCGCTCGTCCACCCGCTGGCCGTGGTCCTGGTCGGGCTGTTCACCGTCAGCCTGCTCGACGCGGGCCGGCTGTACATAACCCGCGGCGGCTCCATCGTCCCGGTCCTGTTCAGCCTCGGCTGGCTCTTCGTGCTCGGCACGCTGTGCGTGTGCGCCCTGGTCGCGCTGGCCTGGCAGTACCTCGCCCCTGGCCGGCCGCCCGGCCCGCGCGGAGTGCCGCTGCCCGGCTGGTCGAAACCGGCGCTGGCCGTGCTCGGTTCGGCGTGGCTCGGAATCGGTACGGGGCTGCTGGTCCGGCCCGGCTTCTGGGCCGCGTTCGTGCCGTGGAGCGTCGACCGCCTCGACGCGCGGGCGCTGGGGGTGTGGGCACTGGCCCTCGGCGTCGGCGTCCTCGGCGCGCTCGCCGAGGACGACCTCGGCCGCACCGGCCCGGCCCTGATCGCCCTGCCGAGCACCGCCGTCGCCGTGACCGTCGTCCTGGGCTGCCGCGCCTCCGCCGTCGACTGGTCCTCGGGTCCCGCCCTCTGCCTCGTCGCCATGGTGGCCGGGCTCCTCCTGGCCGGTCTCGGCGGGCGCGTGCTGCTGGCGAGGTCCTCGGCTGCCCGGCCCGGCAGTTGACGGACAACCGATCCAACTCGTCTGCGCAACGGCACATATGACGCTCCATCAACCCGAAGAGCGGATCGTCCTGACGCGCGGAGAGGGCGGCGGGGCGTCTCGCTGCCGACTCCCGGCAACGTTGTCCACGGCATCTGTTCCGGGCGGAGGCAGACCGCGGTCCGCGTCCGAGCAGGAGGATACGAGGCGCTGACACACGAGGAACGTCGCGGGGAGTGGTACAGCTATGCGCCGGTGGGATCGTCCTCCGTCCGTCCATGAGCCGGACCTGACGGAGTACGTGCGCGACACCGTGTGGGGGCCCGCCGAGTTCGTCGGGTGGCCGCCCCGGCGGCTGGTGGGGGAGGGGATCCTCGCCGGGGTGTTCGGAGCCGGGTCGATCGTGGGCGCGGGGGTCGTCGGCGACCGCACCGGAATACCCGTACTGGCCAGTGGCGAGGCGGGGCTCGTGTGCGCCGGGGTTCTCGTCCTGCATCTGGTCCGCCGACGGGCGGGGCGGGCGCTGGTCGGTGTCGTCGCGGCGCTCGGTGTGTGTCTCGCCCTCCAGGTCCCGCAGGCGGTGGCGGACGTGGTGCCCGCGGACGGGGAACGGGTGGCACCCATGGTCGTCACGACCGTCGAGGGCGGCGGGCGGAACGGCGCGAGGAGCACCGGCTACCGGTGCTCGGTGGTACGCCGGGACGGCGCACCCTTCAAGGTCCGCATCCGGCGGGGGTGCGGGCGGACCACCCGGCCGGGGGACGTGCTCGCCGTGGTCTACGACCCCGAGGGGCGCATAGCACCGCGTGCCCTGACCGAGGGGCAGGTGACGACGGGCCCGCTGCGCGGTCCGGCCGCCCTGGTCGTGGCGCTCCTCGCCGCATGCGTGCTCGCGGTCGTCCGCTCCCACCGCCTCACCCCGGTGGTCTCCACCGTGTGACGCCGTCCGTCGGTCGCCGCTGTCCGCCCGTCGGCGTGCTTCGACGGCCGGGGACCTCCCGCCCCTGCCGGGCGGGTTCACAACGGGAGGATCACCAGGGCCGTGTCGTCGGTCATGCCACCGGGCGGGAGCAGGTCCGAGAGCAGCGCGTCGGCGAGTGCCTCGGGCTCGGCCTCCCGGTGGTGGGCCAGCGCGGTGGCCAGGCGTCCGAGACCCATGTCGATGTCCTCGGTACGGCGTTCGATCAGCCCGTCGGTGTACAGGACCAGGGTGTCGCCCGGGGTGAAGCCCGTCGCGGCCTCCGGGCGTTCCACGTGCTCAGGCCGGGCCCCCAGCGGCGGGTCCGTCGCCCCGTCCAGGAACTCCACGCTCCCGTCGCCCCGCAGGAGTGCCGGCGGAGGATGTCCGGCACTGCTGTAGGTGATGGTGTTGGCCTTCCAGTCGATCCAGGCCGTCACCGCGGTGGTGGACTCGGCGCCCTCGACGGAGCGCGCGTACAGCCCGAGCACCTCGAGCGCCCGGGCAGGACCCGTCGCGGCACGGGAGGCGGCGCTGAGGGCGCTGCGCAACTGGCCCATGACACAGGCGGCGGACAGCCCGTGGCCCACCACGTCGCCCACCGCGACCGCCATCCGCTCGCCGCTCAGCGCCACCAGGTCGTACCAGTCCCCGCACACGTTCAGTGAACTCGTGGCCGGCCGGTAGCGCACGGCGGCGTAGTGCGGCCCCCGCTGGTTCGGGGAGGGCAGCAGCGCGTCCTGGAGGGCCACGGCGACCTCCCGTTCGCGGGCATGGGCGCGCCGCAGCCGCTCGTTGAGCTCCTGGAGCTCCCGGGCCCTCGTGTACAGCTCGGCCTCCAGCACCGGGCTCCGTTCGCCCGGCTCGATCCCGCCACGGGCGCGGATCAACTCGGTGACCTCCTCCACCCGGTGGACCACCAGCGCCACGGTGCCGTCCGGGTGGAGCACGGGGGCGTTCACCGGACTCCAGTACCGCGCCTCCCAGACACCCGGCCGGTCCAGGGACTCCACGTCGTAGCGCTGGAGGGCCATGGCGTCGCGCTGCCCGGTCTCCACCACCCGGCGCAGGGAGGCCTCCAGGTTCCGCATCCCGGTCGAGGCGGGATCGCCCGGCCGGTCGGGGAAGACGTCGAAGAGATAGCGGCCCACCAACTGCTCCTTGGCACGGCCGGAGTTGCTCAGATAGTCGTCGTTCGCGTCGAGGAAGACCATCTCCGGGGTGAGCAGCGCGACCATGCCGGGCAGGGCGTGGAAGACAGCGCCGAAGTCGATGTCCGCTCCCGTCACCGGTTCACCGCCTCACGCCGCTGCCCTGGCCGTGCCCACGGTCGAAGCGGCGGAGCACCCTGCCCTGCCCCACCGGCCCGGGCCTGGACCGGGACCCACGTCCAGGGCGTACCCGTGGTGCAGTGATCCCATCAGGCCACCGGTCCGCGCCCGGCGCAACCGCGGGGACGCATGACGCTCCGGTCGGCGTCCGTGCCGCCCGGGGCGAGGGGGGTGTCCGCGCCCGCGGACGCACTTTCGGACAGGTGCTCCGTACGGGGTCACTGTGAATCCGGGAGACGGTTGAACACAACGCGAGCCGCGTGCGTATAGGGCCGGGGGATTTCCATGCCGAGCCGACCACGAAGCGTAGGAGCACCACCTTGGGACGCAACACGCGAAGACGCCCCACGGGCGCACGCCGCGCGACCTCTGCCGCTTTCGCACTGATCCTGGGCGGAGGCGGACTGCTGGCAGTCAACGTCTACGCATCGGCGACCGAGACCGGGGCGGGGGGCGACCCGACGGGCGTTCACGTGCTGTCCGCCGGTTCCGCCACGATCGACTGCCCCGACGTCGGGGAGCAGTTGAAAACGGTTCCGGACGCCGCCAAGGCGGACGTCGACAAGGAACTCGCCGGTCTGGACCAGCAGATCGCCGAGGCCTACCGTCAACTCCAGGCGAACGCCGACCAGATGCAGCAGAGCGGCGACAGCGGCGCCGACGCGGTGATGATTCCGCTGAAGGACAAGCGGGCCGAGTCGATCGGCCGCATCGTGGCCGCCATCGACGCGGCGGGCGACCCGCCGAGCGGACTCGACGCCTTCGCCGCCTGCATCCTGCGCCCCTCCGGCAATCAGCCCGGCACCGGCGCGGACAACGGCCAGAGCGCCTCGCCGCAGGACCAGGGGAGTGAGTCCCCGAGTCCGAGCGGCACGGCCCAGAACCAGGGCGGCCAGCAGGGCACCACCCCGCCGGCCGGCAACGGTCCCGTGGTCGGCGACTACGCCGACATCAAGTCCGTCCAGCCCAACGCGCAGAACCCGCAGCTCCAGGCCGACGCCTCCCGGGGCGAGTTCGTCTCCAGCTGCGGTGTGAACGCCAATGGACTGTTCAACTCGGACAACGTGATCGTGGCTCCCGGTGTCAGCAACGGCGCCCACCACTTCCACGACTACGTCGGCAACCAGTCCAACACCGCCTTCGCTAGTGACGACGACCTGGCCAAGGCGGACACGTCCTGCCAGGACAAGGGCGACAAGTCCTCGTACTACTGGCCCGTGGTGCGTCTCCAGAACGGCAAGCAGGAGCGAGACGCGGGTGCGCCCGGGGGCGGGACCGAGGGCAACGCCGGACAGATCGTCACGCCGAAGCAGGTCACGCTGACCTTCGTCGGCAACCCGCGCAGTAAGGTCACGGCGATGCCGCGCCTGCTGCGCATCATCACCGGTGACGCCAAGGCGTTCGTCAACGGCCCCGCCAACGCGAATGCCTCCTGGAGCTGCACCGGCTTCGAGGACCGCCAGTTGAAGGACAAGTACCCGATCTGCCCCCAGGGCAGTGACGTGGTGCGCACCTTCAAGTTCCAGAGCTGCTGGGACGGCGCGAACATCGACAGCGCGAACCACCGCACCCATGTGGCCTTCGCGGACGCCCAGGGCAACTGCCCCGGCGCATTCAAGGCCATCCCGCAGCTGGTGCAGCGCATCGTCTACGCCATCAACGCGCCGAGCCTCCAGGACGGCGGCCGTACGTCACCGCTGTTCGCGGTGGACTCCTTCCCGGAGAACCTCCACAAGCCGGTCACGGACCACGGCGACTTCATCAACGTCTTCGACGAGAGTCTGATGAACGAGATGGTCGGCTGCATCAACAGCGGCAAGAAGTGCGGCGCGGGCGCCGGCAACGGCAGCGGTGGCGGCAACGGCAACGGTGGCAACGGCGGCGGCAACGGCGGCGGTGGCGGGCAGCAGGAGAGCCCGCCGGCCACCGAGAAGCCGTCCCAGAGCGCTGAGCCGAACCCCTCGGAGGCGGCCCCGAACCCGTCCGAGGCGGACCCGAACCCCTCCGAGAACCCCTCGGAGGAGCCGGCGCCCACCGCGGACGACCCGTACGACGGCAAGGGCGGCAACGGCGGCACGGGCTCCGGTGACAACGGCGGCGGCCAGAGCGCCGAGCCGACCGCCGGGGCGCCGGGCACCGAGCCCGCGGGCGGCGACGCGCCTCCCGTCACGGTCGAGCCCAAGTCCGACGTGACGTCGTCGGCCGGAGACGGCTCGTCCGCCGCCCAGGAGACCCCTGGCGACGACCAGGGCGGAGAGGTGGGGACGCCCGCGCAGACGGAGCCCGCGGCCGGGGCCTACCCCTCGGCCACCTCGGGGGTCGAGCCGCAGGCGGTCGGGACCGGCGGCCTCGCCGAGACCGGCGCGAACCTGTGGCCGGGCGCGATCGGCGGGATCTTCGTCCTGGCCGGCATCTTCGTGCTCTACCGCATCCGGCGCGCCTACGGGTGACCGGGACCGGACCCGGACGGACGAGTCCGGCGGACGGATTCTGACGGACGAGTTCGAAGGGGGCTCGTGGCCTGTGCGGACAGGGCACGAGCCCCCTCGGCCATGGTCCGGGCGGCCATCTCGACCGGCGGTGTGCGCCGATTCACAGCATGCTGGTGGAAGACGCGATCATGTCGTCCACATTGGGGAAGGCGAAGCTCCATGGACGCATCAGAGCAGGCACCGGATGACCGGCCCCTCGACCTGTACCTCGAAATGCTCCGCCTGCGTATGGCTCCGGCGGACTACGCGCTCTTGCTGCGCATGGTCGAGCCCGTACTCGAAGCGATCAGGGAGGAGAGGGTCGGAGCGATCGAACTGTGTCTGGACGGCGAGGAACCCGACAGTGTCCCGCAGGAGGTCCGCGACGAGGCGTCCCTCGTGGTCGCCGTCGCCGTCACGGGACGTCTGGACAACCGGATCGTCGAGCTGGAGACCGAGGAGATCGGCGTCGTCCGGGTCGTGACCGACTCGGGCACGGCGGACGATCCCGAGCGGTGCAGGGAGATCGCCGACTTCATCGGAGAGCGACACCGTCAGGACGAGGAGCTACGGGGCATCGCAGAGGTGAGCGGTCTGCCCACCGACGTGTGACACCCCTCGAAGCGATCTGATCGCCCGCCCGCGGGCGATCATGGTCGTGTGCCCGGAAAACATGACGTAGAGTTGAGTTCAACGACGCGGGGTGGAGCAGCTCGGTAGCTCGCTGGGCTCATAACCCAGAGGTCGCAGGTTCAAATCCTGTCCCCGCTACTCGAATCCGGAGGGGCCGACATCACTGTCGGCCCCTCCGTCGTGTTGTGCTCCAGGGCTGCCCAGCCGCACCTGTCGTCGGAACCTACGATTGTGTTCATTCGGCAGAGATGAAGTGGTTGACGCCGACACAATCACCCCATGACGAAGATCGAAACAGTCGCTCAGCGCGTGGTGGCCGCCGCCCGCGCCCGCGGCGACCGAGGACGGGTGCTGATCGCGGTCGACGGCTTGGGCGGTTCGGGCAAGTCGACCCTGGCGTCGGCCGTGGCCGGGATCGCCGGTGCCGTGGTGGTGCACGGAGACGACTTCTACCGTCCGATGGACGCGGACGAACGCGCCGCACTGACCCCGGCCCAGGGCTACGACCGCTACTTCGACTGGGAGCGGCTGCGCGACGAGGTCCTCACCCCGCTCGCCACCGGCCATGACGCCCACTACGGGCGCTACGACTGGCCGACCGGTGCCCTGGTCACGGATGAGCTGTGTGCCGTCGCCTGTGCCGGCATCGTCCTGGTCGAGGGCGTGTACACCGCCCGGCCCGAACTCGCCGACCACTACGACCTGGTCGTGTACGTCGACACCCCCGCGGACGAGTCCATGCGCCGGCTCCGGGCCCGGGGTGACGACCACGGCCCCGTCGACTGGGAGGCCCGCTGGCGCCTGGCCGAGGAGCACTACGTGACCACGACCCGCCCCCGGGAGCGTGCGGACCTCGTGGTCCCCGGGCACTGACGGGCGGGCCGCACAAAAAAACCGCCTCCGGTCATCGACCGGAGGCGGTGCACGAGGAGCGCTGGGCAGGCCTTGCACCTGCATTTCCCCGCAGGAAGCGGGGCGTCTTTCCTTGGACCACCAACGCCTGGCTCCTCACCGAGTGTTCGGTGCGCGCTCTGTGGTGATCATATCAGCTGCTCAACGGCCCCTGTGCTCGGTGCTCTCCTCCGCCGGGTGGGCTCGTGCGCCGGGTGTGGGCTCACACCGCGTGCAGACCGTACGAGGTGAAGACGGAACGCGCCCTGGCGACCTGGGCCGAGGTCGGTACCGGAGTCTCGGCGAGCGTGAACTCCATGCCCAGCTGCTCCCACTTGGCCGTGCCGAGCGTGTGGAAGGGCAGGACGTCGACGCGGGTCACGTTTCCCAGAGACCCGGCGAACGAGGCGACTCCCGCCACGTTCTCGGTGGCGTCGGTCAGTCCCGGAACCAGGACGAAACGGACCCAGACCTCCTTGCACAGCTCGGCCAGCCGGCGGGCGAAGGCCAAAGTGGGCTCCAACTGCCTTCCGGTCAGGCGCAGATACAGCTCCCGGTCCCAGGACTTGATGTCCAGCAGCACCAGGTCGACGTCGGCCAGCAGGGTGTCGGAGGCGCGGGCCCCGAGGAAACCGGACGTGTCCAGGGCGGTGTGCAGGCCGAGTTCCCCGTGACACAGACGGAGGATCTCCCCGGTGAAGTCCGGTTGCAGGAGGGGTTCGCCGCCGCTGATGGTGAAGCCGCCGCAGACCGAGTTGCTGCCGTACGAGCCGCAGCCCAGGGTCAGGGACGGCATGAACGCGTTGTAGACGTCACCGATCCCGCCCTGCGAGGTGGGCGCGTTCCAGATCACCCGGCAGGCCTTGACGGCGTGCCCGTACTCCTCGGCGAAGGCCGCGTCCTCGGTGTGCACGGCGGCCGAGTGCCCCAGACCGTTGAACTCCACCATCTCGGTGGCCAGCCGCACCCCCTCGGCCCGGCCGTCCACCGTCAGCACGGCCAGCACCGGGCACAGCTTCTCCCGAGTCAGCGGCTCTTCGACGCCTACCTCGGAGACCTAGGCCAGGATCACCGAGGTGTCCTCGGGCACCTCGAAGCCGGCCCCCTCGGCGATGGCGAGCGCGCTCTGCCCGACGATGTCGGCGTTCAAGTGGGCGCCCGCGCAGTCCCGTCCGCCCTGCTCGTCCGCGGCGACACTGAAGAGATACGCCTCCAGAAGCGCCTTCTCGTGGTTGTCGGCCGTGTACGCCTTGAGCTTGCGGAACTCGGAGATCGCCTCGTCCCGGATCTCGCGGTCCAGGATCACGGCCTGTTCCGAGGCGCACACCATGCCGTAGTCGTAAGTCTTGGACAGCACCACGTCGTTGACCGCACGCCCTATCTGGGCGCTCTTCTCGATGTACGCGGGTACGTTGCCGGCCCCGACGCCCAGCGCGGGCTTGCCGCAGCTGTAGGCGGCCCGGACCGTCGCGTTGCCGCCCGTGGCCAGGATCGACGCCACTCCCGGGTGGTTCATGAGGGCGCTGGTGGCCTCCTTCGAGGGCCGCTCGATCCACTGCACGCAGTGGGCCGGGGCGCCCGCCCGCACGGCCGCGTCCCGGACGATCCGGGCGGCCTCGGCGGAGCAGTTCTGCGCGGCCGGGTGGAAGCCGAAGATGATCGGGTTGCGGGTCTTCAACGCCATGAGGGCCTTGAAGATGGTGGTGGACGTGGGGTTCGTGACGGGAGTGACCCCGGCGATCACCCGCGGATCACGCCGACGGTCTTCACGCCCTTCATCGAGTGGGTGATGTTCTCGCAGGCGAAAATGTTCTTGACGGCCTTGTCCTCGAAGACGCCGCGCCGGGTCTCCTCGACCGCCATCACGGCGAGCCGGGTGTGCTCGGCGAGCGCGGCCAGACTGGCCTTCTTCACTATGCGGTCGATCTGTTCCTGGGTGTAGCCGCCGTATTCGTCCAATGCCTCCAGGAGTGCTGGCCGTCCTTCTTTCGGCGGCTGGTCATCGGATCACCCTTCGGTCGAGGTGTGCCGAAACAGCCGGGCTCCAGCGGCTCCGGATTACTTCCAGCCTGGCACCGCGCGCAGGATCGTGCAGCCGGGCCGACGGCCGCCTTCCGGGTGTGCGCCGCACGTCACGGACGGTGCCCGCGCACGGCTCACCGGTGCGGCGGGGTGGTGCTTGCGGTGACGGTGGGCGGCGGGGCAGGGTGCGGGGTGTGCCTACTCTGCTGATCGTGCATCACACGCCCTCGCCCAACTGCCAGGCCCTGTTCGAGGCCGTTCTCTCCGGGGCGACGGCGCCGGAGATCGAGGGCGTACGGGTGGTGCGGCGGGCGGCGTTGGAGGCGACCGCCTCGGACGTGCTGGCCGCCGACGGCTATGTGCTGGGCACCCCGGCCAACCTCGGCTACATGTCCGGCGCGCTGAAGCACTTCTTCGACCAGGTCTACTACCCCTGCCTCGATACGACGGCTGCCCGCCCCTTCGGCTACTACGTCCACGGCGGGAACGACGTCACGGGAGCGGTGCGCGGCGTCGAGTCCGTGACGACCGGCCTGGGTTGGCGCCGTGCGGCCGAGGCCGTGAAGGTGACCGGAGAGCCGGGCAAGGCCGACATCGAGGCGTGCTGGGAGCTCGGTGCCACCCTGGCGGCCCAACTGATGGACTGACCACGTCTGTTGAGACGGGCGGACCGGTGCCGTCACCGGGTGACGGCGTCCGCCGGGGCGAAGGTGAGCGCGAGCTGCGCCGTCAGCCGTGCCGCCGTCGGCGGGGAGAGCCGGGCGCCGATGTATCCGTCGGGGCGGACCAGGAAGGCGACCGGCCCGTCGGAAGCCCCGTAGAGACGGGCGAACTCGCCGAGCGTGTCGACGTACACGGGCGGCGACGACGTCTCCATGGCGGTGCCGGAGGGCCGGATCACACAGGTGCCGACCCGGCCCCCGGAGAACTCACCCGCCGCCTCGGCGAGTTGGCCGCCCTGCTCGCCGTCCCCGTACACCAGCAGCGTGTGTCCGCGGTCGCGCAGGAGGTCGTAAAGGCGCAGCGGGAAGGCGGCGATGTGCGCCGCGAGGCCGGCGCAGTCGGGAGCGCGGTCGCCCGGCTGCGGGCCGGGTCCCTCGGCGGCCGGTCCCACCAGCGGGCTCCCGCGGTAGCCGACGAGGAGTTGGGCCTCGCGCAGCATGAGGGTCGCCGGGTCGGCGGGGTCGGCCTGGATGCCCTGGGTCGCGTGGCGGACCGTGCGCTCGACGACCTCCTCGCCGACGGGCCGGCGCTCGGCGTCGTAACTCTCCGCCAGCCCGTCGTTCGCGCCGCCCTCGATGGCGAGGGCGAGTTTCCAGGCCAGGTTCCAGGCGTCCTGGATCCCGGTGTTCATGCCCTGGGCGCCGGTCGGGGGGTGGATGTGCGCCGCGTCGCCCGCGACGAAGACCCGGCCGACGCCGTAGCGGTCGACGATCCGGTGGCTGATGCGGAAGACCGAGGACCAGCGCAGCCGGGAGGCGGTCGTGGGCCGGGGGGACAGCCGGTCGAGCACGGCCTGGATGTCGGAGAGCGCGGGCTCGTGTCCGGTCTCCAGGCCGTGGACGACGCCGTCGGCCGGCGCACCGGGCCCGTCGCTCCGTCCCGCCGCGGAGAGTTCGGGCGGGACCGTCATCGACATGCGGTACCGGTTCGCGCCGGGCAGCGGGATGCACACCAGGAGGTCGTCCACCTCGCCGTCGGTGTTCCTGTGCGTCGAGCGGACGCCGTAGCCCTGCGGCAGGTCCCAGTCCACCTCGACGTCCCCGAGCATGTACTCCTCGGGGAACGCGCTCCCCTCGAAGGTGAGCCCCAGCTGCTTGCGTACGAGGCTGTGCGCGCCGTCGCAGCCCACCAGATAGCGCGCCCTGACCTCTTCCCCGGCCCCGGACGCCGACCGCAGGGCGACCGTCACGCCGTCGGTGTCCTGGTCGAACGAGACCAGTTCCGTGCCCCGTTCGATCCCGGTCCCGAACCGCGCGAGATGCGCCTCGATGATGCGTTCGGTCTCGTACTGAGGCAACGCGGCGAATCCGTACGGGACTTCGGGCGGCAGGACGAGGTCGACGCGGGGCTGCTCGGCGCCGTCGACGTAGGCAAGCTGCCCGAGCATCGGCACGGCCGCCTCGAGCACCGTGCGGGTGAGCCCCATGTGGTCCCAGATCTCCAGGGTGCGCGGCTGGACGCCCACCGCCTTCGCGTACGGGAGCCGGGCGGGAAGCCGGTCGACGATCCGGCAGCGGATTCCGCGTCCGCGCAGCGCCGCCGCCGCGGTCAGACCCACCGGGCCCGCACCCACCACCACGACGTCGGTTCCGAAGGTGCGCGCCACGGGAGCCTCCTTGTCCAGCCCCCTGGGTCGAGTCGATCTCTCCCATCGTGGCCCCGGGGCGACCCGCATCGCTACTCGGGCGTCAGCGGGGTGCGGTGGGCGGCGATTCGTCGGGGCGGAGCCGGTGATGGCCGTCCAGGGGGCGGTGGGGGAGGTGGAGGTGGTGAGCGGGGGTGCGTTCGACGACAAGGAACGCGGCGTCGTCGCCGGGCAGGTCTCCGATGTGCCGGACGAGGTCGTCGTGGATCCGGCGCAGCAGGACGTCGGGGTTGGAGGCGGTGAAGCCGGCGACCCGTTCGGCCAGGGGATAGAAGGTGCCGTCGGGGGAGCGGGCCTCGATCACCCCGTCCGTGTACAGCAGCAGGAAGTCGCCGGGCTCGAAGGAGAACGGGTCGGTGTGGTGGCTGGCGGCGGGCAGCTCGCACATGCCCAGCGGGGGCACGGGGTGCCGGGCGTGCAGGACGGTGACCCGGCCGTCGCGCAGGAGCAGGGGCGGCGGATGACCGCAGTTGATCATCTCCACCTGGGTGCCGTCGTCCGGGATGTCGAGGACGAGCGCCGTGACGAAGTGTTCGCCCGGGTCGTGTTCCGTGTCGGCCACCTCGTCCAGGTCCCGGCACACGCTCACCTCCAGGGCCGCCGTCAGTTCGGGCAGGGTGGCGTACCGGTGGGCGCCCTCGCGGAAGGCGCCGAGCACCACCGAGGCCTCGCCGATGGCGGCCAGCCCCTTGCCCCGGACGTCCCCGATGATGACGCGGGTGGAGGCCTCGGCCGCCCGGGTGACGGCGAACAGGTCACCGCCGATCTGGGTGTCGTCCTCGGCGGCCAGATACAGCCACGCCACCCGCAGCGGACCGATCCGCCGGGGTGGGGGCCGCAGCAGCACCCGTTGCGCGGTCTCGGCGATCGAGCGCGCCCGCACCAGCTCCCGGGCGCGCCGCTCTCGTACCCGGCACACGAACACCACCAGGGCGGAGAGCACCACCAGGGCGATGATCTGCGCGATGTGATTGGTGGTGCCGAGTCCGCCGTGGAGCACCCCGATGACCACCTGGGCGGCGACGGCGAGCAGACCGACCAGAGCCGTCAGGCCGGGGCTGGCGAGCGAGGCCGTCAGGGTCGGCGCGATGACGAGCAGGGGGCCCAGGTGGACGTCGGTGGGGGAGCGGATGTCCACCACGGTGATCACGACGATCAACGCGAGCGGGATCGCCACCAGACCGCGGCCCGACGGTTGCTCCACGAGACGGTCCACTGACATGCGCCGGATACCCACATGCCCCATTTTGTACCTGTTTCTGTGGCGGTGGGGTTCCGCACGGTGTCCACCGTCGGCGAGTCCGGCGCCGCCGGTGCTCGGGTGACCCCCGACGCGGCCCCGGACGGGACCGTCAGCGCGCCGTGCCGTGCCGGTGGGCGGCGGCCGTCAGTTCCACAGCGGGTAGCCGACCTTGTGCGCGTAACCGTCGGGGTGGCCCTGGGTGTAGATCAGCGTCATGCGCGCGTAGTGCTGGAGCTGCGGCTTCTTCTTCCACGGCTGCGGCTGGTCCAGCACGACGGCGACCGGGTACGAGTGGAACTTGCCCGCCGCGCAGTACGGCTTGCAGTCGTTCACCATGTTGACGCCCTGGGCGACCGCGGAGTGCTGGTTCCAGTGCGACCAGTGGAGCGAGGTGAGGCGGCTGTTGCCGTCGCCGCAGGCCAGGATGAAGTCGGCGGGGCGCACGTCAGGGTGCCAGAGGCAGTCCACGAGTACGGGGGTCGTCTGCCGCTGCTTCACGGTGTGCGAAGCGGCGGGGGCTGCGGAAGCGGTACCCATGACCGCTGTGAGCGCCGCGGCCGCGAGAACGGTGAACGCGGTCCGGATCGAGTTTGTGCGCATATCAGCTCCGTGCGGGACGCTCTGTCATGTGGCCGTCAGCGTGTCGGCTCTGCCTCGACGCTACGGCTTCGGTGTGTGATGTACCACTCATACGGATTAACGATGCCATTTCGTGAGAACCGGCAGACAACGGCACGCAGAGCGATGTATCAGGACACTGCACAATTCATCGGTACACACGGTCGCGCGCCAGGACGCACGGTGACGCTCCGGCGGGCGGAGCGATGTCGCGCGACGCCCGGTGGCCGTCCTCGTCGGCGCCTCTAGAATTCGTCCGTGATGAATAACCGTGGCACGCAGCGGGGCCGCAGGCCGGGAAGCCCGGACACCCGGGCCGTGATCCTGGACGTCGCCCGGCGCCGTTTCCTGGAGGACGGCTATCACGCCGTGACCCTGCGGTCCGTCGCCGGGGAGGCCGAGGTCGACCTCGCCCTGATCAGCTACTACTTCGGGTCCAAGAAGGGGCTGTTCGGTGCCGCGCTGGCGCTGGGCGCCAACCCGGCCGAACTCCTCGCGCGGGCCGTCGAGGAGGGCGACCTCAGCACGCTCCCCGAACGGGTCGTCCGTCAGGTCCTCGCCGTCTGGGACGACCCCGTGACCGGCCCGCCCCTGCTCGCGATGCTGAAGACCGCCATCGACGACGACGGGCTCGGCCCCCTGGTGAAGGAGGCGGTCGAGCGAGAGATCGTCGACCGGATCGCGGGACTGGTACCCGGACGGGACGCCCGGCAGCGGGCCGCCGCGTTCACCACCGTGGTCGCCGGCCTGATCGCGGGCCGCTATCTGCTGCGCCTGGAGCCGATCGTCTCGATGACGGCCGACGAGGTGGTCCGTTATGTGAGCCCGCATCTGCGGCTGGCCCTGCATGGCCCCGGACGCCCCCTGCGCAACGCCCGGCCGGCGGGGCGGCCCGCGCCGCGCCCCTGATCCGCGGGTCTGTTCCCTCCCCCCGGCGCGGGGTGCGATGTGCTGGGGGAGTCCTGCGCGCCGGGGGCCTGTGCGCGTAGGAGAAGGATCGGCGCCGTGCGGGGACGAAGCCGGTGGCTCGTGCGCGTGCGAGAGGGACCGGCGCCGTGCGGGGACGAGGCCGGGGGCCCGTGCGCGTACGAGAGGGACCGGCGCCTCGCGACGTGCGAGGTGCCGGTCCGGGGTGTTCACGGCCGTATCAGTGGGACTAGGGGGCCGTCTCGATGGTCCGACGGCCGTATCAGCGGTACGAGGGCTGCTTCGGCGTGTCGGCGGGCTCCGGCATGTCCGGGACCTCGGCGGGAGCCTCCGGCCGAGGAGCCGAACGCAGCAGGGCCGCGACGGCGACGGCGGCGAGCACGGCGGCCGATGCCGCGCCGAGGAGTGCCAGGTGCATGCCGTCGACGAAGGCGGTCGTCGCCCGGCCGGAGACAGGACCGCCGATGGCGTGGGCGGCGGCCAGGGACGAGCGGGCCGCGTCCGCCACCTGCTGCGGCAGTCCGGGCAGACTCAGGTGGTCGCGGTAGGCGGCGCTCAGCAGGCTGCCGAGGACGGCGATCCCGAGGGCGCCGCCCAGCTCGCGCGCCAGGTCGTTCATGGCCGAACCGACGTTCTGGAGCGAGCGCGGCAGGGCGTCCGTGATCGCCGTCGTGGCCGGGGTCATGGCCAGACCCATTCCCGCGCCCAGCGGCACGAGACCGGCCGCGATCAGCCAGTACGGGCTGGACGCGTCGAGCCGGGAGAGGATCCCCATGCCCGCGGCGACACCGGCGAGACCGGCCACCCAGGGCCCCCGGAATCCGAACCGGCCGACCAGGGCCGGGGTGGCTCGGGAGATCGGCACCATCGTCAGGGCCATGGGCAGCATGGACGTGGCCGCCATCAACGCGCTGTCGCCCCGCACCAGTTGGAGGTACTGCATCATCACGAAGACGAACCCGAAGAACACGAAGAACTGAAGCATGATCGACAGCGAACCCGCGGCGAAGTGGCGGTTGCGGAACAGCCGGGGGTCGAGCAGCGGGTTCTCACGGCGCAGTTCGAAGAGGACGAATCCCGTCAGCACGGCCAGGCCGAGCCCGATGCCGGCGAGGGTGACCGGGTCGGCCCACCCGCGGGTCGGTGCCTCGATGATCGAGTAGACCAGGGCGACCAGGCCCGCCACGGCGAGCAGGGCGCCGCCGACGTCGAGCCGCGGCTGCCGCGGTTCCGCGGACTCCGGCACGAACAGCAGCGTTCCGATCAGGGCGACCAGGGCCAGGGCGACGTTCAGCAGGAACACCGAGCGCCATGACCAGCCCTCCAGCAGGGCCCCGGTGGCGAACAGGCCCACCAGGGCGCTGGCTCCGGCGACCGCCGCCCAGACGCTCACCGCCCGGGCCCGCTGGGCGCGCGGGAACGTACTGGTGATGGTCGACAGCGTGGCCGGCATGACCAGGGCCGCGCCCACCCCGAGGACGCCCCGCAGGGCGATGAGGGTGGAGGGTTCGGTCGTCAGCGCGGCGGCGGCGGACCCGGCGCCGAAGATCGCCAGCCCCGCGAGCAGGGCGCGCCTGCGGCCGAAGCGGTCGCCCAGGGCGCCGGCCGGCAGCAGCAGGGACGCGAAGACCAGGCTGTAGGCGTCGATGACCCAGGACAGCTGGGTCTGCGTGGCGTGTGTCTCGCGGGCGAGATCGGGCAGCGCCACGTTCAGCGATGCCATGGCGGCGACCACCGTGCCGAGGGCGAGGCAGGTGACCACCAGGACCAGGTTGTGACGTGCGGCCGGTGCGGGACCGGCGGCGGGGGCGCGCGTGGAGGGCATGAGCTCCGTCCTTCGTCCGAGCGGTCCGGGAGGTTCCCGGTGCCTGGATCCAGAGTCGTGAGTTCGCCGCGCGACTTCCACAACGATGAATTAGGGCAGGGGTGCCGCGACCGGTGCCGGGGTGTCGTGCGCGGACACGACACCCTGGCACCGATCCCATGGAAAGCGCAGGTCAGCGGAAGGGAACGGCTACGGCGGCGGCTCGGTGGAGGTGAGCGCCTCGCCGCCGGTGTTCCCGGATCCGTACGACGGTCCGGCCGCTGTTGAATTTCCGCGGCCCTCGTCCCGGGACCCCGGGGCGGCCGTCAGGACCGGGCCGAGTGTGCCCGGCCTACGCGGACCGCGCGGCGTCGGGACGCGCCAGGAGGTCGGTCACCTGTCGGCCGACCAGCTCCCATGCCGCGGCCGGAAGCCGGCCGAAGGAGCCGTCCCGTAGCCCGCGCAGAATGCCATCGGTGTCGCCCCGGCGCAACGCGCTCTCGCTGAACACCTCGTCCTCGGAACGGACCGCGACACGCAGGCGGTGCGTGCCGCCCTCCTCCGGGTGGAGCGCGGCGGCGACGACGAGCGGCGACGCGCCGCCCGGATCGGCCGCGGCCTTGTGGTAGTTGCTGGTGACCGGTGCCCGCCAGCGCAGGCTCAGGAGCAGCTGCCGCTTGGCGAGCACCTCGGCCAGATCGGTCTCGGTGACGCCTTCCGGCTCCAGGATCACCGCTCGGGCGTCGAGGACGAGGGCCGCGGGCAGCAGACAACGCAGCGTGCTGCCCACGATGTTGCCGCCCACGGTGGCGGTCCGGCGCACGGCACCGGTTCCCACTCCGGCGGCGGCCCGGCGCAGCACCTCGGGCACCCGGTCGTCTATACGGTTCAGCACCACGGCCGAGCCCAGGGCCTCGCGCTCGATCGTGTTGGCCTCCGGGAGCTCGCGGAGCGACATGGCGCGGTCGGGGAACCCGTCCCGTTGCCAGGTGGCCCACACCAGGGTCGCCCCGCCAATGGGAACCGCCCCTTCGGTCAGGTACTCCTGTGCTTCGGACACGGATGTGGGCAGACGCAACAGCACGACAGCCGACCTGCTTTCCTGGTGACTTGGCGGCGGGGTACTCGGTGTCCTGGCGAAATCGCCGTCGACAGGCGCATTTTCGCCGTCCGAGCGGGGGCGCGTACAGGGCACACTCCTCCAACTGGTGCGCCCCGCCATGCGGTTGGGCGTCCTGGAGGGGGCTGCGCCGATGCCGTTCGTGCGCGCCGTCCGCACGCGCGGGGCGCCGTGAAGCGCCCGCCATGTTCCTTTCCCGCGCCGCGAGTTGCTTCGTACCGCTGTCAACTACCCTGGTGGGAGCCGGAATAGGCGGCCCAGCGTCCGCCGTGCCGGACCACGGTGATGCGCCGGCCGAAGCAGCTCGTCATCCAGGAGTCGGTCAGGGTGGCGGCGACGGGTCCCTGTGCGAGGACGCGCCCCTCGCGCAGAAGCAGGGTATGGCCGACCGCCGGGGACAGCTCCTCCAGATGGTGGGTGACCGTCACCGTGGCCAGGTCCGGACGGCTCTCGGCCAGCCGCTGCATGGCCTCGACGAGGTCTTCCCGTGAGGGCAGATCCAGCGCGTTGAACGGCTCGTCGAGCAGCAGCAGGGCCGGCTCGGCCATCAGGGCCCTGGCGATCAGGACGCGGGCCCGCTGGCCGCCCGAGCAGACCCCGTAGGGCCGGTCGGCGAGCTCCTTGATGTCCAGCTCGGCGAGCAGTTCGTGGGCGCGCCGGCGCACCTCGGCGTCGTACTTCCGCCACAGCGGCTGGACGGTGCCGGTGTGGCCCGTCAGGACGACACCGTGGGCGTCGAGGTCCTGCGGAACCCGCTGGGCCGTGCTGACATGGCCGATGCGGGCGCGCAGCTCACGGACGTCGACCCGGCCGAGGCGGGAGCCGAGCACCTCGACGCTCCCCGTGGTCGGATGCATCAGGGCGCCCAGCAGGCGCAGCAGGCTCGTCTTGCCCGCGCCGTTGGCTCCGAGCAGGGCCCAGTGCTCACCGGCCCGGACCGTCCAGTCGATCTCCGCGAGGATCACCTGGCTGTTCGTGTGCCGGTGGACGCTCACATCGCGGAGCGCGACCACCGTGTCCCTGTTTCTGACGTCCCGCTCGGTCCGCACCTCGGCCATGTCCGGGCTCTCCTCCGTCGGTCGGCGCCCCTGTGGCCCAGCACACTAGATGCTGTGGACATCTTGTAGCCGGAGCGTCCGCGTCGTGGACGCCGGCGGTCACTTCAGGATATTGACCGCGCGGGCCACCACCAGCACCACCGTCATCAGCGACACCGTGGACTGGAGCATCATCAGCATCTTGGCCCAGCGGGACAGGGGCATCACGTCGGTCGGGCTGAACGCGGTGGAGTTGGTGAAGGACAGATACAGGTAGTCCAGGAACGCCGGTTCCCAGTCAGGCCGGGCGGACTCGGGGCTCTGCATCTGCACGAAGAGGAAGTCGGCGAACTGCCGTTGGCCCATCATGCGGTTCGCCGGCCCGCCCCGGTCCAACTCCCAGTACCACAGGGCGAACACGATGACGTTCGTCAGCCAGATGTTGCCGCCGGTCAGCAGCAGTTTCGCGGCGCCCGACGTCTCGGTGCCGTGTACGAGGCCGCGCACCAGCTGGGTCGCGGCCCAGCCGTTGGCGAGGCTGATCAGCCCGATCAGCGTCAGGCCCAGCGAGCGCAGCCGCTTGTTCCGGGGCTCGACCCGGCGGGGGTTGGCGGCGACGAGGCCTATCAGCAGGACCGCCTCCAGGCCCGGCAGCAGCCCGTACGGCAGCAGGGTCAGATGCTCGGGCAGCCTCAGCTGGAGGCCGACCGCCGCCAGGACCGCGACGGTCACCGCCCAACGCGGCTCACCGCGCGTCGCCCTGCGCCAGGCGGGCGCCACTTGCTGTTCCCCGGACTCCAGAAGCCGCTCGATCCTGACGAGTCGGCTCTCGGTGTCGTTCGGTCGTTCGTCCATGGAGGTGATTGTCGCCTGTCGGATGTGGATCAAGGGATTGGGCGGCGCGGTGACTTGCCACGAGGACTGCCCATGGCCGCTGACCTGTGCGCATGCCCTCTCGACTGGTTCACGCGGCAGAGGGGAGACCTGGGGCCTGTCGTTTGGATCAGGTCGCAAGGCATCGACGGGGCTGCGTCTGCGAACTGATCCAAACGACAGGCCCTAGCTGTATTGATCACGAGCGTTGTTGACACTGGCGGGTCTTGAACATGGCGAAGACCTCCGATGTGGTGGAGCTGTCTAGGACTGCACCG
>NZ_JBVHLK010000022.1:0-132142 GCF_055559015.1 Streptomyces sp. NPDC024698 | reverse complement strand
TGCGGTGCAGTCCTAGACAGCTCCACCACATCGGAGGTCTTCGCCATGTTCAAGACCCGCCAGTGTCAACAACGCTCGTGATCAATACACCTAGCGGGTCCGTGGCCGTGGGGGAACCGGCGGCTCACCCCGGCGGACGGACCCGGGAGCCCGGGCCGCCGGCCGGTCGGCGTGGGCCGAGGAAGTGAGCTGCCAGGGCACGCTCGTGACCATCACGCCCGGGGTGAAGAGCAGCCGGCTCTTGAGCCACAGGGCGGACTGGTTGTGCAGGATGTTCTCCCACCAGTGGCCCACGACGTACTCGGGGACGAAGACGGCGACGGCGTCGCTCGGACTCTCGCGGCGGATGGAGCGGACGTACCCGACGACCGGCCGGGTGATCTCACGGTAGGGGGAGTCGACGATCTTCAGCGGTACGTCGATGCCGTACTCCTCCCAGTGCCGGCGCAGCTCGGCCGTGGCGGCCTGGTCGACGGCGACGGTCAGCGCCTCCAGCCGGTAGGGGTGCGTGGCGTGCGCGTAGGCGAGGGCCCGCAGGGTCGGCTTGTGCAGCCGGGACACCAGCACGATCGCGAACACCCGGCTGGGCGGGGTGAGTTCCGTGTGCGGATCGGTGATCGCCAGCTCCGCCGCCGTGCTGTCGTAGTGGCGTCGAACCGCGCGCATCGTCACCCACAGCACGCTCGCGGCGAGGACGGCCAGCCACGCGCCCTGGGTGAACTTGGTGGTCAGGACGATGAGCAGGACGAAGCCGGTGACGACCGCGCCCACCGCGTTGATCAGGCGCGCGGTGTGGTGGCGCCTGCGGGTGGCGCCGTCGGGTTCGGTGCGCAGCGCGCGGTTCCAGTGCCGCACCATGCCGAGCTGGGAGAGCGTGAAGGAGGTGAACACGCCCAGGATGTAGAGGTGGATGAGGCTGGTGACGTTCGCCCGGTAGCCCCACAGCAGCAGGCCCGCGACGATCGCCAGGGCCAGGATGCCGTTGGAGAAGGCCAGCCGGTCTCCTCGGTTGTGCAACTGGTGCGGCAGATAACGGTGTTGGGCGAGGATGGAGGACAGCAGGGGGAAGCCGTTGAACGCGGTGTTCGCGGCCAGGATCAGGACCAGGGCCGTCACGGCCTGGATGAAGTAGAAGCCGACGCTGCGCTCCCCGCCGAACACCGCCGCCGCGATCTGCGCGATGACCGTGCGCTGGGTGTAGGTGGCGCAGTCCCCGTCGAGACCGGTGAGCCGGCACGCGTCGTCGGTGATGTGCACCTTCGAGACCAGCGCCAGGGTGGTGACCCCGGCGAACATGAGGATCGCGAGCCCGCCCATCGCGGCCAGGGTGGTGGCGGCGTTGCGCGACTTGGGCTCGCGGAACGCCGGGACGCCGTTGGAGATCGCCTCCACGCCGGTCAGCGCCGTGCAGCCGGAGGAGAACGCGCGCAGGACCAGCATGAGCAGGGCCAGGCCCGTCAGATGCGCGTCGGCGGGGTCCGGGGTGATCCCGTAGGCGGCGCTCGCGGCGACCGGCGGGTCCCCGAGGAGATAGCGGATCAGCCCGGTGACCACCATGATCAGGACACCGCCGATGAACAGATAGGTCGGCGCGGCGAAGGCCCGTCCCGACTCGCGCATCCCGCGCAGATTGATGGCCGCCAGCAGCGCGACGAAGACGAGCGCCATCAGGACCCGCTGATGGGCGAGCCCGGGGAGCGCCGAGATGATGTTGTCGACGCCCGAGGCGACCGAGACGGCGACCGTCATGACGTAGTCGACCAGGAGCGAGGCGGCGACGACCAGTCCGGCCGAGGGGCCCAGGTTCGTGGTCGCCACCTCGAAGCTGCCGCCGCCGCTCGGATAGGCGTGCACCACCTGCCGGTACGACAGCACCACGACGGCCATCAGCGCCACCACCGCCCCGGCGATCCAGGGCGTGAAGTGCAGGTACGCCAGTCCGCCGAGGGTGAGGACGAGCAGGATCTCCTGGGTCGCGTAGGCCACGGACGACAGCGGGTCCGAGGCGAAGACGGGCAGGGCCAGCCGTTTGGGCAGCAGCGTCTCGGTCAGTTCCTCGCTGCGCATCGCGCGGCCGATCACCAGGCGTTTGAGGATCCCCGTCACGTTGAGCACGGGCGGAGGTTAAGCCCGCCCGGACGGGTCGGGCGGCCCCGACACTCGGTCGGCCAGGACATTCGGTCCATCCCGGGCATTCACTCCAGCCCCGAGACCTTGAACACCGTCCGCGCGGTCTCGCGGTCGATCCGTTCCGAGACGCGGCGCAGTGCCGTCTCTCCGCAGGTGAGGGTGCCGCGCCGGGCGGAGAGACGGGCGTCCTCGTCCAGGCGGTGCCACAACTCGGGGCTGGCGGCCAGGACATGGGGGTCGATCTCCAGACGCGCTCCGAGGGCGTCGCGCAGGACGAGCCGCTGTCCGACGCCGTCCAGGCAGCGCACGGACACCAGCCGGTCCGTCCGTACCCGCCGGGTGCCGAGCGGTCCCTGGGAGCTGATCCAGCCCTCGCCCGCGGTGATCCGGGCGGGGCACAGGATGACGAAGAGCAGCGCCGCGAGCCCGCACCACAACAGGGCGCGCGGGCCGGTGAGCGTGCCGGCGACGCCGTCGGTCAGGACCAGCAGGGCGAGGAGCGCGCCCGCGCAGCGGATCGAGCTGCGCAGGTCCTGGGCCCAGCGCAGATCGTGCGCGACCTCCCCGGCCGGTGGCGGGGGCGCCTCGGCCGCGGCGCGGGCGTCGTCGCGGGGATCCATACGTCCGACGGTAGTGAGCCCTGGGACCGGGGGCGATGTGCGTTGACGGGACTTTGACGAGCCATGGCGTCAACGTTGCGACAAGGCCGAGGCGCTCCCTGCGGGATGTGCGCGCACGCGATGCGCTCCGCACGCGCTGTGTCAAAGGCGTACGGTGCGCACCGCTGCCCGCTGCCGAGGCCGCCCGCTCTCGCTCAGACGAGGTGGGCGAAGACCACCAGGTTGTCGGTGTAGTCCTTGACCGTGCGGTCGTACGTTCCGGCGCAGGTGATGAGGCGGACCTCGGCGTCGGGAGTGTCGGCGTACACGCGGTCGTCGGGGAAGGCGTTCTTCGCGAAGGTCTCCGCGCTGTCGACGACGAAGTTCGCCGTCCGGCCGTCGGACCGTTCGACGCTGAACTTGTCGCCCTTCTTCAGATCGCCGAGACCGGCGAACACGGCGGCGGACGTCTTCGTGTCGACGTGCCCGGCGATGATCGCCGCTCCCGCCTCACCGGGGGAGACGCCGTCGGCGTACCAGCCGACCATGTTCGTGTCGTTCGCGGGCGGGGGCTGGAGCTTGCCCGTGGAGTCAAGGGCGAGTTCGGTGAAGGGCGCGTCCACCGAGATCTTCGGGATGAGCAGCCGGGTCGGCTCGGCGCGCGGGAGGTGCCGCGCCGCCGGGCGGTCGTTCGAGGGCGAGGCCGAGGACAGGGGCGGGTGCGTGTGTCCGGGGGCCGCCGCGGCGGGAGCGGTGGGGGAGGGACCGGAGGGTTCGTCCTGGCGGTGGAGCACGTTGGTGGCGATCAGGACCGCGATGCCGGCGCACCACACGACCCAAGTCGCACGGCGCCGGAAGGACCGCTCGGGTGACGTGCCGGGTGACGTGTCGGGGATCTCGGCGGGAGAGGACGACCGGGCTGCCATCGGGCACCACCTCATCGGGTCGGGCAGCGGAGCGGAACGGACTGGGCGACGACAACGGGAACAGCGGCAAAGTCGGCGAGGGCGAGAGAAGAGGCAGAAGGCTCAGCAAGCGGAAGGCTCAGCGGAAGGCTCAGCGGAAGCAGCACAGGGAGCAGCGGAAGCAGGACCAGCAGGAGCAGATGTAGGAGCAGCAGGGCCAGCAGATGCAGGAGCAGCAGAAACAGGAGCAGGAGGAGCAGGAGCAGGAGGAGAGACCGGCCGGGCCGCCACAGGTGAAGGGGTGGCGGCCCGGACCGCTATGTCGTCGGGCATGGTCAGGCCACACCACCCTGTGAGCTCCTACGGCGCAGCATGTACACGCCCGCGGCCGCGAGGCCGAGGACACCGACGCCGCCGGCCGTCACACCGGACGACGTGGCGAGACCGCCGCCACCCGTGTGCATGCCGCCGTGCGGCTTCTCCTCGGACTCCTTGCTGCCCGAGTCCCACGAGCCCTTGTCCGAACCGGAGTCCCAGGAGCCGCTGCCGTGGTCGGAGCTGGAGGAGTCCTTGTCCTTGTAGGTCTCCGGGTCGTACTTCTTGTCGCCCTTCGAGGAGTCGTCCGTCTTGATGGACATCAGCGCACCGCCACCGGTGTGCACGCCGCCTTCCGGCTTCTCGTGGTGCCAGCTGGGCTTGCCGTGGTCGCTGTCGTCCTTGCCGTGCTCCTGGCCGTATCCGGAGTCGTCGTGCTCCTTGCCGTAACCGGAGTCGTCGTGGCCCTTGGTGGAGCCGGAGTCCTCGTGGCCCTTGGTGGAGGAGTCCTCGTGGTCCTTGGTGGAGGAGGAAGAGGAGGAGTCGCTGTGGTCCCAGTCGCCGGCCGTGGCGGCGTACGCCCCCGGGGCGGCGATCGCGAGAGCGGCGGTGGCCGTGGCGGCGGCCAGGAGCATGCGGGCAGATCGCATTGTCGAAGTCCTTCCGTCAGACCGGGCAGCTGACCTCTTGTCAGCAGATGAAAATCCGGTGCGACGTGATCAACCGTCAATCCGATGAGCGAAGCGCACCACCCGGGGAGCTCACCCGGCCCAGGGCGAAGGCCCCGCCCCTCGCCCGCCCCGACGGTCCCCCGAGGCGGTTTCGGCATCCCTGACCAGCCGATTCACGGTGTCCACCGGTCGTGGGGCGACCGCGGGCGGCGCCTCGCGCATGACCCGATCGGCGGCGACACGTCTGCGCCGCCGACTGCTCCGGGCGGGGTGCCCACCGTCAGAACCCGTTGCCCTGACGGCTCTTGTCACGGGAGAGCCGTTGGACCTTCATGGACGAGTCGTGTCCCGGCGGTGCCTCGGGACACCAGGGGACCCAGGACGCCGTCACACTGATGGTTCGCGTCGGGAAGAGGGACGATCATGCACGCTGGGCGGAAGATCACGGTGGTGACCGGCGGCAGCCGCGGTATCGGTGCCGCCGTCTGCCGGCGGCTGGCCCTGGAGGGGCATGACGTCGTGATCGGCTACCGGTCCGACCGCGAGGCGGCCGAGCAGGTGGCGGGCGCCGTCGAGGACACGGGCCGGCGCGGTCTTCCGGTGGCCGTGGACACCTCGGACCCCGCCGCGGTCGACGCGCTCTTCGACACGGCGCTCTCCGCTCTGGGCCCGGTCACCGGGCTGGTGAACAACGCGGGTGTCAGCGGCCCCAACGGACCGCTGGCCGACGCCGACCCCGACGGCATGCGGGACGCGCTCGCGGTCAACCTCTTCGGCTATCTGCTCTGCGCGCGCCGTGCCGTACGGGAGATGACCGTCTCCGGCGGGGGCGCGATCGTCAACATCTCGTCGGCCGCGGCGACCCTCGGCAGTCCGGGGCAGTACGTCCACTACGCCGCGGCGAAGGCGGCCGTCGACGCCCTGACCGTGGGGCTGTCCAAAGAGGTCGCGGCCGACGGCATCCGCGTCAACGGTGTCGCCCCGGGCACGGTCTGGACCGACTTCCACGAGGATCCGCAGCGTCCGGCCCGGGTGGCGGCCACCGTCCCCATGGGCCGGGCGGGCCGGCCGGAGGAGATCTCCGGCGCGGTCGCCTGGCTCCTGTCGGACGACGCCTCGTACACGACGGGCACGGTCCTGCGGGTCGCGGGCGGGCTCTAGCCGGGGTGGTTCCGTCGCCGGGAGCCGGGAGCCGGGAGCCGGGAGCCGGGAGCCGGGAGCCGGGAGCCGGGAGCCGGGAGCCGGGAGCCGGGAGGCAGGGGCCGGGGAGCCAGCGGCCGGCGGCGGGCGCGGGACACGGGGCGTGGGGCACGAAAAAGGCGGGGTCCGAGAACCCCGCCCGTCGCCGTGGAACCCTGGATCAGGGCCACACCAGGCAGTACGGCTGGTGCCCCGCCTCGTGCAGGCGGTGGGAGAAGTCCTGCCACTCGTGCAGCAGCTGGTAGACGTTGAAGGCGTCGCGCGGGCCGCCGCGGTCCGGGACCGTGGACCAGATGAAGGCGGCCGCGCCCACGGCCTCCTCGCCTATGCCGCGCAGCGGGTCGACGACGGTCATCGGGAGCTTGACCACGGCGTAGTCGGGGTGCAGGACGACGAGTTCGAGCGGCGGCACCTTGTTCAGGGGGACGCCTTCTATGCCGGTGAGGACCATCGCGGCCATCGTCTCCGGCTTGATCTTGGTGAACATGCCGTTCATGCCGAGTTCGTCGCCGCCGAGTTCTTCGGGACGCATCGAGATCGGGACCCTGGCGGCCGTCGCGCCGTCCGGCGCGCCGAAGTATTTGTACGTCACCCCCACTCGGCCACCATTCCCGCTCTCCGCCCGCAGTCGCTCGACCGCGCGATCGATCCGTTCGTCGGGGTCACCGTGTGAACCCTGTACCTGTCCGGCTCTCCCGGCCGCTTCCTCCGCCTCACGCCGGTGCTTCCCCCGCCGGGCACGCCGAGGGTTGAGGTCATCGGTCCCCTCGCCCAGTCCGCCACCGCGATGCATATCTCCACCCGACTGCTTTTCTAAGTCGCGTGACCCCCGCCACGCAACCCGATCATCGTGACAGTGACCTCCCCCACGGTCGCACGCCGAAACGTGCGCCGAAACACCTGTCCGCGGGATCTTCGCGGCCCCTGAACACCGTCGTTCCAGTGAGCTGTCCGTTCGTGGTCCCAGTTTCGCAGATGGCCGGGGCGGCGGACCCGGTTGTCGTACCGGGCTCCGTCACACCGGCCCGCCGATGGCCGGGATCATTCCTTATGAGACCCGTACGTCGCACCGGGGCGGTCCGTTCACGGCGCCCCGCTCTTCCCCTCGCGGCCCACCGGGCCCCCTGGCCTACCCTGAGGAGGTCACTAGCCCCCCGGAGTCGGAGACGTCGCAGGTCATGACCGAACTGCCTTATCCCTACGAAGCCCCAGCCTCGCAGTCGCTGTTCGACCGTGCGGCGGCCGTCACACCAGGTGGCGTGAATTCTCCGGTGCGCGCCTTCCGCGCCGTGGGCGGTACGCCCCGGTTCATGGTGTCCGGTACCGGTCCGTACCTGACGGACGCCGACGGCCGTGAGTACGTCGACCTCGTCTGCTCCTGGGGTCCGATGATCCTCGGGCACTCCCGCCCCGAGGTCATCGCCGCGGTCCAGGAGGCCGTCGCGCGCGGTACGTCCTTCGGCACGCCCGGTGAGGGAGAGGTCGCCCTCGCCGAGGAGATCGTCGCCCGGGTCGAGCCCGTGGAGCAGGTCCGCCTCGTCTCCAGCGGCACCGAGGCGACGATGTCGGCCATCCGGCTCGCCCGCGGGTTCACCCGGCGCAGCAAGGTGATCAAGTTCGCCGGCTGCTACCACGGCCATGTCGACTCGCTGCTCGCCGCGGCGGGCAGCGGGCTGGCGACGTTCGCGCTGCCGGACACGCCCGGAGTCACCGGCGCCCAGGCCGCCGACACCATCGTCCTGCCCTACAACGACCTCGAAGCCGTGCAGGCCGCGTTCCACGCGCACCCCGGCGAGATCGCCTGTGTGATCACCGAGGCATCGCCCGGCAACATGGGCGTGGTGCCGCCCGCGCGCGGCTTCAACCAGGGCCTCAAGGACGCCTGCGCGAAGAACGGCGCCCTGTACATCTCCGACGAGGTGATGACCGGCTTCCGTACCAGCAGGGCCGGCTGGTACGGGATCGACGGTGTGCGTCCCGACCTGATGACCTTCGGCAAGGTGATGGGCGGCGGCTTCCCCGCCGCCGCGTTCGGTGGTCGCGAGGACGTGATGGCGCACCTCGCGCCGGCCGGGCCGGTGTACCAGGCGGGCACGCTTTCGGGCAATCCCGTCGCCACGGCCGCCGGGCTCGCGCAGCTGCGGCTGCTCGACCAGGCCGCGTACGACAAGGTCGACGCGGTGTCGGAGCGGATCCAGACGCTGGTGACCGAGGCGCTCGCCAAGGAGGGCGTGACCCACCGCCTCCAGCGCGCCTCGAACATGTTCTCCGTCTTCTTCACGGGACGTGAGGTGCGCGACTACGAGGACGCGAAGTCGCAGGAGTCCTTCCGCTACACCGCGTTCTTCCACGCGATGCTGGCGCGGGGTGTCTATCTGCCGCCGTCCTCGTTCGAGTCGTGGTTCGTGTCGACGGCCCATGACGACCAGGCGGTTCAGCGGATCGCCGACGCCCTTCCGGCGGCGGCGCGGGCAGCGGCGGAGGCCACGGCATGAGCGAGATCAGCGGCAAGAACGGCGCGGGCGACATCACCGTCGTCCACCTGATGCGGCACGGCGAGGTCGACAACCCGGACGGGGTGCTCTACGGGCGGCTGCCCGGCTATCACCTGTCCGAGCTGGGCCGGCAGATGGCCGACCGGGTGGCCGAGCACCTCTCCTCGCGCGATGTCACGCATGTCGTGGCCTCGCCGCTGGAGCGGGCGCAGGAGACGGCCACGCCGATCGCGAAGGCGCACGGGCTCGACCTGGCGACGGACGGGCGCCTCATCGAGGCCGACAACGTCTTCCAGGGCAAGACCTTCGGTGTCGGGGACGGCGCGCTGCGGCGGCCGGAGAACTGGAAGCACCTGGTCAACCCGTTCAAGCCGTCCTGGGGCGAGCCGTACGTGGACCAGGTCGTGCGCATGATGGGGGCGCTGGACGCCGCCAAGGACGCGGCGCGCGGCCACGAGGCGGTGGTGGTGAGTCATCAGCTGCCGATCTGGATCGTCCGCAGCTACGCGGAGAAGCGGCGGCTGTGGCACGACCCGCGCAAGCGGCAGTGCACCCTGGCGTCGCTGACCACGTTCACCTACCGCGGCGACAAGATCGTGTCCGTGGGCTACACCGAGCCCGCGCGCGACCTGGTGCCCGCTCATCTCCTCGCGGGCGCCAAGCCGGTGAAGGGCAAGGACAAGGCATTCGGGGCCTGACGGTCGTAAGCGAAGATCCGCGCCAAATGGGCGCATCTTCGTAAAATCATATAAATCTCCGCGCGTTAAACGGAACCCGCGACTTCATCGCGCCCTCTCATGGGATACAAGCTGAGAGTCAGCTGAGAGGGTGCGATGAAAAGAGGACCGTATGCGCGACGTCAGCCGAAGGGGAATGATCGGCCTCGGTGCGGGCGCGGCGACCGCGCTCGGACTCGCCGCGTGCGGCACCACCTCGGGCAAGCAGGCCAAGCACGATCCTGACCCTTCCGCCACGGCCGGCACCGGCCGGCCCGGCGCCCCGAAGAAGCCTGCCGTGCGGCTCATCGGCGACGGCTCCACCGCCTACACCGGCAAGCAGCCGCGCCAGCCCCAGGCCCCCGTACCGCTCGAACCCGGCCAGACCCCGCCGCAGTTCGTCGTGTTCTCCTGGGACGGAGCCGGAGAGGTCGGCACCGGCCTCTTCGAACGCTTCCTCCAGCTCGCCGATGAGCACGACGCGCACATGACGTTCTTCCTCTCCGGGCTGTACCTGCTGCCCGAGTCGAAGAAGCGCCTCTACGACCCGCCGAACAACCCCCGCGGCGCCTCGGACATCGGCTACCTGAGCGACGAACACGTCCGCTCCACGCTGAAGCTGATCCGTCAGGCCTGGCTCGACGGCCACGAGATCGGCACCCACTTCAACGGTCACTTCTGCGGCGGCTCCGGCTCGGTCGGCAACTGGACGCCCCGTCAGTGGACCAGCGAGATCGAACAGGCCAAGTCCTTCGTCACCGAGTGGCGCACCAACACGGGCTGGACCGACCTGCCCCCGCTGCCCTTCGACTACGAGAAGGAACTCATCGGCGCCCGCACCCCCTGCCTGCTCGGCCAGAACAACCTGCTGCCCGCGGTCAAGGAGCTCGGGTGGCGCTACGACGCCTCCTCGCCCGGCGGTGTCCAGCGCTGGCCGCAGAAGAAGGAAGGGCTGTGGGACCTGCCCCTTCAGGCGATGCCCTTCCCCGGACACCGCTTCGAGGTCCTCTCGATGGACTACAACATCCTCGCCAACCAGTCGATCGCCACCACCCGGGCACCCTCGTACAACTACCCGGGCTGGCGCACCCAGGCGTCCGCGTCCTACGTCGCGGGTTTCAAGCGGGCCTACGAGACGAACCGCGCGCCCTTCTTCATCGGCAACCACTTCGAGGAGTGGAACGGCGGCATCTACATGGACGCCGTCGAGCACGTCTTCACCCACATCGCCCAGGAGAAGCAGAAGGGCTCCGACGTGCGCATGGTCTCCTTCCGCCAGTTCGTGGACTGGCTGGACGTCCAGCGGCCCGAGGTGCTCGCGAAACTCCAGGCGATGGACGTGGCCGAGGAGCCCGTCGGCGGCTGGCACCGCTACCTCCGGGGACAGGCTGCCTGAAATGCGATTTTCCGCCCCCGAGGGGGGTGCGGAAGATCCCCGAAACGGGCATGCGAAACTTTTCACATGAGTGCCGCCTGCCGCGCAGACCAGCGCCCGAACCGCCCCCGCGCCGCCCTTCACGCCGCGGGGGCCGCCGTCGCCGCGCTCGTGCTCGCCGCGTGCGGATCCGGCGGCACCTCGGGCGGCGCGGGCAACAGCAACTACGTCCTGGGCAAGGACGGCATCTCCACCGTCGCCAAGGGATCCAGGGACACCGCCCCGGACCTCTCCGGCACGACCGTCGACGGCAAGCGGCTCGATGTCGCCGCCTACAAGGGCAAGGTCATCGTCCTCAACGTGTGGGGCTCCTGGTGCCCCCCGTGCCGCGCCGAGACCCCGAACCTCGTCAAGGTCGCCAAGGAGACCGCCGCGCAGGGCGTACAGTTCGTCGGCATCAACACGCGTGACCCCAGCACCTCCCTGGCCAAGGCCTTCGAGAAGCAGCAGGGCGTCCCGTACCCCAGCCTGTACGACCCGACGGGCAAGCTGATGCTCCGCTTCAAGAAGGGCACGCTCAACCCGCAGACGATCCCCTCCACGATCATCATCGACCGGAACGGGAAGATCGCGGCCCGCACGCTCCAGGCGCTCAGCGAGGACAACCTCCACGAGATGCTCGACCCCGTTCTCGCGGAGAAGTGACCGACGTGTCCCTGCTCCCGACGACCACGAACCTCGCCGCCGTCAGCGGCATGAACACCACGGTCTACAGCGGCGCCCTGCTGCTCGCGCTGCCCATCGCCGTGCTCGGCGGGCTCGTCTCCTTCTTCTCGCCGTGCGTCCTGCCGCTCGTACCCGGCTACCTGTCCTACGTCACCGGGGTCAGCGGCACGGATCTCGCGGAGGCCCGACGGGGACGGATGGTGGCCGGCGCCAGTCTGTTCGTGCTCGGGTTCACCGCCGTGTTCGTCTCCGGCGGGGCGCTGTTCGGATTCTTCGGCGCGACGCTGCACGCGTACAACGACACGCTCAGCAAGATCCTCGGCGCACTGATGATCGCGATGGGCGTCTTCTTCATGGGGCTGATGCCCTGGCTGACCCAGCGCGAGTTCCGCTTCCACAAGCGTCCGGTGACCGGGCTCGCGGGGGCGCCGATACTGGGCGCGCTCTTCGGCATCGGCTGGACGCCGTGCCTGGGCCCGACGCTCACCGCCGTCAACACGCTCTCCATGCAGCAGGCGAGCGCCGGACGCGGGGCCATACTGACCGTCGCCTACTGCCTCGGCCTCGGACTGCCCTTCGTCCTCACGGCGGTCGCCTTCCGCAAGGCGCTCGGCGCGTTCGGCTGGGTGAAGCGTCACTACGCCTGGGTGATGCGGATCGGCGGCGGAATGATGATCGTGACCGGCCTGCTCCTGCTCACCGGTGCCTGGGACGGCATCGTGCAGCAGATGCAGAGCTGGTCCGACGGCTTCACGGTAGGGATCTGACCCATGAGCAGCACTGACACCGGCAAGACGCCCGAGTCCGCCGCGACCCCGCAGGACGAGGGCACGCCCGATCCGGTGAGCGCGAAACGGCACGTCGGTGTGGCCGCCGACGGCGAGCTCGGCGCGGCGGGATCCCAGCTGTCCACCGCGCCCGTGGAGACGGCCGTGCCCGGCTCCTTCGGCGGTGCGCGGACCCCCGGCGCCCGAGGGTGGATCGCCTGGACCGCCCGCGAGGTCACCGGTTGGGCGCGCTGGATCTGGCGCCAGCTCACCTCGATGCGGGTCGCGCTGATCCTGCTCTTCCTGCTGTCGCTCGGCGCCATCCCCGGATCGCTGATCCCGCAGTCCGGCACCGACGCCCAGAAGGTGGCGGACTTCAAGGCCGCGCACAGCGTCCTCGGACCCGTCTACGACAAGCTCGGGCTGTTCCACGTGTACAGCTCGGTGTGGTTCTCCGCGATCTACATCCTGCTGTTCGTCTCGCTCATCGGCTGCATCGTGCCGCGCACCTGGCAGTTCGTCGGCCAGCTCCGCGGCCGTCCGCCGGGCGCCCCCAAGCGGCTGACCCGGCTGCCCGCGTACACGACCTGGCGCACCGCGGCCGAGCCCGAGCAGGTCCGCGAGATCGCGCTGAAGGTGCTCAAGCAGAAGCGGTTCCGGGCGCACGTCGACCAGGACGCCGTCGCCGCGGAGAAGGGCTATCTGCGCGAGACCGGCAATCTGCTCTTCCACATCGCGCTGATCGTGATGCTCGTCGCCTTCGCCTGGGGCCAGCTCTTCAAGTCCGAGGGCGACAAGCTGATCGTCGAGGGCGACGGCTTCTCCAACACGCTCCTGTCCTACGACGACTTCAAGTCGGGCAACCTCTTCAGCACCGACGACCTGACGCCGTTCAGTTTCCAGCTGAAGAAGTTCACCGGCACCTACGAGCGGACCGGCCCCAACAAGGGCACGCCCCGCACCTACCAGGCGGCTCTCACCTACAGCGAGGGCGCCTACGGCAAGGATCGCGCGACGCTCGTCAAGGTCAACGAGCCGCTGGAGATCGGCGACACGAAGGTCTATCTGACCGCCCACGGCTACGCGCCCACCGTGACCGTCCGGGACGGCAAGGGCCAGGTCGTCTTCCACGACGCCGTGCCCCTGCTGCCGCTGGACTCCAACGTCACCTCGCAGGGCGCCATCAAGGTCATGGACGGGTACAGGAACGCGCAGGGGAAGAGCGAACAGCTCGGCTTCTCCGCCTTCTTCGTGCCGACGTTCGCCGGGGCGGGCAAGGGCGACATGTTCTCCCAGTTCCCCGCGCTCGACTATCCCGTGCTCGCGCTGAGCGGCTTCCACGGCAGCCTCGGCGTCGACGCGGGCCTGCCGCAGAACGTGTACCAGCTCGACACGTCCCACATGAAGCAGTTCAAGGATGCCAAGGGCGAGATCGTCAAGTCGCGGCTGCGGCCCGGCGAGACGATGACGCTGCCGGACGGCGCCGGTTCGATCACCTTCGACAAGGACATCAAGGAGTGGGCGAACTTCCAGGTCACCCAGCAGCCCGGCAGTGTCTGGGCGCTGGCCGGGGCGTTCACCGCGATCTTCGGCCTCGCCGGTTCGCTGTTCATCCAGCGCCGCCGTGTCTGGGTGCGGGCGACCACCGGCGACGACGGTGTCACCGTGGTCGAGATGGCCGGGCTCGGCCGCAGCGAGTCCGCGAAGCTTCCCGAGGAGCTCGGCGACCTGGCCGCGCTCGTGCATGAACAGGCCCCCACCAAGCCCGACGAAGACGCGGCCCCCACCGACGCCGACGCCGAACCCCCCGTACCCGCCGCTGAAGGGTCCAAGAAGCAGTGACGCTCGCCACCGCACACGACCTGGGCGCCGTGACCGATCTGGCCACCGCGACCAACGAACACCTCGCCAACATCAGCAACACGCTGATCTACTCCGCGATGGCCGTCTACACCCTGGCCTTCTTCGCCTTCATCGCCGAGTGGCTCTTCGGCAGCCGCAGCAAGGTGGCCCGCACGGCCAACGCGCTCACCGCGAACGGCGCGAAGGCGGCCACGGCGGCTCCCGGGATCACCGTGCAGAAGGCCGGCGGCACCGCCGTGCTGGAGCGGCCGAAGGTCGTCACCCGGTCCGCGGCGGGCGCGCGGGACGTGCCCGACGGGCCCGGCGCGCACGGCGGCGACGAGCAGGGCGACCTCTACGGCCGGATCGCCGTGTCCCTGAGCGTGCTGGCCTGGGCCGTCGAGGCGGCCGGTGTGCTCGCCCGCGCCCTGTCCGTAGGCCGTGCCCCCTGGGGCAACATGTACGAGTTCAACATCACCTTCTCCACCGTCGCCGTCGCGGTGTTCCTCGTCCTTCTCGCGCTGAAGAAGAACGTCCGCTGGCTCGGCCTGCCCCTGATCACCACGGTCCTGCTCGACCTGGGTCTCGCGGTCACCGTCCTGTACACCGCGAGCGACCAGCTGGTCCCCGCGCTGCACTCGTACTGGCTGTACATCCACGTCTCGACCGCGATCCTGTGCGGCGCCGTCTTCTACGTGGGCGCCGTCGGCACGATCCTGTACCTCTTCAAGGACTCGTACGAGAACAAGCTGGAGAGCGGCGGACAGCCGGGCAGCTTCGCCACCTCCGTCATGGAGCGGCTGCCCTCCGCGGCCTCGCTCGACAAGTTCTCCTACCGCGTCAACGCCGCCGTCTTCCCGCTGTGGACCTTCACGATCATCGCGGGCGCGATCTGGGCGGGCGACGCCTGGGGCCGCTACTGGGGCTGGGACCCCAAGGAGACCTGGGCGTTCATCACCTGGGTCGCCTACGCCTGCCACCTGCACGCGCGGGCCACGGCCGGCTGGAAGGGCCGCAAGGCCGCCTACATCGCCCTGATCGCCTTCGGCTGCTGGCTGTTCAACTACTACGGCGTCAACATCTTCGTCGGCGGCAAGCACTCCTACGCGGGCGTGTGACCCGACCCGCCGGGCAGCGACACGAGCAGGGCCCGCGAGGACGGTGAGGGGCCGGGCCGCCATCCGGTGGCCCGGGCCGTCTCGGGCAGAGCGAGGCGGCCCGCGTTGCGCAGCGCCGGATGCGACCGGCCCCGCAGCGCGGCGAAGAACACGGCCTGGTCCCTGATGCCCTCGGCGCGGTCGCGCAGGACGGGCTCCAGGAGTCCGAGACCCGCGGGTTCCTGGACGTTGTCGATCAGCAGGACCGGGCGCCCCCGCCGGTGCGAGCGCTGGACGACACCCGCGTAGGCGTCGTCGAGGTCGGCCAGCAGCGCCCGTACGAGATGGCGTTCGGCGTGTCTGCGGGAGTCGCCGCCCGCCAGGAAGTGCCGGGAGAGCAGGATCAGCGCGAGCTTGGGGCTGCCGTCCGCGTGCGGGTAGTCGCGGTACCAGGCGGCGGCCCCGCGCAGCCGGCGGTGGGCCGGGGAGACGCCCTCCGCGAAGGCCTCCAGGGTCGCCTCGATGACCGGCTCCACCACCGGACCCCTTCCGCCGGTCGCGGCGACGAGCCGGGAGCCCACCTTGTTCACCCGGCGCCCCGCGAACCCCGACAGCCAGGAGTCGCTCTCGCCGAGCAGCAGGATCCGCTCCGCCTCCCGCCGGACGCGCGGTGCGTCGCGGTGGCTCCAGCCGGCCGCAGCGACCGCCAGCAGTCCCGAGGACAGCCGCGGGAATCCGATCCGGCCGGCGCCCTTCACCGGTCCGGCCAGCTGTTCGGCTGCGGTGGTGAGCGCCTGGACCACAGGAGACCAGGACGCGGCCGGACGTTCCTCGGGGGGCGCGGCGAACTGCCGTTCCTCACCGTCCAGAAGGGCGGTGGGGGTGTGTCCGCGGTAGGCCTCGCTCAAGGCGCGGAGCACGGCGGTCTTGCCCAGCCCCCGGTCGCCCGCGAACACCACGAAGGGCGGCTCCACGGGGTGTTCGTACGGTGTGGTGCCCGGCTCGTACGGACGCAGGCCGACCAGCCGTGAGGCGAGTCCGGGCGGATCGGTGTCGAACAGCGCTTCCCGGTCGTCCAGTCGTGTGTGCACCACATCTCCCCCTGGTCCGTGGTCCGGTCCGGACGTGCTGTTGTGAGGTGTATCAACAACTGGGGAAGGAGGGGCAGTTGGTTCGGGATAGGCCATCCGGTGTCCGTTCGCTTACGGAAACACCCGGTCTTTCAGTCGACCGTGATCGAATCGAGCTTCCGGCGCAGATAGACATGGGAGTCCACGGGTTCGTACGCCACGCGACCCACCGGCGCGGGCACCGACTCGACCAGCGTTCCCGGGGTGCATTCGCCGAAGTACACGAGTGAGATCAGTTCCTCGGCGGGTGCGTCGACCGGGGGCGGCAGCACCCGGTGGCGTCCCGAGCGCCAGCGGTCGCCGGTCCAACGGGCCATGAGATCACCGATGTTGATCGTCAGCGCGGCCGGATCGTAGGGCGCGTCCCGCCAGCCGTCCGCGTCCGTGAACACCTGGAGCCCGCCCTTGCCGGTCTGCCGGTCGAGGATGGTGACGGTGCCGAAGTCGGTGTGCGGCCCGATACGGAACTGGCCCGGCCGCGGTGCGCCGACGACCTCGGTGCCCGGATACCAGTTGATGTTGAAGCCGTACGTGGGGTGGTCCATGTGCCGGGTGAAGAAGTCCCGTCCGGGGCCCAGCGCCTCGCCCAGCAGTTCGAGCAGCAGTCTCTCCAGCCCGGCCATCGCCGTCAGGTACTCCTCGCAGAGCTCCCGCAGCGCCGGCACCTCGGCGGGCCAGACGTTCGGCGCGTACCACTCCGCGTCGGTCTCCGGGTCCCCGAACGGCTCGCGGGTCGCGAAGGTCAGGGACTCCTTGAGGTCGGGCGGAGTCTCGGTGCCCTCCGCGTAGCCGTTGGCCTCGGCGCCGGGCCCGAGCCAGCCGCGCCCGCCGACGCGGGTGGCGTACGGCTCCTTGGTTCCGGCGGGCAGCGAGAAGAAGGCGCGGGCGGACTCCCGCAGCCGGGCGCGCAGCCCGGGGTCCACGCCGTGGCCGGTGACGAGCAGGAAGCCCGCTGTGCGCAGGGCCTCGTCGACGGTGTGGGCGAGCGCGGCACGGGCGTCACGGTCCCCGGAGAACCAGGGACCGAGGTCGACCGTGGGCACGCCGGAGCCCGCCGGGCTGTTCGCCGTGTCATCTGCCGCGCCGTCGGCGGGGACCTTCGCCGGTTCATTCACCGATGTCCTCGTTCCACAGGGCCGGGTTCTTCGCGATGAAGTCGCGCATCAGCGCGGTGCACTCGGGATCGTCGAGCAGCATGATCTGCACGCCGTGCTCGGCGAGCCAGTCGTGCCCGCCGTGGAAGGTGACCGCCTCGCCGACGACGACCCGGGAGATCCCGAACTGCCGGACCAGCCCGCAGCAGTACCAGCACGGCGACAAGGTGGTCACCATGGTCGTACCGCGGTACGACCGCTGCCGTCCCGCGTCCCGGAACGCGGCCGTCTCGCCGTGCGCCGAGGGGTCGCCGTCCTGGACGCGGCGGTTGTGGCCCCGGCCGAGGAGGGTGCCGTCCGCGCCGTACAGCGCGGCCCCGATGGGAATCCCGCCCTCGGCCAGTCCGGCGCGTGCCTCCGCGAGGGCGGTCGCGAGCCATGCGCGGGCCTGTGCCTGATCGATGAGCTCCATGACACCACTGTCCCCCGAGCCGCCCCCTCCCATGACGGGAAACACGAGCGGCGGGGGGAAGGCCCCGGAGGAGGTGTCAGGACTCCTCGTCGGACCTGCTCTGCTCCTCGCGCCGCTTCAGCTCCTCCTCGCGGCGGCGCAGGTCCGCCTCCCAGTCCTTCAGCAGGGCCTCGTCCTTGCGGTTCTCGGTCTTGAGGGACTGGAGGAACTCGGGGTTGTCGTCGGGCGCGACGAAGGCCGTCCGCTGGTTGCGGTGCCACTCGGAAGGGGTGGAGCCGCCCGCGGGGCCACGGCGGTTGCGGCCCGCGACCAGCCAGGCGACCGGACCGACCAGCACCTCGCCGAAGAGCAGGATGATGATGACCCAGATCACCTTGGGCAGGCCCCTGACCTCCTCCTCCGGCGTGTTCAGGCAGTCGATGAAGGCGTAGATCCACAGCGCCAGGACCAGCAGGAAGGGCAGATACCTGAGCATGGCCGAACGATCCCCCAGTGAGCGACGGCGGGGCGGCACGGGCCCCCGGTGACGGGCACAGATTAGCGGGTGGCCGATACTTGGACACATGGCTTACGACGATCTTCGCTCCCTGCTCAGGGCGCTGGAGCGCGAGGGAGACCTCAAGCGCATCAAGGCCGAGGTGGATCCGTACCTGGAGGTCGGGGAGATCGTCGACCGAGTACAGAAGGCCGGCGGGCCCGCGCTCCTCTTCGAGAACGTGAAGGGCTCCGCCATGCCCCTCGCGATGAACGTCTTCGGCACCGACCGGCGACTGCTGAAGGCCCTCGGCCTGACGTCGTACGGCGAGATCTCCGAGAAGATCGGCGGACTGCTCCGGCCGGAGCTGCCGCAGGGCTTCGTGGGCGTGCGTGAGGCCTTCGGCAAGCTCGGCGCGATGGCGCACGTACCGCCGAAGAAGGTCAAGGACGCGCCGGTGCAGGAAGTGGTGCTGCGGGGCGAGGACGTCGATCTCGACGCGCTGCCCGCGCTGTTCACCTGGCCCGATGACGGCGGCTCCTTCTTCAACCTCGGGCTCACCCACACCAAGGACCCCGAGTCCGGCATCCGCAACCTCGGCCTCTACCGGCTCCAGCGGCACGACAAGCGCACCATCGGCATGCACTGGCAGATCCACAAGGACAGCCGCAACCACTACCAGGTCGCGGCCCGCAAGGGCGAACGGCTGCCCGTGGCGATCGCCTTCGGCTGCCCGCCCGCCGTCACCTACGCCTCCACCGCCCCGCTCCCCGGTGACATCGACGAGTACCTCTTCGCCGGGTTCCTCCAGGGCAAGCGGATCGAGATGGTCGACTGCAAGACCGTCCCGCTCCAGGTGCCCGCGAACGCCGAGGTCGTCCTGGAGGGCTGGCTGGAGCCCGGCGAGATGCTGCCCGAGGGGCCGTTCGGCGACCACACCGGGTTCTACACCCCGCAGGAGCCCTTCCCGGCCCTGACCATCGACTGCGTGACGATGCGCAAGCGGCCGTTGCTCCAGTCCATCGTGGTGGGGCGGCCCCCGACGGAGGACGGTCCCCTCGGCCGGGCGACGGAGCGGTTCTTCCTCCCGCTGCTGAAGATCATCGTCCCGGACATCGTGGACTACCACCTGCCGGAGGCGGGCGGTTTCCACAACTGCGCGATCGTCTCGATCGACAAGAAGTACCCCAAGCACGCCCAGAAGGTGATGCACGCCGTCTGGGGCGCCCACATGATGTCCCTGACGAAGCTCATCGTGGTCGTCGACGCCGACTGCGACGTCCACGATCTGCACGAGGTCGCCTGGCGCGCGCTCGGCAACACGGACTACGGACGTGACCTCACCGTCGTCGAAGGCCCGGTCGACCACCTCGACCACGCCTCCTACCAGCAGTTCTGGGGCGGCAAGGCGGGCATCGACGCGACGAAGAAGTGGCCCGAGGAGGGCTACACGCGGGACGGCGGCTGGCCCGAGATGGTGCTGTCCGACCCGCGGACGGCGGCGAAGGTCGACCGCCGTTGGAAGGAGTACGGGCTGTGAGTTCAGCTTCCGCGGCGCTTCCGCAGCCGGGCCGCACCAAGGCGTTCCTGCGGCTCGTCATGATCGAGCACTCGGTGTTCGCGCTGCCGTTCGCCTACATCGCGGCGCTCACCGCGATGTTCGAGGTCGACAAGAACATCCACTGGGCCAAACTGCTCCTGGTCACCGTCGCGATGGTGGGTCTGCGCACCTTCGCCATGGCGGCGAACCGGATCATCGACCGCGAGATCGACGCCCGCAACCCCCGTACGGCCCAGCGTGAACTGGTCACCGGCGCGATGAGCGTGAAGCACGCCTGGACCGGCGCGCTCGTCGCCCTCGTCGTCTTCCTCGCCGCCGCTGCCCTGCTCAACCCGCTCTGCCTGGCGCTGGCGCCCATCGCGGTCATCCCGATGGTCGTCTACCCGTACGGCAAGCGGTTCACGAACTTCCCGCAGGCCATCCTGGGTCTCGCCCAGGCCATGGGCCCGATCGGCGCCTGGATCGCCGTCACCGGCACCTGGTCCTGGGACGCGGTCGTCCTCGGCCTCGCGGTCGGCGTCTGGATCGGCGGCTTCGACCTGATCTACGCCTGCCAGGACGTCGAGACCGACCGCGAGATCGGTGTGATGTCCGTGCCGGCCCGCTTCGGCATCCCGGCCGCGATCCGCGGCGCGCGGGTCTGCCACGCCGTCACGACGGGGCTCTTCGTCTGGTACGGGGTGGCCACCGGAGCGGGCGCCTTCTTCTGGCTGGGTCTGGTGATCGTCGCCGGCGCGTTCCTCTACGAGCACTCCATCGTGAAGCCGCACGACCTGAGCCGGCTGAACCGGGCGTTCTTCCAGGTGAACGGGTTCATCGGCATCGCCCTGTTCGTGTGTGCCCTGCTCGACCTGCTGGTGCGCGGGCTGACGGTCTGAGCAGGGGCGGTGGCCGGATAGGCTCGACATCATGAAGCCAGGACAGACGCAGCGCCGGCCTTGGATCGTGGGGGTGTCCGGCGCGTCCGGTACGCCGTACGCGGCCGCGGTGCTGCGTTCACTGCTGGAAACGGGGGAGAGCGTCGACCTGGTCGTCAGCCGGGCCTCACGGCTCACGCTGCTCGACGAGACCGGCCTCCCGTTCCGCGACGCCCACTGGCGGGACGACCTGCGCGCGTGGCTGGAGCGGGGCGCCGACGGCAAACCCGGCACCTTCGACGTCCCCGGGGAGCGTCTCGACGCCGTACGGCACTGGAGCGCGGGCGACCTCGCGGCAGGGCCCTCGTCGGGCTCGTACCCGGCCAAAGGCATGATCATCGTGCCCGCCTCGACCGCCTGCGTGGCCGGAGTCGCCCTCGGTCTGTCGAAGGACCTGCTCCAGCGGGCCGCGAGCGTCACCCTCAAGGAGGGACGCACGCTGGTGGTCGCCGTACGGGAGACCCCGCTGAACGGGCAGACACTGCGTCACCTGGTCTCCCTGGACGACGCGGGCGCCACCGTCCTGCCCGCGTCGCCGGCGTTCTACGCGGGAGCCACCCACATCCAGGACCTGGTGGACTTCGTCGCCGGGCGGGCCCTCGACGCGGCGGGTGTCGAACACGGCCTGTACCGCCGGTGGAAGGGCGAACTCGGGAGCGGCTCCCGGGACGCCACCACCTAGACTCGCAAGATTCTCAGGACTTCTCAGACCTTTTCAGTGGAAGGCTTCGATCGCATGGACGCGGTGGACAGGCAGCTCATCCAGGCCCTGAGGGAGAACGGCCGGGCCTCCTACGCGGAGCTGGGGCGCCTCGTCGGGCTGTCGGGACCCAGTGTCACCGACCGCATCAACCGGCTGGAGGCGGCCGGCGTCATCACCGGGTACCGCGCGACGGTCGACTCGGCCTCGCTCGGTCTCGGCGTCACCGCCCTGATCGGCATCTCGCTGTCCGACGCGGCCGACCACGAGGACGTGGCCCGGCGCCTGCGCGACCTCAGCGAGATCGAGGACTGCTGGTTCATCGCGGGCGACGACTCGTTCATGCTCAAGGTGCGCTCCAGCGACGTCGACGGACTGGAGAAGACCATCCGGCGGCTGTCCGGGACCAAGGGCGTCTCCCGCACCCGCACGACGATCGTGCTGTCCACGAAGTGGGAGAACCGGGTCGGAGAGCTGCCCGAGGAGGAGTAAGAGGCGTCCTCGGCACGAAGGCCCTGGTGGGGGCCTTCTGCCGAAAAGCCGGGGGAGTACGGTTGGCAGCGTTCGTCACAGGGAGAGGTAATCGCATGGATGTCGGGCTCAAGCGCGAGCTGGAGGACAAGGTCCGGGCCGGTGAGCGGCTCAGCCGCGAGGACGGCATCGCGCTGTACGAGTCGGACGACCTGGCCTGGCTCGGTGGCCTCGCGCACGAGGTGCGGACGCGGAAGAACGGCGACGTCGTCCACTTCAACGTCAACCGTCACCTCAACATGACGAACGTGTGCACCGCGTCCTGCGCCTACTGCTCGTTCCAGCGCAAGCCGGGCGAGAAGGACGCGTACACGATGCGCATCGAGGAGGCCGTCCGCCTCGCCACGGCGATGGAGGGCGAGAACCTCACCGAGCTGCACATCGTCAACGGCCTGCACCCCAGCCTGCCCTGGCGCTACTACCCGCGCTCCCTCAGCGAGCTGAAGAAGGCGCTGCCGAACGTCTCGCTGAAGGCGTTCACCGCGACCGAGATCCACCACTTCGAGACCATCTCCGGGCTGTCGGCCTCGGAGATCCTCGACGAGCTGATCGAGGCCGGACTCGAATCGCTGACCGGCGGCGGCGCGGAGATCTTCGACTGGGAGGTCCGGCAGCACATCGTCGACCACCGCACCCACTGGGAGGACTGGTCGCGCATCCACCGCCTCGCGCACGAGAAGGGTCTCAAGACCCCGTGCACGATGCTGTACGGGCACATCGAGGAGCCCCGGCACCGGGTCGACCACGTGCTGCGGCTGCGTGAGCTCCAGGACGAGACCGGCGGCTTCCAGGTCTTCATCCCGCTGCGCTACCAGCACGACTTCGTGGACATGCAGGACGGCAAGGTCAGGAACCGGCTCCAGGCGCGGACCCAGATGGCGACCGGCGCCGAGGCGCTGAAGACGTTCGCGGTCTCCCGGCTGCTCTTCGACAACGTCCCGCACGTCAAGGTCTTCTGGGTCATGCACGGCGTCCAGACCGCCCAGCTCGCGCTCCAGCACGGCGCGGACGACATGGACGGCTCGGTCGTCGAGTACAAGATCACGCACGACGCCGACAACTACGGCACGCCGAACAAGCTGACCCGCGAGGACCTGCTGGACCTCATCCGGGACGCGGGCTTCCGGCCGGTGGAGCGCAACACGCGCTACGAGATCATCCGCGAGTACGACGGACCGGACCTGGCGCGCCGCGAGACCCCGCAGGCCATGCGGGTCTGACGTGTCGCTGGTCTTCGAACTGGACCCGGCGGTCACCCCCGAACTGAGGGACGGGGTCGTCGGCCTCTGGGTGGACGTCTCCAACGCGGGCGGCTCCGTCGGCTTCGTGCCGCCGGTGGCCGCCGGTGACGTGCGCCCCGAACTCGTGAAGCACTTCGTCGCCATGGCGGAGGGCCGCACCCGGCTGCTGGTCGGCCGGGACGAGGACGGCGCCGTCGCCGCGACCGCGTTCCTCACCCGCAACACCCACCGGCTGATGCGGCACTGGGTCTGGCTGTACACGGTGATGGTGCACCCGCGGCACCAGGGCAACGGGTACGGCCGGGACCTGCTCGCCGCCGCGGAGGAGGCGGCGGGAGGCCTCGACGGCGTCGACGCGATACGGCTGACCTGCCGGGGCGGCGAGGGTCTCGAACGCTTCTACACCTCCTGCGGCTACAAGGAGGTCGGACGGGTGCCGGGCGCGATCCGGGTCGCCCCCGGCGACGACCGGGACGACATCACGATGCTGCTTCCGCTCGCGGTCCGCGGCTGAGGACCCGCTGCAAGATCGCTGTCCGGGCGTGCTTCACTGGACGGAGTTCTTTGGGACCGTTCGAAACGGAAGAGTGGATTGAGATGCTCCGCTACACACTGATGCGCCTTGGGATCTTCGTGGGCTGCCTCGTGGTCGTCTGGGGCCTCGTCTACTCGGGCATCGCCCCGCGCGGCCTCGGCGACTCCAACTACATGTGGGTCGTCCTGCTGGCCCTGGTGATCTCCGCGCCGATCAGCTTCGTCGTCCTGCGCGGCGCCCGCGACCGCGCCTCGGAGGAGGTCGTCGCCCGCGTGGACCGCGCCCGGGCGAACCTGGAGCAGAACCGCAACCAGGAGGACGCCGCCGTGGACGAGGCCTCGCGGGGCGCCGCGAACCAGCCCTCCTGAAACCGCTCCGCGCCCACCCGCGCGGCGGCCCCTCGTAGGCTTGGCGCATGGGTGCTGTGAAGAACAAGCGGATGCCGCGCGCGGTACGCGAACAGCAGATGCTGGACGCGGCGGTACGGACCTTCGGGCAGCGGGGGTACCGGGCCGCGTCGATGGACGAGATCGCCGAACTGGCGGGCGTTTCCAAGCCGTTGGTCTATCTGTACCTGAACTCGAAGGAAGACCTGTTCACCGCGTGCATCCGGCGTGAGGCCCAGGCGCTCACCGAGGCGGTCCGCGCCGGCGTCCGCATCGAACTGCCCGCCGACCGGCAACTCTGGGAAGGGCTGCGGGCGTTCTTCACCCACACCGCGGAGAACCCGGACGGCTGGTCGGTGCTGCACCTCCAGGCCCGTACGCACGGCGAGCCCTTCGCCGCCGAGGTCTTCGCGATGCGCGAGGAACTGGTCCGGTTCGTCACGCAGTTGATCGTCGTCGCCGCGCGCGAGGCGCACCGTGACCCCTCGCTGCCGGCCCGGGAGGTCGCCGGGCTCGCGGAGGCGCTGGTCGGCGCCGCCGAGTCGATGGCCGCGTGGGCCAACGCCACCCCGGGCGTCTCGGCCCGGCAGGCCGCCGCCACCCTCATGAACTTCGCCTGGGCCGGACTCGGCACCCTCATGCAGGGCCGGCCCTGGACCCCGCCCGCCACGGGAATCCCGTCACAGACCACCGCGGAGGTCCGGCACCTCCGGCAGGAGGAGGCCTGACACCCGGGGCCGGCGGCACCCGCCGCCGTCCCGGGCCGGTCAGTTGCGGCCCCAGCGGCGCAGTGCGGGGGCGACCTTCTCGCGGCCCACGCGGTAGAGGGACCGGGCGCCGCCGCGTGTCGCCCGGCGGACCACCGTCCGCAGCGGTCCGGCGCTCGCGCCCGGCGCGACCGCGAGCGGCCTGCCCTTCTCGTCGAGGCCGTTGCGCTCCAGGATGCCGTCGAGATAGGCGCCCGCGCGCCGCGGCGAGTAGTAGGGCCGCAGCGCGGGCAGCCGCCCGGCGGCTCCCAGCGCGGCGACCCGGGCGCGGGCGGCGGCGTACGGATCGCTCTTGCCGATGCCCTGCCGTGCCGCCCAGACGGGGTCGACGCGGGGTGCCGCGCCGGCGTCGAGGTCGTCCCAGGAGGCCAGACAGCCGGAGTCCACGAAGTAGTGGTTGCCGTGCGCCTCGCGGACCCCGAAGTCGGTGAGGATCGCGGTCGGGATGCCGCGGTGCACCGACTCCAGCGCGGCCGTCGAGCTCACCGTCACCAACAGGTCGGTGCGGTCCAGGACTTCGCCCATGTTGCCGTAGACGAGCCGCAGATTGGCCGGGGCAGGCCCGGTCATCCGCTCGACGAGCAGTTGGTACGGGTCGGTCTCGGCGTGCGTGGTGCGCTCGCCCGGGAGGCTGCGCAGCTTCATCAGCACCAGCCGCTCGGGGTGCCGTCGCGCGTGGGCCGCCGCCCGCTCCAGCAGCTGGAGCCGCGGCTCCCGGCCCTTGGGGACCGACGGCTGTACGGCGAAGGTGAGCGTGAACGGCCGCTCCGTGGAGGGCGCGTAGGGCTCACCGCCGAGGAAGGGCAGCGCGCACTCCACCACCGTGTCCGGGTCGACGCCGACACCGGCGAAGGCGGCACGGAAGCGGTCGGCGTCGTAGGCGCTGTTGGCGAGGACGAGGTCGGTGCCGGCCCGGGTCATCAGCCCGTCGATCATCTTCTCGTAGACGACCCCGACATAGCCGGTGACCGTGACCGGCCGGTGCTCCCGTCCCTCCCACGCGATCCCCAGGCCGTGGGTGAGCGCGAGGGTCGTCCCGCCGACCGTGGCCAGGACGACCAGGTCGGCGGCGGCGAGGTCCTCGTCGTCGACCAGCTCCGCCACCGTGACCTCGCGCCGGGTGTCCGGCACGATCCCGATCTCCGTCAGCTGGCGCTCCGTCGGGGTGGCCGGGGTGCGCAGGAAGAGGGCGTCGAGGGCGTGCCCGGGCGCGATCCGCCGGGCGACGGAGGCGCCCCACTTCCAGCGGGTGTCGGAGTCGGCGATGACGGCGGTACGTCTGGACGGCATGGTTCGGGAGCCTTTCCTGGCGGCGGTCCTGGGGAGTGGACCGAGGCTAGGAACGGTGTCTGAGGGCCATATGAGCGGCTGCTTGAAAGCACCTTGGTGCGCTGGGTGCTCACTGTGAGAGCTTTCTCAACGTGCGCTTACCATCTGCGAGTTGACGGAGTCCGCGGTGCGCGGCGAGGGCTCGCCGCCGCGCGGTGTTCGCCGGAAGTTCACTCGCCTCGCGCGGGCGGCGACCCCACCTCGCCGGTCAGATGGACCCGGTCGCCCGACCTGAGCTCGAAGAACGGGCCCCGCGCGGCGTACGTCACCGTCCCGGGCAGCGGTACCGGCGCCCTGAACTCGGCGCGCACGCGGACCGCTTGGCGGGGCCCGTACTCGGCGAGGCTGCGGGCGACCGTCCACATGCCGTGCGCGATGGCACCCGGGAAGCCGAACAGGCGGGCGGCCAGGGGATGCAGATGGATGGGGTTGCGGTCCCCCGAGACGGCGCCGTAACGCCGGCCGACGTCCGCCGCGAGGCGCCACTCGGCGAGCGCGGGCAGCGGTTCGGACCGCGCCGCGGGAGGAGCCGGGACATCCGGTGGGGTCCCGGGGGCCTCGTCGACGGTCCCGTGGTCTCGGGCCGCGTTCCGGGGCCTGTGCCGGGCGAGGTAGGTGCTGCGTGACTCCCAGACGATCCTGCCGCCGACCCTCGCCTCGGTCAGCAACGTCGCCTCCGTGCCCCTGCGGTGCGGCGCCAACTTCTCGACCCGTACGCCGAGTTCGTACGCGGCGCTCGCGGTGGACTCCTGGTGCCGGGTGATCTCGATCGAGGTGTGCACCAGCCCGGGCAGCGGAAGCGGGAAGGCGCGCCCGGCCATGATCCGCATCGCCAGCGGGAAGGCGAGCACGTGCGGATACGTGACCGGGAGGGCGTCGGCGCCGGTCGGGAACCCGCACACCCTCTCGTACGCGGCGAGGTGTGCGAGGTCGATCCGCACACCGGGCAGGAGGAGCCGGGTGGAGGGGGCGGGGGCGTCCGGGCGGGGCCGTTTGAAGGGTGAGAGCAGGGTGCCGCGGGCCAGCAGCGGGGCGAGCGGGGGAGACGAGGCGAGGGTGCGGGTCCGTGGTCCGGTCTCAAGGCGGGCGGGAGGTCGAGTGCGCATCGGAAGTCTCCAGACGGACGGGGGATGGGCCGGCTTCTGGACGGGCATCTATTTACTCTGGAGTAAGTTACCGTGGGTAAGGCTACGTCAGGGGGAGGGCGGGGTCGAGATGCGATACGGCGACGTCCTGGACGAGGGGTGTCGGGCGAGGGGGTGCGAAGCCTCGGGCGCGCCGGGGTCCGGCGCTTCGCCCGTGAGTGCGCCGGAGCGGCCGACCTGCGACGGCATCGCGGGTCGCGGGGCGGAGAAGAGCACAGCTACCCCGGGTAACCCCCACTTCGCCTGCGGCAAAGCGTCACAAACCCCACACTTCGGCGCCGTAGGATCCCCGTCTCACCGGGTTGCCGAGACCCCTGAACCCCCCACGTTCCAGGGCCGTATGAGTTTGCGCGCGCCCGCGCGCTCCTCCGAGCCCGAACACGCTTTGCACCCGCCCCGGCCTCCGGCCGACAAGGAGCCGCCCCGTGTCCAGCCCGTACCCGCCCGACTCAGTCCCCTTCCTTCCGGAGCCCGAGATCAAGCGGCTGGACGGAGTCGTGCGCGAGGTCGCGGTGCCTCCCATCGTGGGCCAGGTGACCCACGGATCCCTGGCGGACATCCCGTTCGACAACGCGGCCGCCGCCCCGCAGGACGCGGTCCTCAGCCGTAGGACGCCGGACGGCGAGGGCTGGCGGGACGTGAGCGCGGCCGAGTTCGCCGACGAGGTCCTCGCGGTGGCCAAGGGGCTGATCGCGGAAGGGTTCGTGCCGGGCGACCGGATCGCCATCATGGCCCGGACGACGTACGAATGGACGCTCCTCGACTTCGCCGCCTGGGCCGCGGGCCTGGTCACCGTGCCCGTCTACCCGACCTCCTCCGTCTTCCAGACCCGCTGGATCCTCCAGGACTCGGGAGCCGTCGCGCTCGCCGTGGAGTCCGTGGGCCAGGCGGCGGCACTCGGCCCCGAGCGCGATCACCTTCCCGATCTGCGGCACATGTGGATCTTCGAGAAGGGGCACATGGAGCGTCTCGCGGAACTCGGCCGTGACGTCCCGGACCAGGAAGTGGCCGTACGGCGCGGGATGCTGGGCCCCGACACGCTCGCCACCCTCATCTACACCTCGGGCACCACCGGCCGCCCCAAGGGCTGCGTCCTGACCCACGGCAACTTCTTCGCCGAGGTCGACAACGCCGTCGAACTGCTCTACCCGATCTTCAAGGCACGCCCGCAGGACCCCGCCTCCACCCTGCTCTTCCTCCCCCTCTCCCATGTCTTCGGCCGCATGGTGGCCGTGGCCTGTCTGCGCGCCCGCGTGAAACTCGGCCACGCGCCGAGCCTGAAGACCGACGAACTCCTCGCGGACCTGGCCTCGTTCAAGCCGACCTTCCTGCTCGCCATCCCCTACGTCCTGGAGAAGGTCTTCAACACCGGCCGCGCCACGGCCGAACGCATGGGCCGCGGCTCGTCCTTCGACCGGGCGGCCCGGATCGCCCAGAAGTACGGCGAGGCCGTCGAGGCCCGGCAGCACGGCACCGGTCCCGGCCCGAGCCGCTCCCTGCGCGCGGCCCGCGCCCTCTACGACCCCCTCGTCTACCGCCGTATCCGCAACGCCCTGGGCGGCAGGGTCCGGCACGCCATCTGCGGCGGCTCCCCGCTCGGCCGCCGGCTCGCCGCCTTCTACGCGGGAGCCGGGATCGAGATCTTCGAGGGGTACGGGCTGACGGAGACCACGGCCGCCGCGACCGTCACCCCTCCGCAGAAGCCGCGCCTGGGCACGGTGGGCCGGCCGCTGCCGGGCACCCGGGTGCGGATCGCCGCCGACGGGGAGGTGCTGCTGTGCGGGGCGCAGGTCTTCCGCGGCTACTGGGACCCGCACGCGGGCGGTGTCGTCGACGCGGCCCCCGACGGCTGGTTCGCCACCGGTGACATCGGAGAGCTGGACGACGGCGGCTATCTCGCCATCACCGGGCGCAAGAAGGAGATCCTGATCACCGCGGGCGGCAAGAACGTCGCCCCGGCGCCCCTCCAGGACTTCCTCCGCTCCCATCCGCTGATCGCCCAGTGCATCGTGCTCGGCGACCGCCGCCCCTTCGTCTCCGCCCTGGTCACCCTCGACCCCGAGGGCATCTCCCACTGGCGCCGGATGAACGGCAAACACCCGGTCCCGCCCGAGCTGGTCATGGACGACCCGGATCTGCTGGCCATCCTCCAGCGCGCCGTCGACGAGACCAACCGGCTCGTCTCCCGCCCCGAGTCCATCCGCCGCTTCACCGTCCTGCCGGTCGACTTCACCGAGGAGGCCGGCCATCTCACCCCCTCCATGAAGCTGCGGCGCGCGGCGATCGAGAAGGATTTCAGCGGGGAGATAGAAGCCCTGTACGCCGTATAGCCCCGGTGTCCCCGTTCTGGCGGGGAGACGCACAAAGGCAGGAGCCCCGCGGCCGGCTGGCGCGGGGCTCCTTGGGTACTGCTATCCGTTCCGGATCAAAGCTTTGGGCTCATGGAGCCGCAGGCTTAGAGCGGAGTGACGTTCTCCGCCTGCGGGCCCTTCGGACCCTGCGTGACGTCGAAGGAAACCGACTGGTTCTCTTCGAGCGAACGGAAACCGTTCGCGTTGATCGCGGAGTAGTGGACGAAGACGTCCGGGCCGCCGCCTTCCTGGGCGATGAAACCAAAGCCCTTTTCGGCGTTGAACCACTTCACGGTTCCGGTAGCCATAAGCCCTCCTTGGGCCCAAAGGGTTGCCCTGCTCCAGAACCTGCGATTGTGTAAACAACTGCATACGTCTGAAAACGACGAGAGCCCGCGGTCACATGCTCCGCAGGCTCTGTACTGCAAGGGAAACCAAACTGCAACTTGCGGCGAGCCTAGCACGCAGGCAGCCGAAAGCAATAGAGGCGAAGATCACGTCATCCGGACGGGTGGTCCGCACCGGTCAGGGGCCTGACGTGCGTTGACTGCGAGGTGTCACGACGGTTGACACGCGAGGTCGGGATGGTTTCCACCAGCACACGCCGACCCTGAAGCCTGCACGCTATCGCATGGGGGCTAGCCTCGCGATGTGGACAATTCTCGCACCCGGCCGCGCGTCGGCCACATCCAGTTCCTGAACTGCCTGCCCCTGTACTGGGGGCTCGCGAGAACGGGCACGCTCCTCGACTTCGAGCTCACCAAGGACACCCCCGAGAAGCTCAGCGAGCAGCTGGTGCGAGGGGATCTCGACATCGGGCCCATCACGCTCGTCGAGTTCCTCAAGCACGCCGACGACCTGGTCGCCTTTCCGGACATCGCGGTCGGCTGCGACGGCCCCGTGATGTCCTGCGTGATCGTCTCGCAGGTTCCCCTCGACCAGCTGGACGGCGCCCGCGTCGCCCTCGGCTCCACCTCGCGCACCTCCGTGCGGCTCGCCCAGCTGCTGCTGGCCGAGAAGGTCGGGGTGACGCCCTCGTACTACACGTGCCCGCCCGATCTGAGCCTGATGATGCAGGAGGCCGACGCCGCCGTCCTCATCGGCGACGCGGCGCTGCGCGCCAACCTGCTCGACGGGCCGAAGTACGGGCTCCAGGTGCACGACCTCGGCGCGCTGTGGAAGGAGTGGACGGGCCTGCCGTTCGTCTTCGCCGTGTGGGCGGCCCGCCGCGACTACCTGGAGCGCGAGCCGCTCGTCACCCGGAAGGTGCACCAGGCCTTCCTCGCCTCCCGCGACCTCTCCCTCGACGAGGTCTCCAAGGTCGCCGAGCAGGCCGCCCGCTGGGAGGAGTTCGACGAGGCGGTCCTGGAGCAGTACTTCACGACGCTCGACTTCCGCTTCGGCGGCCCCCAGCTGGAGGCCGTACGGGAGTTCGCGCGCCGCGTCGGCACGACCACCGGGTTCCCCGCGGATGTGAACGTACGGCTCCTTCAGCCGTGAGACGCCGGCCGACCCGGTCCCGTTGATTTCGGGGCCGGGGGCGCGCACGGCACTACGCTGCTGGGCAGTGTGTACGGGGGAGGGGGAACCGTGAGTGCCATGCAGCCGCTCGGAGCCGACGAACCCACGGCCGTGGGGCCCTACCGGCTGCTCGGCCGGCTGGGTTCCGGCGGCATGGGGCGCGTGTATCTGGGACGCAGCGCGGGCGGGCGTACGGTCGCAGTCAAGATCGTCCATCCGCACTTCGCGCTCGACGAGGAGTTCCGCGCCCGCTTCCGCCGCGAGGTCGAGGCCGCGCGGCGGGTCGGCGGCGCGTGGACGGCGCCCGTCCTGGACGCGGACCCGGAGGCACCGGTCCCCTGGGTCGCCACCGGCTACGCGGCCGGGCCCTCCCTTTCGCAGGCGATCGCCGACGGCGGGCCGTTGCCCCTCCACTCCGCCCGGGTCCTCGGCGCCGGTCTGGCCGAGGCGCTCACGGCGGTCCACGCGCTGGGCCTGGTCCACCGTGACGTCAAGCCCTCCAACGTGCTGCTCACCCTCGACGGCCCGCTCCTGATCGACTTCGGCATCGCGCGGGCCACCGACGGCACCGCCTCGCTGACCTCGACCGGCGTCTCGGTCGGCTCCCCGGGCTACATGTCGCCCGAGCAGATCCTCGGCAAGGGCGTCACGGGAGCCGCGGACGTCTTCTCGCTCGGCGCCGTCCTCGCCTACGCGGCCACCGGCGAGCCCCCCTTCCCCGGCGACTCCTCGGCCTCCCTCCTCTACAAGGTGGTGCACGAGGAGCCCCGACTCGACGCCCTGGAAGGCGAGTTGCGCGAGCTGGTGGCGGCCTGCCTGGCCAAGGAGCCCTCGGCGCGGCCCGGTCCGGGAGAGGTGGCCGCGCGGCTGGCGCCGGGGGGTGCCGCCCGGCTGGTGTCGGCGGGCTGGCTGCCGGGCGCCCTGGTCGAGCGGGTGAGCCGAAGTGCCGTACAGCTGCTGAACCTTGAGGCGGCGGGGGCCGCGCAGGCCACGCCCTCCGGGCCGTTGGGGTTCAGCAGCGCCTCGGTCGAGGCGGTCCAGGGCGGAGGCTTCGGGCCGCCTCCGCCGGGCTTCGGGCCGCCGCCCACGATGCCGCCCTACGTACCGCGACAGGGCGAGGTCTCCTCCTTTGGGCCAGAGGACGCCGTTCACCGCGAGGGGGCCCCGGGCCCGGGGACGCCCGACCGGCCGGGCAGGGTCTCGGTCAGCGTGGCGGCGACCTCCGCGCCCGGGGCGGGCGGACAGGGCCGCAGGATGAGCTGCACCGTCGCGCTGGCCGTCGCGGGGGCGCTGGCGGCGGTGACCGTGGGATCCGCGTTCCTCTTCGACCTGCTGCCGGGCGGCGGCAAGGACGACGAGGGGAGCGTGGCGGGCGGGCGGCCGTCGCCCACGGCGAGCCGGAGCCTCTCCGCCACGGGGCCGAGCGCGACCGCGAAGGAACCGGGCTCCACCGAGAGCGCCCCGGAGCCCGCTCCGACGAAGAGCGCGTCCGGTCCGGGGAAGCCGCCGTCGTCGATCCCGGCCTCCTACCTCGGCACCTGGGAGGGCGACGGGCTCGGTCTCAGCGGCACCCTCCCCATGGGCACCTTCCGCGTTACCGTCCACCAGGCCGCCGTGGGGCAGGAGTTGGGCACCTTCCGGCAGACCGACCAGATCGGCGGCATCTGTGACGACGTGCTCGTCCTGAAGGAGGTCACGAAGACACGGCTCGTCGCCACGAGCGTGGCCTCGGAGTCCAACCGGGACGTCTGCACCAAGGGGCGGCACGAGGTGCGGCTGACGCCCGTCGGCAGCGATCTGACCTACGAGACGGACAACCCGGAGGCGGGCGATCCGGTGGCCCGGATGAACAAGGTCGGCTGACGGGGCGGGGCGGCCCGGGCGGTGTCGGGCCGCCTGGTTCGGTCGGACAGGTGGTTCGGTCGGACAGGTGGTTCGGCCGGCCGCCCGGGTCAGCCGGTCTGCGCCTTCTCGCGGGCCTTCGTGATCCTGACGGCCGCGCTGATCAGCGCGGCGGCGACGAGCAGCGTCGAGAGCAGGCCGACGGCCCAGACCCACGGGTACTGGACGTGCACCCAACAGGGTTCGCCCCGGCCGAAGCACCCGGAGTCCCCCTCGCGGTGGTGCTTCGGGCGCGCGGTGGTGAACACGACCAGCGCGCAGAAGGAGCAGGCGGCGAGGCCCGGCAGGGAGGCGACCGCCCAGCCGAGCGAACGGAGCGGCCGCTCCTTCCACTTCATCCGTGAGAGCGCCGCGATCACGGCGGCGAGCCCGAACGGCAGCAGGGCGCCGACGGCGGCGGCGAAGCCGTACCCGCCGCCGGGCGAGGCGGGAGTGGTACGGCCCCAGAGCTCCCGCCCCCAGGCCTCCGTCGCCAAGCCGAACGCGGCGAACGCCGCCAGGGCGGCCGACAGGATCAGGCAGCCCCCGACCGCGTTCCTCCAGGACCCCTTCTCCCGCGCCCGCCGTCCCGCGGACGGCCGCCGCGGCACATGCTCGTGGCCCAGCGCGGCCCCCGTGGGCCGCCGCCGTTTCGGTCTCGCCGATCCGCCCACCGGACCCGCCCCCTTCTTCCTCGCTCCCGCCGGCCTGTTCTCCCTGGCTCCCGCCACCGTGCCCGCACGGGCCGATGGCTCACATCGGTGTCGTCACCGTCATCGGCTCCCCGTCCCCGAGGTGGAGCAGGCCCTTGCCGGGGGCGACCGGACCGCCGACCATGCTGCGGTTCGTACGGATGCCGATCAGCTCGCCCGCGGACGAGTCCTGCGGGCACAGCAGGATGCCCCGGCGGCCCTTCTTCATCTCGACCTGCCAGCCGGAGAAGCCGCTGCACACGTCGTCCTCGTCACCGGCGATGACCAGCGCGAGCCCGCGTTCGGCGCCGCGCTGCACGATCCGCTTGAAGACCGTCTCGGCGTCGCAGTCCTCCAGCACCTCGCCGTCGTCGACCAGCACCACGATCGGCTCCTCGGGCGTCGCCGAGTCGATGGCCTCGCGCAGGTCGTCGCCCTCGATGTCGTCCTCGTCGAAGACCTTCAACACGCCGTCCTGACCGTCGAGTTCGCGCAAGGGCGACGGACGGGGCGCCGCGACGACCAGCCGTACGCCCTGGGCCAGGTACGAGCGGGCCATGTTCATCAGCGTCGTACTGCGGCCGGACTTGGCCGGACCCGCGACGACGAACGTCGGCACGCCCTGGGAGAGGTCCGGGCCGAAGCCCCGGACGTCGTCGCCGCCGATGCCCACCAGGCTCCACAGCCGGGAGCGGGAGGCGTCCGGGTCGCGCATCTCCCAGGCTTCGGCGAAGCCGATCCGGGTGGGCAGCACGTCGACCCGGAACGGGCGCCGGGCGCGCGGCAGTTCGGCGTCCCGTGCCGCCGCGGCCTCGCCGATCGCGGTGAGCGCCGCGGCCTGTCCCTGACCGGTCGAGTCCTCCGCGAGCAGGGCGAACTGGGTCTCGGTGCCGTGCTCGTTGCGGTAGCCGCGGCCGGGCGGGATCTCCTCGGGGACCTTGCGCGCGTTGACGCCGATCAGCGAGAAGTCGGAGCGGTCGGCGAGCCGCAGCGCGTACTTGTCCTCGGTGAGCGAGCCGATCCGGGTGGAGAGGATCTGCCGGTCGCCCGTCATCACCAGATGCAGTCCGACGCTCGCGCCCTCGCGCATCATGGCGGTGAGCTGGTCGGTCAGATCGCCGTGGTCGTACTCGCCGAGCGTCGGCAGCCAGCCCTCCCACCGGTCGAGCAGCACCACGATGTGCGGCAGCCGCTCGTCCTCCGTCACCGCGGCCCGCTGCTCGCCGATGTCCGCGAAGCCCTTGTCCGCCAACAAATCCTGCCTGCGCCCGAGTTCGCCCTTCAGACGGGTGACGAGACGGACCACGCGCTCGGTCTGGTTGCGGCCGACGACGGCGCCGCAGTGCGGCAGCCGGGTCAGCGCGTTGAGCGCCCCGTTGCCGCAGTCGATGCCGTACAGATGGACGTCGGCCACCGAGTGGGTGCGGGCCAGCGAACCCGCGAGCGTGCGCAGGATCTGCGACCGTCCGCTGCGCGGGGCGCCGCCGATGAGCAGATGCCCGAAGGAGGCGAAGTCCACCACGACGGGCCGGCGGGCCTGGTCGGCGGGCAGGTCCTCGACGCCGTACGGGGCGGGCGGCAGCTTGCCCGCGCCGCCCCGGAACGCCGGCGCGGTGATCTCGTCGAGCAGCAGCGTCCCGGCGAGGGCGGGCAGCCACGGGCTGTGCTGGGGAGGGATGCCGAGCGCCCGGTTGGCGTCGCGCACGGCGTCGACCAGCACCTTGAGGTCGGTGATCTCCTCCTCGCGCTGCTCGGTCCTCGGCTTGACCAGCGCGGTCCGCCCGAGGTCCGCCCAGTCCAGCGGTCCGGCCCAGGGCGCGAGCGCCGCCGGGTCGGCGGCGCCGGGACGGCGGCCGCCCACGCGTCCGGACTGGAACGGCACGAGCGAGGCGTGCCCGAGCCGCACGTACGCGCGGCCCGGCGTGCTTTTGGAGATCTGCCCGGCCTCGGGGGAGTCGATGACATCGCTCGACTCGCCGCCGTCGGTCACGCGCAGCGCGATACGGAGGTTGGTGTTGGCCCGGATCTCGGGCGAGACGACACCGCTGGGCCGCTGGGTGGCCAGCAGCAGGTGGATGCCGAGCGAGCGGCCCCGCTGGGCGATGTTGACCAGACCCGTCACGAAGTCGGGCAGGTCGCGCACCATGGAGGCGAACTCGTCGATGACGATGAGGAGTCGGGGCACCGGAGCGTGCGAGGGGTCACGGCGTACGAGATCCTGGTAGTCCTCGATGTCCTTGGCGTCGGCGGCGGCGAGGATGTGCTCGCGCCGCTTGAGTTCGGCGCCGAGCGATTCCAGCGCACGTTCCACGAGATGGGCGTCGAGATCGGTCACCATGCCGACGGTGTGCGGGAGTTGCACGCAGTCCTTGAACGCCGAGCCGCCCTTGTAGTCGACGAGGACGAACGTCATGTTCTCGGGGGTGTTGGCCACGGCCAGCGACGCCACGATCGTCTGGAGCAGCTCCGACTTGCCGGAACCCGTCGTACCGGCGATCAGTCCGTGCGGGCCGTCGCGCCGTATGTCGATGCCGAACGGACCGTCGTACGACTCGCCGATGACCGCGGTCGTCGACTGGCCGCCCAGCCGCCAGCGCGCGCCGATCGCGTCCCCGGTCGGCGGTTCCAGCTGGAGCACGTCGAGCAGCCGGCTGGCGCCGGGCAGGGCCGAGTCCTCGGTCTCGCCGCTGATGTCGCGCAGCGCGGAGAGGGAGCGGGCGAGCCGTGAGCACCAGGCGGGCGACACGAGGTCGGGCCGTACGTCCCGGACCCGGGCGATGCCCGTCTGCTGGACGCGCAGCCGCAGTTCGAGCGGCTTGTGCGACCCGGTGGCGGAGTCGTCGGTGCTGGTGGCGTGCCAGGCGTGGAAGGAGGGGAAGCCGCCGGGTGCGGCCGGTGCCGTCCTGGCGGGCGCCTGCGCGCTCGGGTGCTCCTCGGGCCTCGGCTCCGCGACGACGACGGCCTGGCACTCGCCGGGCAGGAACCGCTCCTCGGCGTCCAGGCAGATCGCGTACAGCGACATGGCCGGGCCCTCGCGCAGCAGTCGCACCACGCCCGGCATGGACCGCAGCCGCCGGGATCCGTCCCAGACGACGACGATGTCGGGGTCGCCGAACGAGGCCTTGTTGCCGTTCTGCCTGGCGGCCTTCTGGCGGGCGTCGAGGAGCTGGGTCAGCTCGCCGATGCGGGCGCCGACGGTCTCGGCGTCCGTGCCGATGAGGACGTTGGCCTCCTGGGCGCCGGCGGGCCTGCTGTGCGGGAGCCAGCGCACCCAGTCCCAGCTGTCCCGGCCGCCGTTCTCGGTCAGGACGTAGAACTGGACGTCCAGCGGACTGTGCAGCACCGCGGTCTGCGCGAGGACCCAACGGCCGAGCGCCCGGGCCGAGTCACCGGGTCCCGCGATGCCGACGACACCGCGCTCGGCCAGCGGAAGGGCGACCGGGGCGTCCTCGATGGTCCAGGTGACCTGGCGCTTGTGTTCGTCCCGCTCGGGATCGTCGAGCACGACCTCGGACGGCAGCTGTCCGGTGCCGACCCGCAGCAGCAGATGGTCCGCGTCGGTGCGCCGCCGCTCCCACAGCCGGGTGCGCGGTCCGGTGCCCAGGGACAGCACGGTCGCCGGGTCGGGGATCGCCCGGTGCCGGTCGAGCCGTTCGGCGAGGAGTGCCTCCCGGGCGTCCTGCTCGATCCGCGCCTTGTGCTCGGCGTACTCCTTGACCTGCTTGGCATGGGACTTGCGGCCCTGCTTCTTGTCCATGAAGTAGTTGCCGAGCATGATCAGCGGGCTCAGCAACGCCATGATCATGTAGTACCAGCGCCCGAACACCATCACCATGACGACGGCGCTGACGAGCGGGGTGAGCGCCATCAGCCAGGGCAACGGGCGGGCCTCGTAGTCCCGTACGGGGCTCGGCAGTCGGAACTTCGTCTCGCGTTCGGGCGGTTGGAGCCGTGGGGGCCGGTTGTAGTCGAGGCCGGCTCCGTCGTCCGACCATGTGAGCGCGGCGTCGGGCTGTGCGTAACGGTCGAGCTGGAAAAGGGTGTTGCCGACGGCGACCTGGCTGCCGAGCGGCCACGCGTCGTCCTCGCGGTCTGCGATCGGCTCGCCGTCGAGGGTGACGCCCTTCTTCTCGCCGTGCACGGCGACCCGGCACGTCCCGTCCGTTGCAACTGACAACGTCAGTGCTCTTCCCGGGAGTTCGGGATCGTCGACCCGGACGTACGAGGCGGCCCCGGCGCCGATGTCGTACCGGCCGATCCCGAGCCGGTGCACGCCGCCCGCCGACGGGCCGCCCGCCACCCGCAGTTCGACCAGGCCGGTCGGTTCGCCCGGCAGGCATCCGGCGGGGTCGTGCAGACTCACGACGGCGCCCTCGCGCAGCGGCGAGGTGGCGATGGTCGCGGCGGGATCGACCGGGTACCCGTCGACATACGCGACCGGCGCGCCGCCGCCGGCGGCTCCCTGGTGCTGCCCGAGGGGGATGATCTGGGCACCATCGCCGTAACCGACTTGCTCCGCGAGCTCCTTGGCGATGTCCCCCACCGAGGACTCGGGATCCGCGTCGAGCACCACGTCGGCGGTGGCTCCGCCGAGCGGGTCGACGACGGTCAGAGTCAACCGCACGCTCGTCCTCCCCCTGACACCGAAGGCCCCTTCCGGAACGCGGGCCACCGTGCTTCCGACGATAGCCGCTCACCGCTTCCCGCAGGCAACGGCCCGTGTGAGGGAACCACGAAGGCCCGCCGCGGGAAGGGGCCTTGGTGCGCGCTCGTGACACAACCGGGGTGTGCTCCTGCAAGCGCCGTAAGTAAGCTGCTGGATCGACGCGGACGATCACACCATCCGCATCAGGAGCCACGGGGGTTGGCCCTGCGGCGAGTTGAAGCATGGAGGACGTCACATGGCCGGCGGCAAAGACGCGGACATCACTTACGAGAAGATGCGGCACGCTGCGAAGCGACTCGGCCACGAGAAGGAGAAGATGGAGGACAAGCTCCACGGCCTCGACAGCTACATCGACGGCCTCGTCGCCGACGGCTACACGACGTCCAAGGGCTCCCAGGCCTTCGACGACTCCTTCAAGGAGTTCACCAAGGGCATGAAGGACACCCTGGAGGGCCTCAAGGGAATGGCCAAGTTCCTTGAGGACGCGGCCAAGGCCTATGAGGACCTGGACGATCAGCTGGCGAAGGGGGTCAAGGGCTGACGCCCTCCCCGGCACTCGGGTGAACCGGCGCGGCGGTGTGCCCCGGCGCCCCGCCGCGCCGGGCGGATCCGGCTGCCCTTCGCGCGGTTCGGGCGTATGTGCGCGGGGCGCGCGTGCCGCCTCGGAACGGGCCCGGGAACAGGCTGAGGTGGGCCGCTTCACCGACCGGAGGACCGAGTGGTGAACAAGGAAGAGGAGTCCGTCGACAGCCTGTTCGCGCGGCTGCCGGAGGACGGGCGCCGCACACTGGAACAGGTCGGACTTGGCCTGCCGGAGCTGCGCCTCATGGCCGCCGACGACGGGATGCGCAAGGTGCGCGCCGTTCTCTCCGAGTTCACCACCGAGCTTCGGCCACGGCGTCCCGGGGACGACGAGGGCCCGGCGCAGCGGACCGCCGTACGTCCGTGGGTGCTGCTGTTCGTGGCGGCCCTCGCCGGGGTGGTCCTCACCGAGGTCGCCACGCCCGTACTGCACGAGTCGGCGCTGCTGGTGGGCGCGGTCTGGGCACCGGGTGTCCTTCTCGCGGCCGTCAGGACCCGCGCGTCGCGCGGAGGGCTCGTCCTGCGATGGGTCGCGGTGGCGGCGTACGCCGCCCTGGTCGTCACCGGCTCCTTCGGCACCCAGCAGTGGTACCTGCGGCTGCGCGGTGTCGAGCAGCCCGTGACGATCGTCCGCCCGCTCCACCAGTGGACCCACGGCACCCGGGAGACGTACTGCAAAGTCCGGCTCCAGGACGGTTCCGTCCGCCGTCTGCTCGGCGACAGGGAGAACTGTGCCGACCGGGTCGGCTCCCGGGACACCGCCGTCGTCGATCCGGCAGGTCACTACCGGCCCTTCCTCGGCACGCGGGCCGAGATCGGGGGGACGGCGGGTGCGGTCGTCGCGCTGGGCGCCGCCGTGGTCCTGATTCTGGCACCGGCGAGCGCCGTTTCTCTGGGACGGACACCGCGGCCCGGGCGGGCCGAGGAGGACCGGGCGGTATGACGGGACCATCGGGGTCGGACCGGCCCCGGAGACCCGTGCCTACGGCGTTTGCCCCGACGCGTCCGTATCGCCGGTGGGCTCGGAGAAGGACACCGTGCGGAGAACGGCTACCAGCAGGTCGCAGAATTCGGCCCAGTACTCGGTCGAGGCCGTGTCCAGAGTGAAGACGGCGGTGTGGGGTCCGGTCGGAAACGGGATGTGCACCTGGATCTGCCCCGTGAGAAGGCGCTCCTCGGCGCCGCTGGCGGTGATCTCGGGAGAGAGGGTCACCTCGCGGAACGTCACGCACGAGACCGCTGGACCGCAGGGCAGGTCCAGCCATCGGGCGTCATGGCGCGGATCGCTGCCGAGAGCGGTCAGGATGCCGTGCGCGGCGATCTCGGGGTCGGTCTGCTCCGTCTCCACGGCGGCCACCGTGAGGGAGCACCGGACGACGCCGCCATCGTCGTCGTCGGTGGAGAAGAGGCCCATCGCCGAATACGAGACGCCCGCGTGCGCCAGGCGTTCCGCGAGTGCCTCGTAGAAGGGGGCGGCGGGAGTCCACAGTGCCGCATCGCCACGGGAGTAGAGCTCTCGTACGAACGCCTTTGACAGGACGGCTCGTTCGTCCGGTGTGGCCGCCAGAGGCAGGGTGAAGAAGCCTTCGGGTGCGGTGAACGACAGCGGGGGTACGTCGTCGAGCACCGAGAGGACCGGGTTGGCGGTGGGTGTCACAGGATCCGGCTTCCTTGGTCGTCAGATGTCGCCGTCGTGGAATGTGGCGTTCTCTCCGTCGGGATCCATCAGCTTGAAGGCCGACTTGCCGATTCCGTAGACGGGGTCGACGCGGTCGTCGAGCCGGTAGGTGACGTAGACGTTGCCGCTCGGGCGGCGGTGGATCAGCAGGCTCCCCCCGGGCTCCTTGTCCTCCACGAGCTTCCGTACGGCCTGCCGCTGCCCCGGTGTGAGGTCGTCCGGGTCCATCAGGGTGAGCGGGTCCTCCAGGGCGCGGGTGGCGTCGTCACGGCAGGTGCCGTTCCAGCCGGCCAGCCGGCACCAGGATCCGTCGGTGAAGGCGAGGGTGAAGTCCGTGTCGGTCCGGCAGAAGTTCCTGCGGGTGGCCGCCGCGATGTTCGACCGTTCGGTCTCCCAGAGGACCTCGTCGAAGGGATCCTCCGTGTCGTTCAGCAACCCGAGAACGAGGACGCGTCGGTCTGTGACGACCAGATGCGTACGGTCCGTCGTGGGACGCCGAGCCGGATCGAGCTGCCAGGGGAGCGTACGCGCGAGGGTGCCGGGCGCCGCCCACATGACCGGGAAGTCCTCGACCTCGTTCTCCGGCTCGTCCGGCGTGCCGAGCGTCGTGACGTTACCGGTGCTGCCCGAGCCCGCCAGCGATTCGAGGACACCGATCGCCGCCACGAACAGCACGCTCGCTCCGAACCTCGCGGCGCCGCGCGCCCGGCGCTCGCTCTTGCCGCGGACGGTGAAGCGGGGGCCCTCGGGCCAGCCGGGCAGGTCGTCCTGGATGTCGGCCCGATCGGGGTCCCGGAACCAGCGCATGTTCGCCACGGGCGTGGCGGCACCCGTGGCGAAGCTCACCGCGGATCGCGCGATCAGGATCTCGTTCGCTTCAGGTTGCCAGATCGTCATCAGTGTCTAGCCTCAGTGTGCGGTAGCGGATTGGTGGAGGCGGTCCCCGGGATCGGTGGACTCACCACTGTGCAGTCCGATGCTGATTCCCTTGGGCAGCACCTTGCCTGCGACATCGATTCCGCGGCCCAGCCCGCTCAGCGGGTCGACGGTGAATCTCTCCCCGAGGAGCGCGGCACCCTTGGTCCCGAGCCACTGGCCCTGGTGGTAGCCCGCCTCGGCGAGACCTGCCAGTCGGTTCATCGTTCCGCTCTCGCTGCTGAGCAGGGCGATGTCCTTCGCGGTGCCTCCGAGGACGATCTTCCTGCCCAGCAGGCCGAGTCCTCCTTCGACGGAACCCGCCATCTTTCCCGTGGCCATGAGATTGAACGAGGAGGCGATGGGCGACGCCGCGAAGCCCTTCCCGAACTCACCGATGCGTTCAGCGGCAACCGCCTCGCTGGCCACCTTCGCTCCCTTGGCGAACATCCCGATCCCGGGGAGAAGGCCCAGCGCGTCGGTGCCCATGGTGAGCCAGCTGACGTCCGCGCCGCCGGCCATGGCCACCCCGTGCGTGAGCAGGGCCAGTCCGCTGGTCAGGAGCGCGGCGGCACCGAAGATGGCACCGAGCGGTTCGAAGGGCAGGGTGATGATGGCGAGGACGCCCAGCACCGCGGTGATGTCGCTGAGGACGTCGCCGATCTCCTTGATCAGATCGGCGTGCTCGGTCACCCAGTCCGCGGTTCCGTTCCAGGCATCCGCGATTCCGTTCCCCAGGCTGTCCCAGAAACCCGGCTCGTCCGGCGCGATGTCGGCGGCCTTGTCAAGGTCCTTGCTGATCAGACCCGCGGCCTTGTGGTACCGGTCCTCCAGGTCGTGGACCTTGCTGATGACCTCGTCGACCCCACCGGACGCCTTGCCGAGTGCGTCGCTGCCCTTGCCCTCGGCCTCCTGTTCGGCCTTCTCCTTGGCCGCGAGTTTCACTCCGGCGTCCTTCTCCAGCCGGTCGGCCTCGTCCTGGAAGTCGGAGAGCTGTCCGGCCCAGCGATGCAGGGCCCGAGCCGCCTTGTCGAAGGAGTCGTGACTCTTCTTGATCAAGGGAGTCACGTCGGTGGAGATGTGCTCGCTGAACGCGATCGCGGTCTTGCCCTTCCAGGCACCGCACTCGATCCGCTGCAACTCCCCCAGAGCCGTGCCCAACTCGCCCGCCAGTCCGGCCAGTTTCTTGGCGAGTTCCCGGGTCTGTTCGACATCGCCGGGGGTGGGGTCCCAGCCTATGTGGGGATATGAAGGGCGTCCCATGGCTCGTTCAATGCCCCTTCTTCGTCGGAGCCTTGAGAGACTCCGCGAGATCCAGATCGAGCTTCTCGAAGGACGAACCGATCTTGTCGATCATCTTGACCGCACCCTGGGTGTGCTTGCCGAGCTGTTTGATTCCGTAGCCCCAGGTGTCGGCGAAGTCATGCACGTCGTCCACCAGGCCTTGATCTCCCACCACCGATCCGTCGGTGCCGCGCAGAGTGCGACGCGCGGCGTCCATACGGTCGGTGACGTTGCCGAAGGTCTTCCTCAAGTCCTCGAAGATCGTGCCCTCGAGCCGTAGATCACTCACGATGCGTCGCCCCCGTTGCGTCCGTGAAGGGATCGCCGGGCGAGGTCCGGGCGCGCCTCGGGGCGGAGTTCTCGAGACGGTGCGGCGTCCTCGGCTGTGACGATCATCGCGGCGATCCTACTTTCCGCCCTCGGCGCGCCACCACAGGGGAAGGCGCGGCGCGTTCGGAGGTTTCCGGAGCCGTCTTGGTCCGGTCGTGGCGATGAGGTGATCGTTTCGCGATTCCGGATCGTGAAGCAGGGGTGATCCGAGACGCGACCGGTCCTTGGGGCCGCCACACGAGGAGGGGCCGTCATCGGTTGACCGCCTGGATCTCCTGGACGGTGATGTCCTGGGTGGTTCCGAAGGTGCCGTCGGGGAGGTCGCCACCGGCTCCTCCTGTGCCGGTCCAGGTGACTGCCCAGGTGATGGTGGCCCGGAGTTTGTAGGTGCCGTCGCCCGATGAGCGGAGGTAGGTGATTCCGCAGGGCGGGGTTTGTCCGGCGTCGCCTTTGGCGTACGGGGTGCCGATCGTGTGGTCGTCGTTGAGTGGGCATTCGCCGCCGGCCGGGTAGGTCTGGGCGTCGCTGGTGCCTGGCTCCAGCTTGAGGGAGACCGGTTTGGCGGTAGTGGTCGCGGAGATGTCGAGGCCGGCCACGTTGAGCGCCGCGGTGACGGAGACGTCCTTGAAGGTGGCCTTGTCGAGCCAGGCCCAGGTGGGGAGGTTGACCTTGGTGGTGTCGCGGGGGGCGAGGGTGACCTTGGTGTCCGGGAGCGTGATCCTGTTGTAGGCGAGCTCTGCCAGGACCTGGGGCGTCACGGCGTTCTTCACTGGGGGAACGTCCCCGTTCAGGACCCAGAACGGCAGCTCACTACAGGTGAAGGCAGCGGGATCGTCCAGGCGGTTCGGGTTCTGGACGGACACCCACCAGTTGCCCTTGTCGGCCTCGTCGAGGTTGTAGTCCTTGTACTTGCCGTCGTTGTAGATGTCCCGGAACTGACCCGTCGCCGACTTGGCGTAGTTCGGCTGCCGAGGGTCGTTGACGACTTCGTCGTATTCGCCTTCGACCTTCTTCTTGAATTCGGCGGCCGAGACAGGCTCGTACCAGCAAGCCGGCGGTGTCCAGTTCCCCACGGGCGTGACGTTGCCGGACGACTCGCCGCCCTTTCCACGGGCGCTGCCGGAGTATGTGATCCGCGACTCCAGCGTGTGACCGGAGCGCTTTGTGGACGTGTTCACGTTGGTGTCGGAACCGCCGGTGCCGCGATCGGCGAAAGCCGGGCTGGGCAACAGCACACAGGTCGTCGCAAGGGCGCCGACGGTGAGTACCCGGCCCTTGGACCTCAGTGCGTGCACTTGCCGCTGCCCCTTTCGGAGACGAGCTGCGTCGTCTGCCAGACGCCGTTGCGGGCCTTCTTCAGATGAGTGTTGTAGTAGACGTACGAGTTCTTGGTCACCGGGGTTCTGTCGACTTTCTTCGTCTTCACGTTCTTGTTGAACGCCTTGCTCTCGTCCGTGCAGAACGTGACCCCGGCGGATGCCGTTCCGTAGAGCGTCACACTGGGACGGAAGTACCGAACGGTGCCGGTGTACGTGATTCCGCCGTCCACGAAGGACTTGACCCACTGAGCGCCGCCGACGAGGGCATCGCCCTGCCGGTAGAAGGCGAGGGCCGGTTCGTCGGGATTCCCCTTGATGATGGCGTAATTGGTGGCCGTCTGCGCGCGCCCCGCATCCGCGAGGATCGCGTCCTTCGTCGCGTCCCCCGTCTTCCATCCCTCGAACTCGTCCTTCACGTCGCCCGGAAGAGTGATGTCCGGCCGGTCGGCGTCGTCCGAGGGGCTCGGGCTCGGTGAAGCCGACGCCGTCTTTCCCCGCTCCGCCCCCGCGATCTTGTCGTTCCCCTTCGGGGTGTCGCCTCCGCCCCCGCAGGCCGTCAGCAGCAGGGCTGTTGTCGCGGCGAACGCGGTAGCAACGGGCAAAGTGCGGCGCTTCACAGTGGGCTCCCCGTGGGACATCGGTTGAACGAAGTCGGTCAAGGGCAACGACGGTATCCGTGGGGCTCCTGGTTTCGCCAGGACGGAAGCCCCGTGTGGGCGGGGTGACACGGGGTGTTCCGGTCAACCGGGGTGCTGCGGGCCTCCGATGGTGTTCCTGGCCACATCGGCCGGCGCCGCGAGGGGGACACCTCCACACCCGGCCTCCATTTTGCGTTCGGCACCTTCACCGCCTCCCCCGAGCGGGGCTCAGGCACGCGAAGCCCCCGGCGTCACGGCCGAGGTGGCCGTTCGCGGGGCCCGGCGTTCCTTCCGCCGGTAGGCGCAGTCCCCCGTGCGGCTGAAAAGATCCCCTCCCGCCGGACCCATCCGTAAGCACCTCGTGCAGGCCTCGTGCACACCCGGTGACGGATCGTCCGAACGGACACGTCAGGGATTCGCTGTCGCACAGGCCGGCCGGCCCGTGGATCTCCGGGCCCAACAGGGAACCGGAACACCGCCGTTGCGCGTCGACAACATCGAGTCAGGTGTGGTTCAGGGGACTTGAGGCGCCTTGAGGGGCCTATGTGCGGCTGATACGGTGCCATGGCTCGACGCTCGCTCCAGCGTTGGCTGTTCGGCCAGGTCGCACGGTACGTCCCGGAAAGGGGCGCGGGGGTGAAGTGTCGCATTTGGCGCGTCAATCGGCAGACATTTTCTTGGGTGTACGGGGAGCGGTCGCGTGAAGATCCAAGAGCGTACGGGGGCGGGCGGCAACCGTTCCGGCACGGCGGCGCACCCGGCGATGGGCGAGCGTCTGCCCACCCCGCCTCGCGAGCGCAAACCCGCTCTGGCCGCCCTCGCCGTGCTGCTCATCCTCGTCGGTGCTCTCGGTGCCACCATGCTGGTGCTGCGCGCCGGTGACCGGGTCGAGGTCGTGAAGGTGACGAGCGACATCCAGGCGGGCGAGTCCGTGAGCGGTCACGTGAGCTCCGTGCTGGTCGCGGACGACGCCTCCATCCACTACGTCCCGTGGAACCAGGTGAACCAGCTCAAGAAGCTGAAGGCCAAGTCCACGATCTACCAGGGAACCGTCGTCATCGGCGAGATGTTCACCGAGGGCTCCACGCTTCCCGCGGGCAAGTCCTCCGTGGGCGTCTCCCTCAAGGAGGGCCAGTACCCCGCGGGCATCAAGGCCGGCGACACGGTGGCCGTCTACCGCGTCGGCGACACCGGATCCAGTGGCGGCCGCGGTGCGACGGGCTCGTCCAACTCCGCGAACCCGGGCGCCTCGAACACCGGCGGCAGCCCCATCGTCGAGCGGGCGAAGGTCAGTTACGTCCAGGACCAGAAGGACAGCACGATCAGCAGCACCAACCTGCCGGTCACGCTGACCGTGGACAGCGGCCAGGCGGCCTCCGTCGCCGACGCCGCCTCGGCGGGCCAGGTCGCCCTCGTCATCGTTCCCGGCAACTAGAGGCGAGTGGGTAGACGGACATGGCGCTCATCGCCCTCGCCGCGGACAAGGGTTCCCCCGGAGTGACCACCGCCGCGGTCGCGCTCTCCGCGGTCTGGCCCCGCAGGGTCCTGCTCGCCGAGACCGACCCGGCAGGCGGCGACCTCGTGTACCGCAGCGCCGCGGCCCACGGCGGCCCGCTGAACCCGAACACCGGCATGCTGTCGATCGCGGCCACCGCGCGCCGCGGGCTCGTCCCCGACCAGCTCTGGGACCACGTACAGCCCCTCAGCGGCGGACTCGACGTCCTCGTCGGGCTCGGCAACGCCGAGCAGGCCGCCGGTCTCTCCGGGCTCTGGCCCACCCTGGGCCGGGCGTTCGCACAGCTCGGAGACTCCCCGAACGCGTCCGCCGACGTCCTCGCCGACTGCGGCCGGATCAGCGGGGACACCCCGGCGGTCGAACTGTTCCCGCACGCCGCCCTCGTGCTGCTGCTCTCCCGCACCGAGCCCGAGGCCATCGCCCGCGTCCGCGACCGTGCCGCCGCCCTCTCCGCCAAGCTGCACGGCGGCCCGCGCGGCGCCGGCGGCCTCGCCACACCGTTCATCGGCGTCGTCCTCGTCGCCGACCCCGGCGACTCCGCCAAACTCGTCCACCAGGTCAACGACATGCTGGTGGCGGGCAGGACCGGGGCCGCCGTCGTGGGCACCATCGCCGACGACCCCGCGGGTGCGGCCCAGCTGGCCGGACGCAGACGCGGGCGCCTCGACAAGTCGCTGCTCATCCGCTCGGCCCGCAAGGTCACCGCGGACCTCTACCAGCAGTACGGCGCCGCCTGGTCCGTGCCCGCCGACGGACCCCACGCCGGGCACGGACAGCCCGCCGCCGGAGCCGGCCGATGACGGCGGTCGACCACCAGCTGGTCAAGCGGTTCCGGCAGGACGCGGGCGACCGCATCTCCGAACAGCGCCGCGAGGACCAGGTCCGCGGCGTGACCCCGATGTCCGGCGAGGACGAACGGCACTACGCCCGCGCCGTCATCGCCCAGATACTCGAGGACCACGCCCGCGGCGAGATCAGCCTCGGCAGGACCCCGCTCGACGCGGAGACCGAGGAGCAGTACGCGGCCGCCGTCCACGCCGCGCTCTTCGGCGTCGGCCGGCTCCAGCCGCTCCTCGACGACCCGGACGTCGAGAACATCGACATCAACGGGTACGACGAGGTCTTCATCGGCTACGCCGACGGCCGGGAGACGAAGGGGGACCCCGTCGCCGAGACCGACGAGGAACTCGTCGAGCTCATCCAGGTCCTCGGCGCGTACTCGGGACTGTCCTCCCGTCCCTTCGACTCCGCGAACCCGCAGCTCGACCTGCGGCTGCCGGACGGCTCCCGGCTCTCCGCCGTCATGGACGTGACCCGCAGGCCGGCCCTGTCGATCCGCCGCGCGCGCCTGGGCAAGGTCTTCATGTCCGACCTCGTGGGCAACGGCACCCTGGCCCCCGAGGTCGCGCACTTCCTGGCCTGCGCCGTCCGCGCCCGCAAGAACATCATGATCGCGGGAGCCACCAACGCCGGGAAGACGACCCTGCTGCGCGCCCTCGCCAACGAGATCCCGCCGTACGAGCGTCTCATCACCGTCGAGCGCGCACTGGAACTCGGCCTCGACACCTTCGCCGAACTGCACCCGAACGTCGTGGCGTTCGAGGAGCGGCTGCCCAACTCCGAGGGTCAGGGCGCCATCACGATGGCCGAGCTGGTCCGCAGGTCGCTGCGTATGAACCCCTCGCGCGTCATCGTCGGCGAGGTCCTCGGCGACGAGATCGTGACCATGCTCAACGCGATGTCGCAGGGCAACGACGGCTCGCTCTCCACCATCCACGCGAACAGCTCCAGCGAGGTCTTCAACCGCATCTCCACGTACGCGTTGCAGGCGAGCGAGCGACTGCCCATCGAGGCCAGCCAGATGCTCATCGCGGGCGCGGTGAACTTCGTGGTCTTCATCCAGCGGCGCAACGACTACGAGTCCGGCGGCCGGCTCCAGCGCATGGTGACCTCCGTGCGCGAGGTCAACGGCATCGACGGACGGGTGCTGTCCAGCGAGGTGTTCGCCGAGGCCCCGGACGGCCGGATCGTCCCGCACGCGCCCATCGCCTGCCTCGACGACCTCGTCGCGCAGGGCTACCGGCTGCCCGGCAGCGGGAATTGGTGACGACGATGACGATGATCCAGGAAGCGACGACGGCCGGGGCGTCGCTCGCGGCGGCCATGGCCGCCGCGAGCGGTCCACCGCATCCGACAGTGACCGCCCTCCCCGGCGGGCCGTCGGGCACGGTCTCCCTCGCCGCGCTCGACCCGCTCGGCTCCATGGGCGGACTGTTCTCCCTGCCCGTGCTGTACGCACTCGCGTGCGGGGTGGCCGTCGGCGGCGGCCTCGCGCTGTTCGCCGTGGCCGTGCGCGGTCTGCCCGCCAAGCCCGCGCACGAGAGGCAGAAGGCGAGCGAGCGCGCGAGCGAACTGATCCGGTTCGCCGGCCGGCGCGGCTCGATCGCCGCCATCGCGGGCCTTGCCGTCCTCCTCCTCACCGGCTGGGCCGTCGCCGGCCTCGCAGCCGGCATCCTCGTCTTCTTTTGGGACAAGCTCTTCGGCGGTGCCTCCGAGGAACGCGCCGCGATGCGCCGTGTCGAGGCCCTGGCGTCCTGGACCGAGTCGCTGCGCGACACCATCGCAGGCGCCGTCGGTCTGGAGCAGGCCATCCCCGCGTCGGCCCGCGCCTCCGCGCCCGTACTGCGGCCGCACCTCGACGCGCTGGTGGACCGGCTGCGTTCCAGAACGCCGCTCCCCGAGGCCCTCCAGCAGCTGGCCGACGAGATCGACGACGCGTCCGCCGACATCATCGTGGCCGCGCTCATGCTCAACGCGCGCCTCCGCGGCCCCGGTCTGCGCCAGGTCCTCGGCGCGTTGGCCAAGTCGGCGCGCGAAGAGGTCGACATGCGGCAGCGCGTGATGGCCCAGCGCGCCTCGACCCGGCGTTCCGTGCAGATCGTCGTCGCGGTGTCCGTCGCCTTCGTGCTCGGACTGTCGGTCTTCAACCGTGACTTCGTCGAGCCGTACGGGACGGCGGTCGGGCAGCTCGTACTCGCCTGCGTCTGCGGTCTGTTCGGCCTCGGCTTCTGGTGGCTGCGCAAGCTGTCCACGATCGAGACGCCGGAGCGCTTCCTGGTACGGGACGAGTCGTCCGTGCGGTTCGTGCGGCCCCGTACGCCGGTTTCCGGGGATGAGGCGGTACGACGATGAACCTGACCATGCCCGTCCTGATCGGCGCCGTGCTGGGCCTGGGTGTCTACGCCCTCGTCCGCGCGCTCATGCCGTCGAGGCGCAGCGCGGTCGCGCAGGTCGCCCGTATCGACGCGATGCGGGCCCGCGGGGCGGCGTACGAGTCCGCGCACCACGGCCAGCGCGACAGCGGACGCTTCGGCGGCCTGCGGGCGCGGGTCGGCGAGCGTGTTGCCGAGCTCTATCTCCAGCAGGGCTGGGAACAGCGCTCGCTGCGCGCCGATCTGGCTGTCCTGGACCGGAGTTGGGAGAGGTTCCTCGCGACGAAGGTGCTGCTGGCCGCGGGCGGTGTCTTCTTCGGGCCGTTCCTGTTCGCCGTCGTCTGGACCCTCGGTGTCGGGCGCAGTCCGATCATTCCGGTCTGGCTCGCGCTGCTCTTCGCGGCCGTCTTCTTCTTCCTCCCCGATCTGGAGGTACGGCGGGACGCGGTGGACAGGCGGCGCGATCTGCGGCGCGTGATCGGCGCGTATCTGGACCTGGTGTCGATGAGCCTGGCGGGCGGTCGCGGTCTGCCCGAGGCGCTGATGGCGGCCGCGGAGATCTCCGACGGCTGGGCCATGCAGCGCATCCGCAACGCGCTCGCCGACGCCCGGATCACCGGGATCAGCCAGTGGCAGGCGCTCGGCTCGCTCGGTGAGGAACTCGGCGTCGAGGAGCTCAAGGACCTGTCCGCCTCGCTGGCGCTGGTCGCGGACGACGGTGCCAAGGTGCGTGAGTCGCTCGCCTCGCGCGCCGAGACGATGCGCCACCGCGAGCTCTCCGAGATCGAGGGCAGCGCGGGCGAGAAGTCGCAGTCGATGCTCGTGGCCCAACTGCTGCTGTGCGCGGGCTTCCTGGTCTTCCTGATCTTCCCTGCGGCGATGCGCGTGTTCCAGGTCTGAACCGTCCGCCGTGCCCGAAGGGCCACCGATTTCGGCCGCCACCATCTTCCGAGAGGACAACTCACCATGAACGGACGGAACTTCAGCACCGGGATCCCGGGGGTGGACTTCCTGATCACCTTCCTCCAGGGCCGGGTGCAGCGTGCCCGCTCCGGCGAACTCGACCGGGGCGCGTCCGCGGTCGAGTGGGTCATCATCTCCGCCGTCGTCGTCGCCATCGTCGGTGTGGTCGCCGCGATCATCAACGCCGCGCTGAGCGACGGCGCCAACAAGGTCGGCAACTGCATCAAGGGCGCCGACGCCGGCAAGACCTGCTGAGCTCTTACGGGGATGAGCGTGCGCGAGGACCGATCGGTACGTCACTGGGTGCGCCGCAGGGTGGAGGCAGCCTCCGCCCGCGGTGACTCCGGCATGACCGCGATCGAGTTCGTGCTGCTCACTCCGGTGCTCTTCTTCATGATCTTCGCGACGGTGCAGTTCGCGCTGTACTTCTTCGCGGACCATGTCGCGCAGGCGGCGGCCCAGGCGGGTGCCCGTAAGGCCCGTGCCACCGCGGACGCGCAGCCGGGCGCCTGGCGGGGCGAGGCGGGTGACGTCGTCGACAGCTACATCCGTCAGCTCGGCCCGAAGCTGGTGCTGTCCCCGGACGTGACGATGCTCCAGCCGGAGCCGGACACCGTGGGTGTCGAGATCACGGCGCGGGTTCCCGCGGTCTTTCCCGGCCTGGATCTGACCGTGCACGCACGGTCGTCGGGGCCGGTGGAGAGGTTCGTGAAGGAGGAGACGCCGTGAGGGGGCCAAGCAGCCTGTGGGGCCTGAGGGGTCTGCTCAGGGTCGTGCGTGACCGTGTCTCCGGGCGGCCGGGTCGGGACCGGGGGCTGTCCACCATCGAGGTGGTGATCCTCGCCCCGGTGATGATCCTGTTCATTCTGGTGCTGGTGGCGTTCGGGCAACTGGTCAACGGGCGCGGCGCGTTGGACGGCGCCGCCAGGGACGCGGCGCGGGCCGGCTCGATCCAGAAGGACCACGCGACCGCCATGGCCGAGGCGCGCAAGGCCGCCGAGGCCGACCTCGGGGACGTCTGCTCGGGCCCGGTGAGCGTGACGCAGACCAGCGCGGGCTTCGAGCCGGACACGCTGTTCACCGTCGAGGTGAGCTGCGAGGTACGGGGGCTCGCGATGATCGGCCTCGATGTGCCGACCACCCTGGAGTCGTCGTTCAGCTCCCCCCTCGACCCGTTCCGGAGGACGGCATGAAGGCCAGGTCAGCGGTACGTGACTGGGCCGCCGTGCGCCGGGAAGCGCTCGGCGACCGTGGCTCGGGTGCCGGTGCGGTGATCATCTTCGCGCTCGTCTTCCTGTCGCTCTCGGCCTTCGTGATCGACGGCGGGATGTCCATCTCCAAGCGTGAGCGGGCGGCCGACATCGCGGAACAGGCGGCCCGTTACGCGGCCCAGGACATCGACCTGGAATCCCTCTACGAGAACCGGAACGGCCCGGCCCCCATCAACTTCGAGGACTGCGGAGCCCGCGTGAAGGCGTTCGCCCGGGAGATGGGCATGTCCGGCCCGGACGTCGCCGCGACCCACTGCGTGAGCGCCGACGCCGAACAGGTCGAGGTCGAGGTCCAGTTGACCTATTCACCGGTCTTCACGGGGATGTTCTACGGCGGGGACGTGACGGTCCACGGACGAGCGGTGGCGGAGAACGAGGTGGGCTGAGCCACGTGGTACCGGCTAATTCGCCCCGCCCTTCTTCTGGGTCTTCACCCCCTCGGAGACCTCCTTCGCCAGTTCGTCGTCGAGCTTCTTGAACTCCCGGACCACCGCGTCGGACATCTTCGCCAGGGCGTCGAGGGACTGGCCGATGTCCTCGCGGCCGTCCTCCCAGCCGGACTCGAAGTCGTCCAGGGCGTCGTGGACGGTGTGGTCGCCGAGGTCGTCCTTGAACGATTCGAAGAGCTTCTTGGTGTGGTTCAGCCGGGTCTTGATGTCCCGCAGCCGGTCGCCGTAGTCCTCCAGCGCGCTCAGCGGGAGCGCGAGGTCGCTCTTGCCGCCACCACCCATGCCGGTTCCCCCTCCTGAAGTCCCGAAGTCTCGGTCAGACGAACCGGAACGTGCCGGTCACCGCGTCGAAGATGTCGTGGAAGGCCTCGGCCAGATCGAGCACCGGGCTGGCTCCGGAGACGAGAACGACCGTGTCGGTGGTTCCCGGGACCGGGATGTACGTCTGGGTCAGCACCATGCGAAGGGTACGGGTGTCGCCCTGCGCGACGGGCACGTCCTCGACGCCGAACGTCCTAGCCGCGAGGCCTACTTGAGGTATGTCGACGGTCGTCACCGTGCGCCAGGCGTCACCCTCGCGGCGGGCCGTGACCGTCCGCAGGCTCTCCGCGATCGCGCGCGGGTCGGTCGACAGCGCCACGCCCTGCTTGTTCTGGGCGCCCAGCACCGACACGGTGAGGGTCGCGGTCAACGGAACCCCCTCGAAGTTCTCGGCCATGCAGCCCATGTAAACGGCCCCGGAGTCGTACGCGTCCTTGGCCATCTTGCGCAGCACGGCCGCCAGATCGCTCCGGTACTCCGCGAGTTCGGGCACCTCGCGGATCCGCTCGTCGACCAGCGCGCGAACGGTGGCGTCCCGGCCCTCCGGACGGATGTCGAACTCCCACCAGGAGTCGGGGACGGACAGGGAGAAGCCCGATGACGAGCCGAGGTTGTCAGAGCTGTCGGGGTGCGCGGTCACGTGCCGATTCCTTGGGCGGTAGGCGGATCTCGTCGGATGGTGCGGCTGGATGGTCCTCAATCCATTTCGATTCCGAGGTCCCGTGTCAGGATTTCCATCAGCCGGCTTTCCGGTACTTCCGGAGTCTGGTGGCGGGCGTTTCTCACCTGGATGACGAAATCCGGGGAAAGGGAAACGTGATACTTTCCGAGATAGTAAGGGAGATCCTGGCGCCACAGCCAGATCCCGTCCGTGTAGAGCGATCCGATGCCCGAGAGTTCTGGGGCTTCCGGATCCAGGACGTCAGGTCCGGCACTCATTTCACTCCAGATCCCGGCACCGTTTCGGAGATATGAAATGATCTCGGCCTCATCCGGTTCCCCTGTCACGTTGACGGAGTCCCGCATGAGTCCGTCGGTCGGGAGCCCCCATCCGGGGGTGAGTTCGGAAAAGAACCCGACAGGTCGAATCATTTGATGTCCTCGTTGGTTTCCTGGCCTGTCACTGGGCCATCGGGAGGAAGGTCAGCCAACTTCCGCCGTCCTTGATCTTCGGGGTGAAGGGGCCCTCGCCAAAGCTCGGGACGCCCACCGCGTCGGTCGGGGCCTTGACGGGAACGCCCAGCGAATTGGCCATGTCCTGGATCACGTGAGGCTGAGCGGACCCCGAATGGCAGGTGAGCATCCTGATGGGTCCACCATCATATCCAGGTATTTGCCTGATGGTATCAAGGACGTGATTCGGGTTGATGGTATGGCCTCCGGCTGCTTGGCCCGCGCGATTCGCCTCACCGGCTACCATTCGTCCGTCCACAGTGCCGTGAATGATGACATCCTGGTATCCAGGAAGTCTTTTCGCCACGTCGAAATTTCGCAGAGTGGACGGGTCGTAACCGATCGCCGTGGCCCCGTCCTTGTGGTAGATCGGGATATCTGAGGGGAGTGCGTCGCTCGGCGTTCTGGTGGGAGGGCCGACATGTGGTGAATCCGCCTTCCACCAGCGATTTCTGCCCATCATGCTGAAGGATGAGAAGCGCAGATTCTTCATGCTGCGCACGCCGTCCGCGAGGCCCTTCAGACCCCCGCCGATCCCCTTCATGAAGGCGCCGCCGAGTGCCCTCAGGCCGCCCAGTTTCCAGAGTTTGCCCATCTTGGCGATGCTCGTGAAACCCTTGGTGGCGGGAATGCAGTCGAGGATCGCGAAGATGAGATCGCCCCAGCCCGCCTGGCCGTTGAGCATCTTTCTCACCGTGTCCGCGAGCACGACCAGAGCCGCCGCGAACACCAGCCAGCCCAGCGGGCCGCCCACGATCATCACGATGATGCCGACGATCGTCACGACCCACTTGCACACCGTGACGATCTCGTCCCAGTGGTCGGAGACCCAGTCGAGGGGCTCCTCCCACCAGTGGCGGTTGTGGATGCCGGCGTCCGACGCCTCGTGCAGCTTCTTCACCGTGCGCCGGGCGGCCTCCTCGCGCAGCCCCCTCGCGTGCGCGGCCAGCTTCTTCGCCGCGTCCAGCAGTCCCTGGGCGTCGTCCACGTCCTTGCGGGCGGCGGTCTGCCGCTCCCTGGCGTGCTGGGCGTCCCGGGTCGCACGGCGGACGTCGGCCTCGTCCGGTGGCGGCACGTCCCTGCCGGGGTGCTTGTCCGGGTCGTAGGAGTCGGCCTTCGTGGTGGCCGTGCGCACCCAGTCGTCGGCGCCGGAGAGGGCGCTGTTCGCGGTGGACAGATCCTGGCGGGCCCTGCGGCCGTCGCGCAGCGCCCTGTCCGCCTTCTGCTGGGCGTCGTCCAGATCGGGCCAGTACGAGGCGAGCGCGTCGCCCGCGATGCCGTAGGACTTCTTGAGCTTCTTCAGCTGCCCCGGGACGTCCTCGAACTCCGAGGCGAAGGAGTCGGCCGTCTTGCCCGCCCACTTCAGGACCGCGTCGTCGTGCGCCAGTCCCTTGACGTCCCGCAGGATGTCCGAGACGTCGTCGGCGAAGTCGTGGAGCGAGCCCGCGAGTGTGCGCACCCGCTGCGGGTCGCCCGGCGTCGGGTCCTGGTCCAGGTCGAGTATGTGCCAGTCCGTCGGCCTGTTCGACACGTGTTCCCCCGTAACACCCGCAACCTCTGCATCAGAACGTACGTGTGAACGTAGCGCGTCGACCGTTGCGAGTGGAACGCCGAACAGGGCTTCGTAGAGGGGCTGTTACGTACGGGCCGCGCTGACCCTCCCGGTGCGTATGGCCTGGAGGAGGTGGCCGACGGGGGCGGGGGTGGTGGTGAGGACGATGGCGGGGTCGTCGGATTCGCGGAGGTGCAGGACCGCGCGGGTGGAGGCGAGTTCGACGCAGGAGTCGCCGTCGCCGGGCCCCGAGTAGGACGACTTCTGCCAGTTGTCAGGGGTGGTCATGGGTGCCTCTCACAGCTCCTTCGTCAACCTGTGGATGAAGTCGCGAGACCGGTCGGCGTCCAGCGACACTTCCCCGACCTTATGGAACAGCGTTCGATACGCGTTGAGTTGGGCCTCGGAGTCGATGAACGCCGCGCCCTGGGGAGCGTCGCGCACGACGGTGTCCAGCTTCGGCGCGGGGCCTCCCGCGTACGTCATGGCGCTCGCCGCGCCACCGAACCCCTCCAGGTCGAAGGGGATGACGCGCACGGTGATGTGGTCGGCTTCGCAGAGTTCGAGCACATGGGTGAGTTGGGCGCGGGACGTGGAGCGGTCGCCGACCATGATGCGCAGCGCGGCCTCGTGGACGATGCCGTCGTACCCCTTGGGGGCGGGGCCTTCGAGCAGTTCCTGGCGCTGCATGCGGTGCTGTACGCGCAACTCCACTTCGTCGGCAGGGAGTTCCGGTACGCGATAGGAGAAGACCGCGCGGGCGTACCGCTCCGTCTGGAGGAGGCCGGGGATGTGGAGGAACTGGACGTCCCGCAGGAACGTCGCGTGGTGTTCCAGCTCGGCGAGGTCGAGGAACGGTGTGGGCAGCGAGCCGCGGTACGGCTCCCACCATCCGCGTGTCCTGTCGGTGGCCATGGAGACCAGGGACTCCACGAACTCCTCGTCCGTGCAGAGGTACTGGGCCGCGAGCCGGCGTAACCGCTTCTCGCTCACGCCCGCGAGCCCGGCTTCGATCTGGCTGATCTGCGCGGGGTTCACGCCGAGGAGCGTGGCCGCCTCGCGCGACGCGAGCCCGGCCGCCTCGCGGAGCCGCCGCAGCTCGGCCGCCAGACGCAGCTGACGCGCCGTCGGATCACGCCTCAATGCCATCGGCTTCCCCTCTCGGCGTGCCCATGAAGGTGACGCGTTCGGGGGGCAGATTACGCGACCGCGATGAGGCATCTAAAGAGTTAGGGCTACGTTCGGTCACGCAAGAATCACTCTGAGCGCGCGGAAAGCGTGGAAGTGCACCAGCTGTCGCTTGCTCTCGTCAGACCGGCATGGCCCTCGCGTGCTGGTCCCTCAGTGCCTTCCATGCCAGTTCCTGGGCTTCGCCGGGCATGGCGGGAGCCGGGTGGCCGGCCCTGTCGATAAGTACCAGGGCCGTGGCGATGAAACCGAGGCTGAGGGAGCGGAGGATGCCCTGATCCGACGTGGTGAACCGGTCCAGGGCCACTTCGGAGAGCCTCCGGAAACGCTGGAAGTCCACGACGCATTTGTCGGCGACGAGTTGCCCCACTCCCGAGTCTGTCCGATACAGCCCGGCGAAGACGTCCGAACTGCCCTTGAACGCGTGGGCGACCTCGGAGTCAGGGCACCAGATGTCCAGTCCGGGCATCTCGCTTGAGCGGAATCTGAACGTCACTGGAGGGATCAATCCATGTCCATGGTGTTGGTTTCCCGGCGGTAGGCCCGAGTCACGAGTGACAGTCGCTCCGGCCGCCAGAGATCGTCCCGGTCGTTGAGGCTGAGTTCGCCATTCCTGCGGAGCAGCCAGACGACTTCGAACTGGTAGTGGAGTACGGCATCGCCCTCGATGTGATCCAGCAGAGGCATAACCAGGCGGATCATGTCGTCCTGTTGGTTCGATGTGTCCGCTTCCTTGCCCATGCGGAAGCCGACATCGATCGTGGGAGTGAACCCGAGACTGGTGACGATGGGGTCCCATGGCTGAGGCTGTCGCTGCTGGATCACGCTGACACAGGTCCCTCGACGGGTGTAGGCGAACGTCCCGACCTCCATCAACTGCCCGCCCGTGATCGATTCGTCGAACACACCGGATTTCTTCCCGATCTCGGCCAGACATGCCGCGACTTCGGCCGGAGTCGCCTGTGTGGCGATGTCGAGATCGTATTCGATTGCCATACGGACAGATTCCCTTGGTTGTCATGGATAGAGGTGAACTATGTTGCCCGCGCGGTCGATCACCATCACTTCTTTCAAGCCTTCCTTGGGCCAACTGTGAAACTGTTGACGAAGAGCGCCAAGGTCGGCTCCGCTGTCACCGAGATTCAGGACGACGCGCTCTGTCTGCCCTTTGTCCACCTTCTTCTCCACGGCCCGCCAGATTGAGCGAGGGTTGTCAGAGGTGGGGGCGTAATTGTCGAAAATCTTGCCCTCGATGCGGAAATCCGGCTTGGTTCCGTTGGGCATCTTCCCAGGAGACTGTTCGACGTCATACCCCTGTCGAGCCAAGGTCTCCGCCGAGTGCACCTCCCGTCCCTTCGCTCGCACCGTCTCCGCGTCGTCATTCTTGCTCAGGGATTCCGGCTTCCCGCGCGGCTCGGCGTTCGGATCCACCTGTCCCGAAGGCTTGGTGCGGTCGATCTTGGCTGCTGTGTCCCAGTCGCCCCCGCCCCCGCCCGAGCCGTCGGACGTCATGTCGACTCGGTCGGGCCCCATCGCGTCGTTCATGATGCCGGTGGCTCCGGCGCCCGCGATCGAGAGCCCGGTGGCGATCTGGGCCGCGGCCGCGACATTGATCGGAATGCCGAGAGCCGCACCGATCCCGGATGCGTCCAGCAGGATGCCGCCCGCCTCCTCGCCGACGCCCGCCAGCGCCAGCCCGAGTCCCCCGAGTACGGCCATCGTCGATCCGAGGTCGTCCACCATGGCCTTGCCGATGGAGGCGAGATCCGAGACGAGTACCTCTCCCGCCTCCTTCATCGTCTCCCCGACCTCGGACGCGACAGAGTCCACGGCGTTGCCGAACTTGTCCCACCGCGAATCGTGCATGCCGTCGTGGGTGATAGCTCGGTGGACGACCGCCGCGGCCCGGTTCGCGGCGTCGTCGCGTACGCGCTTGGCCTCGCGCAGCAAGGTCTTCGCGGCATTCAGGTCGTCGGCCGCGCCGTCCCGTTTCTTCTTCAGCCGCACCAGCCCGGGGTCGTCGTCCTTGGTGTTCGGTGGCAGGGACGCGATGTTCTCCGCCGCCGAGCGGTGGTCGGCGGCTGCCTCCGTGGCCGCCTTCAACGCCTTGTCCGCCAGCTGCTGAGCGTGTTCCAGGGCCGAGGCCCAGTCGCCTGTGCTGCCCTGGCGGACGCGCGTGCCCATCGCGCTCGACGCCTTGTCGTAGCGGTGGTAGGCCTTCCGCAGTGGCTTGATGGTGTCCCGCGCCGTGTCACGGAATGCGTCGGCCGCCTTGGACTTCCAGGACTCGACACCGCTCAGCGCCTCGATGTCCCCCGCTTCGCGTTGAATGTCGTTCGCCATCTCGCGCAACGACTGGCCGAGGAGCGCGATCGCGTCCGGGTCACCGGGGACCGGGTCGCCGTCCTCCCCCAGTACCGACCACTCGTGGGCCGGTGGACGGCTCATGCGGGCCCCGCGCCCTGTTTGCTCCTCGCGTCCTGTCGGCGCAGAGCGGCCGCGAGCTCCGCGTCGATGGCGTCGTAACTCCTGGCGGCGTCCGCCGTGATGGTGCCGAGGGTCTTGATCCGGGCCGCCAGGTCCCTCCGATGGATCTTCCAGTTGCTCGCGAACGCGTCGAACGCGTCGACGACATGCTGACTCCCCAACTCCGTCGCCGAGAAGTCCTCGGCGGGGTTGGCCCGGTCGGTGAAGGAGTGGTGGATCCGCTGCAAGGCGCGCGAGCACTCGCGTATGCGCTGGGTGTCCGCCTTCAGGTCGCTCATCGATGCCCCGTGGTCCGACGCGCGGTTCCGTCCCGCGCTGCTCCGTGTTCATGCCGGCCTTGTGACCCTACGAGGAGCGGGTCTGGCCTTGGTATGGCCGAATTCAACTGCGGGCAAAGGGCGTCGGGCGTCAGGGGAGTCGCCCGTGGCAACAGGCTTGCCGCGCAAGGGGCGTCGGGGCCTGCTGGTGGATGTCGTGAAGGGTGTGCGGGGTCAACGGAGGCGGTGGAGGTTCGGGTGGTGGGGTAACTCGGTTGTCGTGGGCGGTTGGTGAGGAAACGGGCGAGGCGGCGTCAATGCCGCCACCTCGGTCTTCGACACCCTCCTTAGACTCTCAGTAGGCTCGGTTCACCTCCGAACTCACGCCCTCCCCATACGACCCCAGGACGCCCGCCATGGCCCGACGCACCAACTCCAGTCCGACGGGCGGCTCGCCGGGTCCGAGGAATCGGACGCCGCAGCCCCTGCCCCGGCGCCGCCGGACGTTCGGGGACTTCGTGAAGGCGTTCGGGGCGTTCGCGGCCCTGCTGGTGCTGCTCGTCGGTGTGCCGGCCGCACTCGTGGTCGCCGTGGGGTGGCCGCTGCCGCACGGGGCCCCCTCGCTCGACTGGCTCCAGCAGGAGATCACCGTCGGCACGTTCATCCATGTGCTGACGGTCCTCGTCTGGTTCGCCTGGGCGCAGTTCGCCGCGTGCGTGCTCGTCGAGATGAAGGCCGCGCTGTCGGGCATCGGGCTGCCGAACCGGGTTCCGGGCGCCGGGCCGAGCCAGTTGCTGGCCCGTCAGCTCGTCGCGGCCCTCCTGCTCGTCGGCGCGGCCGCCGCGAGCTTCACCCCGGGCCTCTCCCAGTTCGGGCAGAGCCCGGAGACCGGCCGGCAGGGTTCCGTCGCCGCCGCCCAGCAGATTCCCGGACTGTTCGCGCAGCAGGAGCGGGCCGCAGCCGGAGTCGCCGCGGCGGTGTCCGAGCAGGCCGCCGACGCCGCGTCCCGGGCCGCGTCCCAGGCGGACGGCGGCGCCTCCGCCCGGCACGGCGACACGAAGTTCTACCGGATCCAGCCCCCCGAGGGCCGTCACCACGACTCGCTCTGGGAGGTCGCGCAGCGCCACCTGGGCGACGGGCGCCGGTACAAGGAGATCTACGAGCTCAACAAGGACCGTACGCAGCCCGACGGGTCCAAGCTGTCCGAGGCCAGCCTCATCAGGCCCGGCTGGATCATGGAGATGCCCGGGGACGCCCACGGCGGCGAGCTCGTCGAGATGCCCCGCGCCGAGCCCGGGATCCCGGAGCAGGTCCAGCAGCAGATCCACGACTACGCCAAGACCGGCGACCAGCAGCAGACGGACGGCCTACAGGGCGGCGACACCGGCCGACAGGGCGATCAAGGCGGCCAGAGCGGCCAGAGCGGCCAGAACGGCCAGAACGACCGGGACACCGCGCAGTTCCGTGTTCCCCAGCAGCGCGCCGGCGGCGAGCGCGGTCAGGAGCGTGTGGGCACCTCCTCCGAGGAGGCCCCCGCGAACGCGCGCGACGGACAGGGCACGCGGTCGGCAGCCGAGGAGAGCGGATCCTCCTCCGGCCTGCCCGAGGCACTCCTCGGCGCACCCCTCCTCGCCGCGGGCCTCCTCGGCGCGCTGGGCCGGCGCCGCCGCCAGGCCCTGTGGCAGTCGGCGCTCGGAGCGGTCGGCGGGCGGCGCGGCATGGAGCCGCCGGTTCCGGCCGGATCGGCCGCGGACGCCCAGGACGCGCTGCTCGTCGGCGCCGACCCCGAGGCCGTACGCCTCCTCGACCTGTCGCTGCGCGGCCTCGCCGCCGCGCTCGCCGCCGAATCGCGCCCGCTGCCGACCGTCTACGCGGCCTGGCTCGGCGGCAACGGCGATCTGCACCTCCAGCTCGCCCAGCCCGCCGGAAGGCCGCCCGCGCCGTGGCGGCTCGGCCAGGACCAGACGTTCTGGATGCTGACCCGCGAGGACGCCGAACGGTACGAGGAGGTCGACACCGCCGCCCCCTACCCGGGCCTCGTCAGCCTCGGCACCATGGACGACTCGCGGCTGCTGCTCAACCTGGAGGCCGTGCCGGGCATCGTCTCCCTGAGCGGCAGCGCGTCCGACCGCGCGGGCGTCTTCGCCTCCGTCGCCGCCGAACTGGCCACCAACGGCTGGTCGGACCGCATGACGATCACCCTCGTCGGCTTCGGTGAGGACCTGACCCCGCTCGCCCCCAACCGGCTGCGCCACCTCGACGGCGTCGAGGCCCTCGTCGAGACGATGGAGGCCGAGACGCGCCAGCGGCGCGGCGCGCTGGGCGCCGCCGGACACGACTCCGTGCTCACCGGCCGCACCGGGCCCGCCCAGCACACCCGTTGGGCCCCGCACCTGGTCCTGCTCGCCACCGAACCCTCCCCGGCCGACGCCCTCACCCTCGCCGAACTGGCCGCGGACGCCGGACGGTTGGGGATCGGCTATCTCGTCGGGACCGAGTCCGGTGAACTGCCGGGCGCGGCCTGGGAGATGGAGATCACCCGCGAGGGCAAGCTGCTGGCGCCGCTCCTCGGCCTCGAACTCGACGCGCAGTCGCTGCCGGTCGCCCAGCAGCAGGCGGTCGTGGAACTCTTCGTCGTGTCGGACCCGGAGGGCGGGCCCGACGACCCGACCGACACCCCGCCGTTCCTCGTCGACATCAGCGAACAGGGGCGGCCCGCCGTGTACGCGCGGCTCGTGGGCCCGTACGAGATCATCGGCCTGGAGACGCCCGAGGGCGAACGCAGTCCACTGCTGCACGAGGCGCTGGCGCTGCTCCTGCTGCACCGCGAAGGGGTGCACCCGCGGGTGCTGTCCTCCGCGCTGTGGCCGCGCGGAGTCACCGAGGACGTCCGGGACGCCCTCGTCGAGCGGCTGCGCGGCTGGCTCGGCGTCGACCCCGACGGCACACCCCGCCTGGGCACCGACGCGACCGGACGGCTCACGCTCGCCAAGTCCGTCGTCTCCGACCTGGACGTCCTGCGCTCCCTCTATCACGAGGCGACCCAGGGCAAGGGCGCCGACAGCCGGGTCGTCCGCGGGCGGCTGCTCACCGACGCCCTCGTCCTCGTCCGCGGTCCGCTGCTCGCCGACCGTCCCGAGGGCCGCTACGGCTGGCTCACCCACGAGATCGTCGACGCCCAACTGCCGCTGCTCGTGGCGGACATCGGGCTCGCACTCTCCGCGTTCCATCGGGAGAAGGACCGGGCGGAGAAGGCGATCGAGGCGCTGAACGCGTCGATGAACTCGGCGCCGGCGGACGAGCGGCTGTGGAACGAACTGCTGCGCGCGACGCATGCGACCGGGGACGAGGACAGGATGAGGCGGCTCGCCGCGGACCTGGTGGTCCGCAGCGGCGCGCGGGGGCTGCCGCCCCGGACGGAGGCACTGCTCGACGAACTGCTGCCGGCCTGGCGAAACGGCGCGGCCGCGGTGGGCTGACATCCGCTCGGCCGCCTGGCCCCTTTCGGGGTCGGTCACCGGCCGGTGGCGGTTCCGCGGCCTTCGCGGCCGTCGTACCGGACTGTTCCTGGGGGGAACGCGTGGATCTCGATCTCTGGATCACCGTCGCCGCCGCGCTGTGGGGCGCGGCGGCGGGGCTTCTGGTGCCCCGGCCCGCCTACCGCTTCGCCGTCGACCCGGACGAGCCGTGGCGGGACCGCTGTCCCGAGGGGCAGCCGATCACCGGGGCCGCGCGCGGCTGGCTCGGGCTCGCCCGTTCCCCGGGCGGCACCCCTTACGGCCCCGGCGTCCTGCTCGTCGCACCGGTCACCGCCCTGCTCTGCGCGGGGCTCGCCCTCGCCACCGGGACACGCCCCGAGCTGGGCGTCTGGCTGCTGCTCGCGCCGCTCGGCGTGCTGCTCGCCGTGGTGGACTTCCGAGTGCAGCGGCTGCCGGACGCGCTGACCCTGCCGCTCGCGACGGCGGCGCTGGTGCTGCTCGGGGCGGCCGCCCTGCTGCCCGAACACGCGGGGGAGTGGCTGACGGCGCTGCTGGGGGCGCTCGTGCTCGGCGGCGCGTTCTTCGTGCTCTTCCTCATCAACCCGAACGGCATGGGCTTCGGCGACGTGAAACTCGCCCTCGGCCTCGGCGCGGTGCTCGGCTGGTACGGGTGGAGCGTGGTCGTCCTGGGCACCTTCGCCGGGTTCCTGTTCGGCGGGCTGTACGGGCTGGTGCTGGTGATCGCGCGGCGCGCGGGGCGCAAGACGTCGATCCCGTTCGGCCCCTTCCTGATCGCGGGGGCGTACGTGGGACTGCTGATCGGGGCCTACGCGGCCTGAGTCGGCCGGGGCGACGGTACGGCGCCCGGTGCCGAGGGAAGGTGGGCCGGGCGCCGGCCGGGCCGGTCGCAGGGAGCCCGGTGCCGTCCGGGTCGGTGGGCTGGCGTCGGCCGGTGCGGTGCGCTGGCGTAGGGTGGTTGAGTCTGTCCACAACCCTTACGAAAGGGACGCTCCCGGTGACCGAGAAGGCCGACCTTCAGTCCGTGCTGGACCGTGCCGCCGCGGGTGGGCGGATCACTCCGGAGGAGGCGCTCGTCCTCTACCGCGACGCCCCGCTGCACGCGCTCGGCGCCGCGGCCGACGCGGTGCGCCGCCGCAGGTACGCGGGTACGGAGCACATCGCGACGTACATCATCGAGCGCAACATCAACTACACGAACGTGTGCGTCACGGCGTGCAAGTTCTGCGCGTTCTACGCGGCCCCCAAGGACACCGCCAAGGGCTGGACGCGCGACCTCGACGACATCCTGCGCCGCTGCGCGGAGACCGTCGAGCTCGGCGGCACGCAGATCATGTTCCAGGGCGGACACCACCCGGACTACGGCGTCGAGTACTACGAGAAGCACTTCGCCGCGATCAAGGGCGCCTACCCCGAACTGGTCATCCACTCCCTCGGCGCCTCCGAGGTCGAGCACATGGCCCGGATCTCCAAGGTGAGCGTCGAGGAGGCCGTTCAGCGGATCCACGCGGCCGGTCTCGACTCGTTCGCGGGCGCCGGCGCCGAACTGCTCCCGGCCCGCCCGCGCAAGGCGATCGCCCCGCTCAAGGAGAGCGGCGAGCGCTGGCTGGAGATCATGGAGATCGCGCACGGTCTGGGCGTCGAGTCGACGTCCACCATGCTGATGGGCACCGGCGAGACCAACGCCGAGCGCATCGAGCACCTGCGGATGATCCGTGACGTACAGGACCGGACGGGCGGCTTCCGCGCCTTCATCCCGTACACCTACCAGCCCGAGAACAACCACCTGAAGGGCCGTACGCAGGCGACGCTCTTCGAGTACCTGCGGATGATCGCGATCGCCCGTCTGTTCCTGGACAACGTGGCCCACATCCAGGGCTCCTGGCTGACCACCGGCAAGGAGGTCGGCCAGCTCTCCCTGCACTACGGCGCGGACGACCTCGGCTCGATCATGCTGGAGGAGAACGTCGTCTCCTCCGCCGGTGCCAAGCACCGCTCCAACCGCATGGAGATCATCGACCTGATCCGCAAGGCGGACCGGGTTCCCGCGCAGCGGACCACGACGTACGAGCACATCGTCGTCCACGACGACCCGGCGAACGACCCGGTCGACGAGCGCGTCATGTCCCACATCTCCTCGACGGCGATCGAGGGCGGCACGGCACACCCCGAGCTGAAGCTCCTCGCCTCCAACTGACGCGCCCATGCTGACGATTCACATCGCCGAGGAGTCGGCCGGGACGGCGCTCCTGGTCGACGGGGCGGCCGTCGCCGCCATCGGCCCGTACGAGGAGCTGGCCGCCGCCCATCCGAGTGCGAAGGTGCGGCGCTGGCCCGGCATCCTGACGCCGGGACTGCTGAACCCGTACGGCCCTGAGCTGCTGGAAGCCACCTACCACCCGGACCCGCGCGAGGCCGAGGGCTTCGGCACCGAGCCCATCGGCGGGGAGCGGGCCAAGCGGATCTTCCGCGCGGAACCCACACGCCTCGGCGCCAGCGCGCGGCGCGGGATCCAGCGGATGCTGGCGCACGGCACGGTGGCGGTGGCCGGGGACCTGCGGTCGCGATCGGTGGCCGACGCGGTGCGCAGGGCCGGACTCGTGGTGGGAAGGCGACCGGACCGGCTCCCGGGTCCTGCGGCGCTGTCCCCGGCCCCGCTGATCCTGCTGCCGCAACTGGTGCCGGGCGGTCCCGCCCGGTTCGCCGTGTTCGACGTCGCGGACCGCGACGAACTGGTGCGGCGCGGCGCGGGGACCTGCGTGGCGACCGTGATCGGCGGACGACTGGTGTACCGAGGCCGCTGATCACGGCGCCGACCCGGCCCTGATCACAGCACGGGGTGCCGGCTCAGCCCGCGAACGCCCGGGCGAAGGCTCCCGAACTCTGCTTCACGCCACTGCAATCGGTCGCCGCGTCGCCCGCCGTGGCGCTGCCCTTCTCGCACTGCCGGTCCCGGAACGTCGACCACATCGACACCCAGGCCACGCCCTTCTTCTCGGCGAACTCCCTTACCTGCGCCGCGTCCGCGAGCCCGAACGTCTCGTCGCCCACGTCGTTGACGCCGATCATCGAGGTGAGCGCGAGCCCCTGCCAGGCGTGGGCGTCCGACAGTCCGAACACCTTCTTCAGCTGGCCGTGGGCGGCCTCGGCGGACGCGATCGCGTAGTCGCCCATGTCTCCGGCGTACGAACTGCCGTAGTTCATGGTCATGATGTTGACCGTGGAGACGTCCACGGAGTGGTCGTTGGCGGACTCCAGGAGAGCCAGCCCGTCGGAGTCCAGGCCGGACGGCATCACGGGCAGGGTGAAGGACACCGTCAGTCCTGGGCGCTTCCTCTGGAGCAGCGCGATGGCCTCGGAGCGCAGCGCGACCGAGGCGGAGTCGCCCAACTCGGTGCCCTCGATGTCGAAGTCCGCCTGTGTGGAGCCTGCGGCGTCCAGTGCCGCGCCATAGGCGGCGGCCAGATCGCTCGCGCTGTCGCAGGCCGACGCCAGTTCCTTGCCGGACGCGCCGCCGAACGACACCCGTACCCCGGCACCGGATTTTGCGAGCGCCCAGACACGGGACTTCACGGCCGGGTCCCCGATCGCGTACATGCCGTCCCACTCCGGTGTGCAGTTGCTGCCGTCCGAGATCACGAAGGCGAGGTTGTACGTGGTCGGCGACCCCGCGGAGTCGGTGCCGGCGGCGGTCGTGGCGCTCACGTACGGGGCGTACGAGGTGGCCGGCGACGGGGACGTGCCCGGGTTCGGGGCCGCCGCCGTGGTCCGGCCGGCGCCCGCGGCCGCCGGGTCGGACGCGCCGCCCGAGGAGCACCCCGTACAGGCCAGCGCCACCAGGCACAGAAGCCCCGCGGCCGGCTTGAGGAAACTCCGCATTGTGCACGCACCCGCTCTCGTGATGTCTGTCTCAGGACGGAAACAAACGGTCGTTTCTCGACTGGAAATGTGTCACACCCGGAACGGATTAACGAATGGAGATCGCGCCGAGAAATCGGGGAAGAAGGCGCCGACAAACGGGGCGATGGGGACATTCGATGGGTGTATATCGACCATATCCATCGGGTCCGGGTCGCGTGGGCTTTCCCTGATTCTCATAGAGAAACTACAGGCTGAGGCATCCCTCATGGGCCGTTCACGCAGAAGCCGGAGTTTCCGACACATAAAAGCGTCCTACCGTCTGGGGAATGCAATCCGAGTCCGCCATCGAAAACCCAGCCCAGGTGTGTGGCCGTCGCCGCAAACGCGGCAGCGCGGCCGTGGACGGCCCCGTGTTCGTCGACAACTCCGGGCGCCGCGCGCGCCTGCTGACCAGAATCGGCCTGCTCGTCGGTGTCGGCTGCCTCGGCTACGCGGTCGTGCTCGGCATGGCCTTCACGGGCTGGGGCACCTCCCTGACGCCGTCCTCGCTCCTCCCCTTCGACGGCGGCCGATCCGGTTCGGCCCCCGCCGCGGGTTACGGCACGACCCCCGCCGCGGGCGACGGCACGGGCTACGGAGCCGGCTTCGGCACGGGCCACGGCGGGCCGCGCGGTTCCATCGCCCCCAGCGGCGGGGTGCACCCGACCTCATGACCACGACCACATCCCCGCGCGGCCGACGGCGCGCCCCCTCCAGGATGGAGCGGGCCGTCGGAAAGGCCGCGGCGCTTCAGAAACCCCGTGCCGTCCTCGCCCTGTTGCTCCTGCTGGCGCTCGTCAGCGTGATGCTGCTCGACGGCTATCTGCGGTCCGAGATCGGCAACGACGCCCGGGTGCGCGACGGAGCGGCCTACGACGAGGTGCCGCAGAAGATCCTCGACGGCGGACCCGTCCTGACGTTCGCGGGCGGCACCGCGAGGACGCAGTCCGTACCGAGGAAGACCATCGTGCTGACCTTCGACGACGGGCCGACCGCGGACTGGACGCCCCAGGTCCTCAAGGTCCTGGAGGAGAACGACGTCGAGGGCACCTTCTTCATGGTCGGCTCGATGATCTCCCGCTACCCGGACGTGGTGAAGACCCTGGTGGACCAGGGCAACGAGGTCGGCATCCACACCTTCACCCACGTCGACCTCTCCTATCAGAGCACCGCGCGCCTCCGACGCGAGCTGAAGCAGACCCAGTTGGCCCTCGCGGGCGCGGCCGGTGTCACCACCACGCTGTTCCGTGCCCCGTACTCGTCGGAGATCAGCGCCGTCGACAACTACAGCTGGCCCGTCTACAAGGACCTCGGCGGCCTCGGCTACACCAGCGTCTTCGTGGACACCGACAGCGACGACTGGAAGAAGCCGGGCGTCGCGAAGATCGTCCGCTGGGCGACGCCCAAGAACGACGAGGGCGCCATCGTGCTCATGCACGACGCGGGCGGCGACCGCTCGCAGACGGTCGCCGCGCTCGGCACGTACATCAAGAAGATGAAGGCGAAGGGGTACATCTTCACCACCGTCAGCGGCGCCCAGGCCATGCTGGGGGCGGACCGTGTCGCCCAGACCGCCCAGCGGAGGGCCACCGGCGCGACCCTCTACGAGGGCAAGGCGCTCGTCTACGCCGTGGTGGTCGCCGAATGGGTCGTGCCGGCGCTGTCCTGGTTCCTCCTCGTCGTCGGCGTCGCCGTCATGAGCCGGTTCGCGATGATGCTGGTCCTCGCCCGGCGTCACCACCGGCAGCGCAACCGCGGACGCGGCCGGGGCGGGAGGTTCAGCTGGGGGCCCGAGGTCACCCGGCCGGTGACCGTGATCGTGCCCGCGTACAACGAGAAGGAGTGCATCGCGGGCACCCTCAAGTCGCTGGCGCGGAGCACGCATCCGATCGAGATCATCGTGGTCGACGACGGTTCCGAGGACGGCACGGCAGAGATAGCGGAGTCGCTCGGCATGCCGAACGTCCGGGTCGTCCGACAGGAGAACGCCGGCAAGCCCGCCGCCCTCAACAACGGTGTCCGCAAAGCCCGTCACGACATCGTCGTGATGATGGACGGCGACACCGTCTTCGAGCCGGACGCCGTGCGCCGGCTCGTGCAGCCCTTCGCCGATCCGGAGATCGGGGCGGTCGCGGGCAACGCGAAGGTCGGCAACCGCACCACCATGATCGGCGCCTGGCAGCACATCGAGTACGTGATGGGCTTCAACCTCGACCGCCGCATGTACGACCTGCTGCGCTGCATGCCCACCATCCCCGGTGCCATCGGCGCGTTCCGCCGGGACGCGGTCCTGGAGGCCGGCGGCATGAGCGAGGACACGCTCGCCGAGGACACCGACATCACCATCGCCATGCACCGCGCGGGATGGCGGGTCGTCTACGAGGAGCACGCCAAGGCCTGGACGGAGGCGCCCGGTTCGTTCAAGCAGCTGTGGTCGCAGCGCTACCGCTGGTCGTACGGCACCATGCAGGCGCTGTGGAAGCACCGCAAGTCCCTGACGGACAGGGGCCCTTCGGGTCGCTTCGGTCGCGTGGGCATGCCGCTGGTGGTGCTCTTCCAGATCGTCACGCCGGTGTTCGCCCCGCTCATCGACGTGTTCACCGCCTACTCGATGCTCTTCGTGGACTTCAGGGCCGCGCTGCTCGCCTGGCTGGCCGTCCTCGCCGTCCAACTGATCTGCGCCGCCTACGCGTTCCGGCTCGACGGGGAGAAGTACCGCTACCTGGCGATGCTGCCGCTCCAGCAGCTCGCCTACCGCCAGATGATGTACCTGGTCCTGATCCACTCCTGCGTCACGGCCCTGACCGGCGGCCGCCTCCGCTGGCAGAAGCTCAAACGCACGGGCGAGGTCGGAACCCCGGCGGGGGTGAGCTAGATGAGCCGGCCGCCGGAACAGGAACAGCGAGGGCAGTACGGGCAGCAGGCGTATCCCGGCCCCTGGCAGCAGTACGAGCAGCCGATCCCGTGCCAGGAGCCGATCCCGGACGCGGAGCCGATCCCGTACGCGGAGCAGTGGTCGTACGAGGCGCCGAGCCCGTACGAGGAGCAGTGGCCGTACGTTCCCGAGGAGCCGGGGGCGGTCTCCATGGAGGTGCGGCTGACGGCCGAGGGCGGAGACGAGGCCGCGGCGGCTCCTCCGGCCCCGAAAGGGAGATCAGGGGGCCGTGACCGCTATTTCGACACCCTCCGCGCCGTGGCCCTGGTCCGTGTCGTCGCCTACCACACCTTCGGCTGGGCCTGGGCGGGACTCGTCTTCCCGTCGATGGGCGTGATGTTCGCGCTCGCCGGCACGCTGATGGCCAGATCCCTGGAGCGCCCCGCGTTCGGGGTGATCCGAAGCAGGATGCGGCGACTGCTGCCGCCGTTCTGGTTCTGGGGCTTCTTCGTCGTGCCGGCGATGCTGATCCACGGCTGGATGCCGGGCCGGCAGATCGTGTTCTGGGTCGTCCCGGTCGGCGACCCCCCGGGCGACCGGTGGGGCGAGCAGGCCTGGGAGATCCTCTGGTACCTGCGGACGTACCTCTGGTTCGTGCTCCTCTCCCCCCTGCTGCTGAAGATCTTCCGCAAGGCCCCGGTCCCGGTCCTGATCCTCTCGCTCATGCCGATCGTGCTCCTCCGCTACGGATGGCAGCCCTCCTACGACCGCTTCGGCAGCGCCCTCACCGACCTCGCCACCTATCTCTTCTGCTGGCTGCTCGGCTTCGCCCACCGCGACGGGGTGCTCCAGCGGCTGAAGCCGGCCGTGGTCGTCCTCGGTTCGGCCGCCGCCCTCGCGTACGGCGGCTGGTTCGCCCTCGCGCACCGGTCGGAGTTCGGCACGTACGACCTCGACGAGAACCCTCTCGCCCAGGCCTTCTGGTCGGCGGGCTTCGTGACGCCGCTGATGTACTTCAAGGCGTACCACGACGTCGATTTCGCCTGGCTGGCCCGCTTCCGACGGCTCGACCGCGCGGTGACGGTCTTCAACGGGCGCGCGGTGACGATCTACCTCTGGCACGAGATCGCGCTGATCCTGGCCGTCCCGCTGATCGACCAGTTCTGGAAGGTGCCGGCGTTCGAGAAGTGGCTGCCCCTGGAGAGCCAGTGGTTCATGTTCGCCGTCGGATGGGTGCTGGTCTGGATCGCGATCCTCCTGTTCGGCTGGGTCGAGGACGTGGCCGCCAGGAAGAGGCCCCGGCTGCTGCCGTAGCGGCTCGAAGGGTGAATCTCGCCCCGGTTGGCCGTGCGGGGACGCCTACAGCGAGCCGGACACGATCTTGGTCACGAGCATGGGAGAAATTCCCACAGAGAGGCTGACGTCCCCCATGCGTCGTTCCCTGCTCGCCGCGTCCACCGCGGCGACCGCCCTCACCGCCGCCCTGTCGCTGGCCCTGAACGCCCCCGCCGCCGCCGGAGCCGGCCGTGGGCACAACCCCGAACCCTGGGTGAAGCGCAGCGCGGTGATGCGCGCGAATCCCAAGGACTTCCATTCACTGTGCAAGAGACAGAAGGACGGAGTCCCCGAGACCCGCACCTTCCCGCTCTTCGAACACAGCAGGGGCTTCACGGCGATCGAGGACTTCAAGCGCCAGGACCCGGACGGCACGGTGTTCTGGTCCGGCCACGATCCGAAGCACCCGGAGAACACGATCTCCGTGTCCATCATCGGAGCGTGTGTCGCCGGTCCGGTCACCCTGTCCGGCGAGATCGAGGAGGGCTTCCGCCAGTACGTGTACAAGCCGCTGGCCAAGCGTCCCGGCCGGTACCTGCTCCAGGAGATCGACGCCCTGAAACTGCCCCCGAGCGGACAGGGCGTCGACACGGTCACCGTGCCGCCGACCAGGTCGGTCAGGCCGCAGCCGGGCCGCCGGGTCGCCACCCCCGACAATCCGGCGGCCATCGACATCGTCGTCGCCTACACCCCGGCCACCGTCACCGAACTCGGTTCGGTCTCCGCGGTCCAGAGCCGTATCCGGTACGGCGTGAACCAGCTCAACCGGGCGCTCGCGACCAGCGAGGTGCCCGCCAGCGTGCATGTCGTGAACACCTACCAGACCCAGGCGACCGGCGTCGCCCGTGAGAACGCCGGAACCCTGCTGAGCATGGTCAGCAACCCCCTGAACCCGACCCTCGGCGTCACGGCCGCCGCCCAGAGGACGGCTTTCGGCGCGGACCTGGTGGCGCTCATCGCCGCCATCCCGGCGGAGGACAGCTCCGGGCAGGCCAACCTGCCCAACCCGGCGGGCCCGGGGACCAGCGGCAACGCCTTCTCGGTCACCAGCGCCTTCTCCATCACGGCGTGGGAGAACCTCGCGCACGAGATCGGCCACAACTTCGGCCTCATGCACGACCGCAAGACGGTCGTGGACCAGGGCGGCACGACTCCCGTGGGCACCCAGAACTACGGCTGGGTCACCGCCGACCAGCGGCACCACACGATCATGGCCTACTCCAGCGCCTGCAATCTGCGGTGCACGGTCGTCAACCAGTACTCCAACACCGTCAACCTGCTCAACGGGCAGGCCCTCGGCGACGAGAACAACAACAACGCCGCCGTCGCGACGCGGGCCGCGGAGTTCCTGGCCGGCTACCGGGCCTCCCTGGTCACCAACCGGGTCTCCCTCACCATGAACGCCAGCCCCGTCGCCGGAGGCAGGCTCAAGCCGAGCGAGTACGGCCCGTACGACCCCGGCACGCAGGTCACCGTCACCGCCGAGACGGACCCCGGCTTCCGGTTCACCGGCTGGGAGGTCGACGGTGTGCCCCAGACCGACACCACGCCCAACTACACGATCACGATGAACGCCAACCACACCCTCACCGCGCTGTTCGCCGAGGTCCCGGAGCCCCCGCAGTAGAACCCGGCGCCGGACAGCGGCCGCACCGGCCGCGGGACCACCGGCGGCGGGACGCGCCGTACCCTCTCCGTGCTTCACGGGGCGGGTGCGGCGCACTTCTCGTCCGCGGGCCCCGTCCGCGGCCGGGCGCCTCGGAGCCGCCGGGACCGTACTGCCACAATGGGACGGTGACCCGCGCATCCCTGGACAAGCAGCCGCACGAAGTCGCCTCGATGTTCGACGACGTGGCGGAACGGTACGACCTCACGAACGACCTGCTGTCGCTCGGCCAGGACCGGGCGTGGCGCAAGGAGGTCGCGAAGGCGGTCGACGCGCGCCCCGCGCAGAAGATCCTGGACCTCGCGGCCGGCACCGCGACCTCCTCCCTCCCCTTCGCCCGCACCGGCGCGTACGTCGTCCCCTGCGACTTCTCCCTCGGGATGCTCCGCGTCGGCAAGCGGAACCACCCCTGGCTGCCGCTGACCGCGGGCGACGCGACGAAGCTGCCGTTCAAGGACGACACGTTCGACGCCGTCACCATCTCCTTCGGACTGCGCAACGTCCAGGACACCGACACCGCCCTTCGCGAGCTGTACCGCGTGACCAAGCCGGGCGGGCGTGTCGTGATCTGCGAGTTCTCGCACCCCACCTGGGCGCCGTTCCGCACGGTCTACACCGAGTACCTGATGCGCGCGCTGCCCCCGGTCGCCCGCGCCGCCTCCTCCAACCCGGACGCGTACGTCTATCTCGCCGAGTCCATCCGCACCTGGCCGACCCAGCCGGAGCTGGCCGAGCGGCTGATCAAGGCCGGCTGGTCCAAGGTGGCCTGGCGCAACCTGACGGGCGGCATCGTGGCCCTCCACCGGGGCTACAAGCAGGTCTGATCCGACCCCGCGCGCGAGCACGCGCCTGACCCCGCTCGGACCCGCTCACCGGGGCGACCTGCCTGCGGTCACCGCTACCTGAGCACCTCGAACGGAAGGCCGGGCAGGTCGAGTTCGCGGCGGAGCCCGCCCGACGGCGGGCGGGGCGGGCGGGGCTCACGCACCCCGGCGCCCCCCTCCGCGTCCCCGAGGTCGAACCACACCGTGACAACGGCTCCGCGCGGCACCTCGGCCCCGGGCTGCGGAAATTGCCGTACGACGTAGTCGACGACCGTCCGATGGAAATCGGGCCGGTCGGGCGCGGCGAGCAGAACACCGCGAGCCTCAGCCGTCTCTCGCGCGTCCATGGCCATCAGACCGACGAGCCGCGGCACGCGCACTTCGGGTGTCTTGGGTGTTATGCGCACAGACGTCACCCCCAGCGGTACCGGAAGGGTAGGCCTCGCCCCGCCCTTCGGGAACCCGTCGGAAGGCGCGGGGCCCCTGCCCGGGGCCGGCCCCGGCGACGGTGAGGCGCCCGGCCCCGCCGGGGGTCACATGGCCGCCCGGTCACGGTCACAGGCCCGGCCGCCCGGGCCTGCCGCCTGCGGTCTCGGCGCCGGATGGTCGCCGGCGGCCCCAGGGCAGCCCGGTCACGGTCACAGGGTCAGCCGGTAGCGGTGTCCCTCATGCTGGGAGGAGGGCAGCGTGAACCGTTCCGCGAGCTCCATCCCGAGCCGTCTCGTCACCGCGATGGAACGGGCGTTGCCCGCGTCGACCATGGCGACCACGTCCGTGACGCCCGCCGCGCGGACCCGCTCCAGGGTGGTGCGCGCCGCCGCCGTGACGTACCCCTTGCCCCAGTGCGCCCGCCCCAGCCGCCAGCCGATCTCGATCTTCCCGGCCGGACCCCAGGCGTGCGGCCACGGCTGCGCGCCCGTGAAGCCCAGCACCTCGTCCCCGGGCCCGAGCATCGTCCACAGACAGAACCCGCGTTCCGCGTCGTGCCGCCGCTGGCGCGCGGTGAGTTCCTCGTAGACGGACCGTTCGGCCGCGCGGCCCCCGTGGAACTGCATGACCTCGGGGTCGTCGAACACCCGGTGCCACGCGAGGGCGTCCTCGTCGGTGGGCACGCGCAGGCGTACATCGGGGAGAGCTCGGTTCACGGGGCAGCCCTTCAGCCGGGTGATCGGTACCGCTGCATAGACTGCCCATGTCCAGTGCCCGTCGGCACGTTCATTTCGAGTCTTGGGGAGACCCCGCCGTGACCGAGTCCCAGCCACTCTCCGAGAACACCGCCGACGTCATCGTCGTCGGGGCGGGGCCAGCCGGTTCCACCACCGCCTACTACCTGGCGAAGGCGGGGCTCGACGTCCTGCTCCTGGAGAAGACGGCCTTCCCGCGCGAGAAGGTCTGCGGTGACGGACTGACCCCGCGCGCCACCAAGCAGCTGGTGTCGATGGGCATCGACATCTCCGAGGAGGCCGGCTGGCTCCGTAACAAGGGCCTGCGCATCATCGGCGGTGGCGTCCGCCTCCAGCTCGACTGGCCGGATCTCGCCTCCTTCCCCGACTACGGACTCGTGCGCAAGCGTGACGACTTCGACGAGCAGCTGGCACGGCAGGCGCAGAAGGCGGGTGCGCGGCTGCACGAGCGCTGCAACGTCGGCGCCCCGATCCTCGACGAGCGCACCGGCCGGATCATCGGCGTGCACGCCAAGCTGGGCGACGCCGACTCCAAGGAGAAGCGGGAGGTGACCTTCCACGCCCCGCTGGTGGTGGCGGCGGACGGCAACTCCACCCGTCTCTCCCTCGCCATGGGCCTGCACCGCCGCGAGGACCGCCCGATGGGCGTCGCCGTCCGTACGTACTTCACCTCGCCGCGCCACGAGGACGACTACCTGGAGTCCTGGCTGGAGCTGTGGGACCGCCGGGGTGCCGAGGACCGTCTGCTGCCCGGCTACGGGTGGATCTTCGGCATGGGCGACGGCACCTCGAACGTCGGCCTCGGTGTCCTCAACACCTCCGACTCCTTCAAGGAGCTGGACTGGCGCGAGGTCCTGAAGGCGTGGTGCGCCTCGATGCCGGAGGACTGGGGCTACACCCCGGAGAACATGACCGGCCCGATCCGCGGCGCGGCCCTCCCGATGGCCTTCAACCGTCAACCTCACTACACCAAGGGCCTGCTGCTCGTGGGTGACGCCGGCGGCCTGGTGAACCCCTTCAACGGCGAGGGCATCGCCTACGCCATGGAGTCCGGCCAGATCGCGGCCGACGTCATCGTCCAGGCCCACGCGCGCGCCACCCCCGGTCAGCGCGAACTGGCTCTCCACCGCTATCCGCGCGTCCTCAAGGACACCTACGGCGGCTACTACACGCTCGGCCGCGCCTTCGTGAAGCTCATCGGCAACCCGAAGGTCATGAAGATCGCCGCCCAGCGCGGTCTGACCCACCCGATGCTGATGAAGTTCACGCTGAAGATGCTCGCGAACCTCACCGACCCGACCGGCGGTGACGCGATGGACCGCATCATCAACGGTCTCTCGAAGGTGGCCCCGAAGGCCTGACCCGGCGGGAATCCCGCCCCGGGCCGCCCGCCCGGACAGCCAGAAGGACCGCTCCCCGCACAGGAAGCGGTCCTTTCGGCTGTTCACCCGGGGGTCAGAGCACGCGCACCGCGCCCGTGGCCGGGTAGCCCGAGAGGTCCTGGATCACGACGCCCTTGGACGGGTTGGCCGCGTCCAGGTACTGGCCGTTACCGATGTACACGCCGACGTGGTAGGCCGACCCCGCCGAGCCCCAGTACAGAATGTCGCCGACCTGGACATTGGACAGGGAAACCGGCGTACCGGACACCGACTGGTCCTGCGAGACGCGCGGCAGGTCGACGCCGACCTGCTTGAACGCCGCCTGCACCAGACCGGAACAGTCCCACGCGTTGGGTCCGGTGCCGCCCATGACGTACGCGTCGCCGACCTGTGCCTTGAGGAAGGCGATGACCGTCGCGACACTGCCGCTGGCCGGCGCGGCGACGTTCGTGGACGTGGTGGCGCTCGCCGACAGGACGGACCGCGCAGAGGAGCGCGAGACGGCGTCGGCCGCGGCGGCCTTTCGCGCGGCCTCCGCCTTCTTCTTGGTCTCGGCCTTCTTCTTGGCGTCCGCCAGGTCGGCCTTGGCCTGCTTGGCGGCCTTGGCGGCCGCCGCGTCGCGCTCCGCCTGGAGCTGGTAGTTGGCCGCGGCCTGCTGGGTGGCGTCCGCGGACTCGGCGACCTGAGTGGCCAGGTCGGCCGTCAGGGTCGGCAGCTCCATGGTCTGGGTCACGGGCTCGGCGGCGCTCGCCGAACCCGCGGCCGCGGCCACGGCCAGGGTGCTGAGGACGCCACCGGCAACTCCGGCGCGCATCGCGAGCGACGGGGCGTTGCGACGGGGTTTCCGGTGGCTTCGTATGTGTGCGGTGTGGGACATGGGTACTAGCGGTACCAGGGGCTCCTCCATACCTTCAAGAAACGTGTGGTGCGCCACAGTTGTTCAATCGGTCGCCGAATTCCTCGCCCGTCACTCTTTATTGACGCCGTAACGGGCATTGCGGACACTGTCCATCAGGGCCGTGATCATGGCCTTTCCGCATTACGTCCGAATTGCCCGCCGCCTACCACCGGTTGAAGAGGATGGCCAAGCCCGGCTTATCTGACCCATAGGTAGATGTGGTGCAGGTCACGGAACGGTCACCCGGGCGGTCGCGTCCCGCGCGTGAACCCCGGCGGTCCCCGCCCCGCCCCCGCATGTGAACGCGTGCACGTGTCCACATCGGTCCCCTCGGTCCCTCCGAAGTGTGAACGCGCTCCTCTATCAAGGGGGTGCGTCCAGCGCCAATTTGCATGCAGCGGAAGTCTCTTGATATGGAGACGACCCTCCCGGCCTGCGATGATGAGCGAAAATGTCACGTCTGGTGATCGACCTGACGCTTCGCGTGTGAAGATCACTGCTCATCCGACTTCATGATCGTTCGTCAGGTGGTGGAGATCACAAAGCTAAGGCAATACCCCGTGTCGCAGATCACAGACCGCCGGGCATAAGATGCGAGGCAGTTGGGCTTGTGACCTGCTTCACATGTCCGCGATCTTCGCCGGGACGGGTGGGGTTCGCGGTGCTGACGAGGCAGGGGTGCAGGCTCGCCGAACCGCCACCAGTCAGTGCCGACTGAGAGGAGCGAGGAGCGTGAACGCGTATGCGCCGATCCTCGTACTGGGAGCCCTCGGGGCAGGCTTTGCGATCTTCTCCGTGGTCATGGCCACGCTGATCGGTCCGAAGCGGTACAACCGCGCAAAGCTCGACGCCTACGAGTGCGGCATCGAGCCGACCCCCACGCCGGTCGGCGGTGGGCGTTTTCCCATCAAGTACTACCTGACGGCGATGCTCTTCATCGTCTTCGACATCGAGATCGTCTTCCTCTACCCCTGGGCCGTCACCTTCGACGCCCTGGGTGTTTTCGGGCTCGTGGAGATGCTGCTCTTCGTGCTCACCGTCTTCGTCGCCTACGCGTATGTGTGGCGGCGCGGCGGCCTGGAATGGGACTGAGGGGCCTTTAAGACATGGGACTCGAAGAAAAGCTGCCGAGCGGATTCCTGCTGACGACCGTCGAGCAGGCCGCGGGCTGGGTGCGCAAGGCGTCCGTCTTCCCCGCGACATTCGGGCTCGCCTGCTGTGCCATCGAGATGATGACGACCGGCGCCGGGCGCTACGACCTGGCCCGCTTCGGTATGGAGGTCTTCCGCGGGTCACCCCGCCAGGCCGACCTGATGATCGTGGCCGGCCGGGTGAGCCAGAAGATGGCGCCGGTGCTGCGGCAGGTCTACGACCAGATGCCCAACCCCAAGTGGGTCATTTCCATGGGAGTTTGTGCGTCATCAGGCGGAATGTTCAACAACTACGCCATTGTGCAGGGAGTCGACCACATCGTCCCGGTCGACATCTATTTGCCCGGATGCCCGCCGCGGCCCGAGATGCTGATGGACGCGATCCTCAAGCTCCACCAGAAGATCCAGACCACCAAGCTCGGCGTCAACGCCGAGGAGGCGGCCCGCGAGGCGGAGGAAGCGGCGCTCAAGGCGCTTCCCATCATCGAGATGAAGGGCCTGCTGCGGTGAGCGATGCGAACGGCAACGGGGTCAACCCCGAGAAGGACCTGGGCGCCTCCAACCTTCCCGGCCAGCGAGGCGACAAGGGCGAGGAGATCCGCGTCCAGCGCGGGATGTTCGGCGCCAACAACGGCGGCGATACCTCCGGCTACGGCGGTCTGGTCCGCTCGATCCGGCTGCCCGGGGCGGCCGGCCGGCCCTACGGCGGCTGGTTCGACGAGGTGGCCGACGAACTGGAGGGCGCTCTGGAGGAACAGGGACTCGTCCCCGAGAACGTCATCGACAAGACGGTCGTCGACCGCGACGAGATCACGTTCCACGTCGAACGCGAGTACCTGCTCCCGGTCGCCCAGACGCTGCGCGACGACCCGGCCCTCCGGTTCGAGCTGTGCACCGGTGTCTCCGGTGTGCACCACCCGCAGGACAAGGGCCGCGAGCTGCACGCCGTCTACCACCTGCGCTCGATCACCCACAACCGGCTGATCCGGCTGGAGGTCAGCGCCCCGGACGCGGACCCGCACGTCCCCTCGCTCGTCTCCGTCTATCCGACGAACGACTGGCACGAGCGCGAGACGTACGACTTCTTCGGCCTGATCTTCGACGGCCACCCCGCGCTGACGCGGATCATGATGCCGGACGACTGGCAGGGCTTCCCGCAGCGCAAGGACTATCCCCTCGGCGGCATCCCCGTCGAGTACAAGGGCGCCCAGATCCCGGCTCCGGACCAGCGGAGGTCGTACTCATGAGCACGCAGACCCCTTCCGGGGCGTCGGCCGCCTCGCCCCGCGAGACGACCGAGGGCACCGTCTATACGGTCACCGGCGGCGACTGGGACGAGATCGCCCAGTCGGCGGCCAAGTCCGACGACGAGCGCATCATCGTCAACATGGGCCCGCAGCACCCGTCCACCCACGGTGTACTCAGGCTCATCCTGGAGATCGACGGCGAGACGGTCACCGAGGCCCGCTGCGGCATCGGCTACCTCCACACGGGCATCGAGAAGAACCTCGAGTTCCGCACGTGGACCCAGGGCACCACGTTCGTGACGCGCATGGACTATCTGACGCCGTTCTTCAACGAGACGGCCTACTGTCTCGGCGTCGAGAAGCTCCTCGGGATCACCGACCAGATCCCCGACCGCGCCTCGATCATCCGCGTGCTCCTCATGGAGCTGAACCGGCTCTCCTCCCACCTGGTGTGCATCGCCACCGGCGGCATGGAGCTGGGCGCCACCACGATCATGATCTACGGCTTCCGTGACCGTGAGCTCATCCTCGACATCTACGAGCTGATCACGGGCCTGCGGATGAACCACGCGTTCATCCGCCCCGGCGGACTCGCCCAGGACCTGCCCCCGGGCGCGGTGGACCAGATCCGCGAGTTCGTGAAGAAGATGACGAAGAACCTTCCCGAGTACGACAAGCTCGCCACCGGGAACCCCATCTTCAAGGCGCGCATGCAGGACGTCGGCTATCTCGACCTGGCCGGCTGCATGGCCCTCGGCGCCACCGGCCCGATCCTGCGCTCGGCGGGCCTGCCGCACGACCTGCGCAAGTCCCAGCCGTACTGCGGCTACGAGAACTACGACTTCGAGGTCCCGACCGCCGACACCTGCGACTCCTACGGTCGCTTCCTGATCCGCCTGGAGGAGATGCGCCAGTCGCTGCGGATCGTCGAGCAGTGCCTGGACCGGCTCCAGCCCGGCCCGGTCATGGTCGCCGACAAGAAGATCGCCTGGCCCGCCCAGCTCGCGCTCGGCCCCGACGGACTGGGCAACTCCCTCGACCACATCAAGAAGATCATGGGCACCTCCATGGAGGCCCTGATCCACCACTTCAAGCTGGTGACCGAGGGCTTCCGCGTGCCGCCGGGACAGGCGTACACGGCGGTCGAGTCGCCCAAGGGCGAGCTCGGGGTGCACGTCGTCTCCGACGGAGGCACCCGTCCCTACCGGGTCCACTTCCGTGACCCGTCCTTCACCAACCTTCAGGCCATGGCCGCGATGTGCGAAGGCGGCCAGGTCGCCGACGTCATCGTCGCCGTCGCGTCCATCGACCCCGTGATGGGAGGCGTCGACCGATGACCACCACCCCCGAGGGCGTCAGCCTGGGCATGCCCCAACTGCCCGCGCCCGACTACCCGGCCGACGTCCGGGCCCGACTGGAGGCGGACGCGCGCGAGATCATCGCCCGCTACCCCGACTCCCGCTCGGCGCTCCTTCCGTTGCTGCATCTCGTGCAGTCGCAGGAGGGCCACGTCACGCGCACCGGACAGCGGTTCTGCGCGGAGGTACTGAAGCTGACGACGGCCGAGGTCGCCGCCGTCGCGACCTTCTACTCGATGTACCGGCGCAAGCCGAGCGGTGACTACCAGGTGGGTGTCTGCACCAACACCCTGTGTGCCGTCATGGGTGGCGACGCCATCTTCGAGGCCCTCCAGGACCACCTCGGCGTCGGCAACGGGGAGACCACCGGTGACGGCAAGGTCACCCTGGAGCACATCGAGTGCAACGCGGCCTGCGACTTCGCTCCCGTCGTGATGGTGAACTGGGAGTTCTTCGACAACCAGACCGTGGCCTCGGCCAAGCGTCTCGTCGACGACCTGCGCGCCGGTGCCGACGTCGACCCGACCCGCGGCGCCCGGCTGTGCACCTTCAAGGACACCGCCCGGATCCTGGCGGGCTTCCCCGACGAGCGCGAGGGCGCGGTGGAGGCCGGCGGCAGCGCCGGGCACGCGTCGCTGGTCGGGCTGCGGCTCGCCAAGGGGGAGAAGGGCTCCGCGCGCGTGGTGCATCCGCGCGGCGGAGGAGTGCCTCAGGACCAGCGGCCCGCCGAGCACCGCAGCTCGCACGACGCGCCGCAGGACACGTCGGCCTCCGACCCGTCCCACCCGGCGGGTCCCGTGGCAGAGGAGGGGGAGTGATGACCTTGGCAGCCGAGATCAACGAAACGAGTCCCGAAAAGCTGCTCGCACCCGTGCTGTCGGCCTTCTGGGACGAGGACAGGTCCTGGTCGCTGGACGTCTACCGAAGGCACGAGGGGTACGAGGGCCTGCGCAAGGCACTCGCCATGTCACCGGACGACCTGATCGCGTACGTCAAGGACTCCGGTCTGCGCGGTCGCGGCGGGGCCGGCTTCCCGACCGGAATGAAATGGCAGTTCATTCCGCAGGGAGACGGCAAACCTCACTATCTAGTTGTCAACGCCGACGAATCGGAGCCGGGAACCTGCAAGGACATCCCGCTCCTCTTCGCGAACCCGCACAGCCTCATCGAGGGCATTGTGATCGCGTGCTATGCCATTCGGTCTTCGCATGCCTTCATCTATCTCCGCGGTGAAGTGGTCCCTGTACTGCGGCGGTTGCACGAGGCCGTACGTGAGGCCTACGCGGCGGGCTACCTGGGCGAGAACATCCTGGGCAGCGGGCTCGACCTCCAGCTCACCGTGCACGCGGGCGCGGGCGCGTACATCTGCGGTGAGGAGACCGCGCTGCTCGACTCGCTCGAAGGCCGTCGCGGCCAACCGCGGCTTCGTCCCCCTTTCCCTGCTGTCGCGGGCCTCTATGCGTGTCCAACTGTTGTGAACAACGTCGAATCCATCGCGTCAGTTCCCGCAATTCTCCAAAAAGGCAAGGAATGGTTCAGGTCGATGGGCAGCGAGAAGTCTCCGGGCTTCACGCTGTACTCGCTCAGCGGCCATGTCGTCAGCCCCGGCCAGTACGAGGCACCGCTCGGCATCACCCTGCGTCAACTCCTCGACATGAGCGGCGGGATGCGCCCCGGACACCGGCTGAAGTTCTGGACGCCGGGCGGCTCCTCGACCCCGATGTTCACCGACGAGCACCTCGACGTCCCTCTTGACTACGAAGGAGTGGGCGCCGCGGGTTCCATGCTCGGCACGAAAGCACTCCAGTGCTTCGACGAGACGACCTGCGTCGTCCGCGCCGTCACCCGCTGGACCGAGTTCTACGCCCACGAGTCCTGCGGCAAGTGCACCCCCTGCCGTGAAGGAACGTACTGGCTCGTCCAGTTGCTCCGTGACATCGAAGCCGGCAAGGGCGTCATGTCCGACCTCGACAAGCTGAACGACATCGCCGACAACATCAACGGCAAGTCCTTCTGCGCCCTCGGCGACGGTGCCGCCTCGCCGATCTTCTCCTCGCTCAAGTACTTCCGCGAGGAGTACGAGCAGCACATCACGGGCCGCGGCTGCCCCTTCGACCCCGCCAGGTCCACGGCCTGGGCGGACAAGCACACGGAGGTGAACGCATGACAGTGACCACCAGTGCTCCCTCCGGAGGCGGGGAAGCGTCGGTCCCGCCGGAGGACCTCGTCTCGCTGACGATCGACGGCGTCGAGATGAGCGTGCCCAAGGGCACCCTGGTCATCCGGGCCGCCGAACAGCTCGGCATCGAGATCCCCCGGTTCTGCGACCACCCGCTCCTCGACCCGGCCGGCGCCTGCCGCCAGTGCATCGTCGAGGTCGAGGGCCAGCGCAAGCCCATGGCGTCCTGCACGATCACCTGTACGGACGGGATGGTCGTCAAGACTCAACTCACCTCCCAGGTGGCCGAGAAGGCACAGCACGGTGTGATGGAGCTGCTGCTCATCAACCACCCGCTGGACTGCCCGGTCTGCGACAAGGGAGGCGAGTGCCCGCTTCAGAACCAGGCGATGTCGCACGGCAACGCCGAGTCCCGGTTCGAGGGCAGGAAGCGGACCTACGAGAAGCCCGTCCCCATCTCCACACAGGTGCTGCTCGACCGCGAGCGGTGCGTGCTGTGCGCCCGCTGCACCCGTTTCTCGAACCAGATCGCGGGCGACCCCATGATCGAGCTGGTCGAGCGGGGCGCGCTCCAGCAGGTCGGCACCGGTGACGGCGACCCCTTCGAGTCGTACTTCTCCGGCAACACGATCCAGATCTGCCCGGTGGGCGCGCTCACGTCGGCGGCGTACCGCTTCCGCTCGCGCCCCTTCGACCTCATCTCCTCGCACTCCGTGTGCGAGCACTGCTCCGGCGGCTGCGCGACGCGCACCGACCACCGGCGCGGCAAGGTGATGCGGCGTCTCGCGGCGCCGGACGCCGAGGTCAACGAGGAGTGGGTCTGCGACAAGGGCCGGTTCGGGTTCCGGTACGCGCAGCAGCGCGACCGCCTCGACACCCCCCTGGTGCGCAACAGCGAGGGCGTCCTCGAACCCGCCTCCTGGCCGGAGGCCCTCGAAGCCGCCGCACAGGGGCTGACGGCGGCCCGCGGCCGGGCCGGAGTCCTCACCGGCGGACGGCTCACCGTCGAGGACGCCTACGCGTACAGCAAGTTCGCACGCGTGGCCCTCGACACGAACGACATCGACTTCCGCGCGCGCGTGCACAGCTCCGAGGAGGCCGACTTCCTGGCCGCCCGGATCGCCGGACGCGGCCGGGACCTCGACGGAACCGGTGTCACGTACACCTCGCTGGAGAAGGCGCCCGCCGTCCTGCTGGTGGGCTTCGAGTCCGAGGAGGAGGCGCCCGGCGTCTTCCTGCGGCTGCGCAAGGCCTGGCGTGGGCACGGACAGAAGGCCTTCTCCCTGGCCACGCACGCCACCCGCGGTCTGGAGAAGGCGGGCGGCACCCTGCTGCCGGCCGCGCCCGGCACCGAGACCGAGTGGCTGGACGCGCTCGCGAGCGGTGTCGGCCTGGACGAGGACGGAACCCGGGCCGGCGAGGCGCTGCGCACCGAAGGCGCCGTGATCGTCGTCGGCGAGCGGCTGGCCACCGTGGCGGGCGGCCTGACCGCCGCCGTGCGGACCGCGACCGCCACGGGCGCCCGGCTGGTGTGGATCCCGCGCCGGGCCGGGGAGCGCGGTGCGATCGAGGCGGGCGCGCTTCCGTCGCTGCTGCCGGGTGGCCGCCCGGCCACCGACCCGCGCGCGCGGGACGAGGTCGCGGCCGCGTGGGGTGTCTCCGAACTCCCGCACCGCTACGGCCGTGACACCGGCCAGATCGTGGAAGCGGCCGCCGGCGGCGAACTGCGGGCCCTGGTGGTCGCGGGCGTGGAGGTCGCCGACCTGCCCGATCCGGCACGCGCGCGTGCGGCCCTGTCCGAAGTGGGCTTCCTGGTGTCGCTCGAACTGCGGCCCAGCGAGATCACCGAGCACGCCGACGTCGTCCTGCCGGTCGCCGCGGTCGCCGAGAAGGCCGGAAGCTTCCTCAACTGGGAAGGCAGGGTCCGCTCCTTCGAGGCCGCGCTCAAGCCCGACCAGATGACCCGGAGTCTCGCGCCCGCCGACGCGCGTGTCCTCCAGATGCTGGCCGACGCCATGGACGTACACCTCGGGCTGCCGGATCTGCGCACCACGCGCGCGGAACTGGACCGGCTCGGTGCCTGGGACGGACCGCGGGCCGGCGAGCCCCGGGAGACCGGCGTGCAGATGCCGCGCCCGGCCGCCGGAGAGGCCGTACTGGCCGGGCACCGGCTGCTGCTCGACCAGGGGCGTCTCCAGGAGGGCGACGAAGCGCTCGCCGGGACCCGGCACGCCGCACGCGCGCGTGTGTCGGCCGCCACCGCCGCCGAGGCGGGGGTCAAGAACGGCGACCTCATCGCCGTGACCGGCCCGGCGGGAACGGTCGAACTCCCGCTCCAGATCACCGAGATGCCCGACCGCGTGGTCTGGCTCCCGCTGAACTCGACCGGAGGGGGCGTCGCCTCCGACACCGGGGCGCTGCCCGGCGCACTCGTCCGCATCGGCCCGGCGACCATCGCCGCCGAGGCCCCCAAGGAGGTGGAGGCATGAGGCCGTACCTCGCCACGGAAGACCTCTCGATGTTCGGCCACGACCCCTGGTGGCTGGTCGTCGTCAAGGCGGTCTTCTGCTTCGCCTTCCTGATGGTGACCGTGCTCTTCTCCATCGTCTGGGAGCGCAAGGTCGTCGCCTGGATGCAGCTGCGCATCGGCCCCAACCGGCACGGGCCCTGGGGCATGCTCCAGTCGCTCGCCGACGGCGTGAAGCTCATGCTCAAGGAAGACGTCATCGTCAAGCGCGCGGACAAGGTGGTGTACGTCCTCGCGCCGATCGTGGCGGCCATCCCGGCCTTCATGGCGATCGCCGTGATCCCCTTCGGGCCCGCGGACGACGAGGTCTCGATCTTCGGTCAGCGCACCACGATGCAGCTGACCGACCTGCCGATCGCGATGCTCTACATCCTCGCGGTGGCCTCCGTGGGCATCTACGGGATCGTGCTCGCCGGCTGGAGCTCGGGATCCACCTACCCGCTCCTTGGCGGTCTGCGCTCCTGCGCCCAGATGATCTCGTACGAGATCGCCATGGGCGCCGCGTTCGCCTCCGTGTTCCTCTACTCCGGTTCGATGTCGACCTCGACGATCGTCGAGCAGCAGCACGACCGCTGGTACATCGTCCTGCTGCCGGTCTCCTTCCTGATCTACGTCGTGACGATGATCGGCGAGACCAACCGGGCCCCGTTCGACATGCCGGAGTCCGAGGGCGACCTGGTCGGCGGGTTCAACACCGAGTACTCGTCGATCAAGTTCGCGCTGTTCATGCTCGCCGAGTACGTGAACATGGTGACGGTCTCGGCGGTGTCCACGACGCTCTTCCTGGGCGGCTGGCGGGCACCGTGGCCCATCAGCAGCTTCTGGGAGGGCGCCAACCACGGCTGGTGGCCGATGCTCTGGTTCGTGGTGAAGGTGCAGCTGCTGCTGTTCTTCTTCATCTGGCTGCGCGGCACGCTGCCGCGTGTCCGCTACGACCAGCTGATGAAGCTCGGCTGGAAGGTGCTCATCCCGGTCTCCGTCGTCTGGCTGATGCTCGTCGCGACGGTACGGACGCTGCGCAACGAGCACTACGACTTCGCCGACATCGCCCTGTACGTGGGCGGAGGTGTCCTCGTCCTGCTGTTGCTGTCCTTCGTGGCGGACATCTTCCGCGACAAGCAGGGCCACGAGACGCCCGCCGAGTCCGCCGCCTTCGACCCGATGGCCGGTGGATTCCCCGTGCCCCCGCTGCCCGGCCAGGAGCTGCCGCCGGTACCGCGGCGCCGTCCGCGCCGGGAGCGGGAGCTGATTGTCAGTGGCGGGTCCGATACTGCGAGTGATGGATCGGTTACCGGATCTCGTGACGGAAAGGAGGGGTCCGATGGCTGAGGAGCCGAAGGAGACCAAACCGGGTTTCCAGAACCCCGTCGCCGGTTTCGGCGTGACCTTCAAGGCCATGTTCAAGAAGCGGCTGACCGAGCAGTACCCGGAACAGCAGAAGACCACCGCACCGCGGTTCCACGGCCGGCACCAGCTCAACCGCCATCCGGACGGCCTGGAGAAGTGCGTCGGCTGTGAGCTGTGCGCCTGGGCCTGTCCCGCGGACGCCATCTATGTGGAGGGCGCGGACAACACCGAGGAGGAGCGCTACTCCCCGGGCGAGCGTTACGGCCGCGTCTACCAGATCAATTACGCCCGCTGCATCCTGTGCGGCCTGTGCATCGAGGCGTGCCCCACGCGCGCGCTGACGATGACGAACGAGTTCGAGCTCGCGGACAGCAGCCGTGCCAACCTCATCTACACCAAGGAGCAGCTGCTCGCCGGACTCCAGGAAGGCATGGTCGAGACACCGCACTCGATCTTCCCGGGCACGGACGAGCAGGACTACTACCAGGGTCTGGTGACCGAGGCGGCGCCCGGCACCGAGCGCCAGGTGGCCGTCTCCAAGGGCGAGTTGCACCCCTCGGCGAGCCCGACGGGCTCGTCCGCCGGAGAGGGGGCGGAGGCATGACCGCGAACCTGGCCGCGTACTCCACCTCCACCGGAGAGGCCTTCCAGTTCTGGGTTCTGGGCACCGTCGCGGTGATCGGCGCCCTGTGCACCGTCTTCATGAGGAAGGCCGTGCACAGCGCGCTGTGCCTCGCCGGGACCATGATCATCCTGGCGGTGTTCTACCTCGCCAACGGCGCCTACTTCCTGGGCATCGTCCAGGTCGTCGTCTACACCGGCGCGATCATGATGCTCTTCCTCTTCGTCGTCATGCTCGTCGGTGTCACCGCGGCGGACTCGCTGAAGGAGACCATCAAGGGGCAGCGCTGGCTGGCCCTGCTCTGCGGACTCGGCTTCGGCATCCTGCTGTTCGCCGGTATCGGCAACGCCTCCGTCCAGGACTTCGACGGCCTGTCGAAGGCGAACGCCGGCGGCAACGTGGAGGGCCTCGCCGCCCTCATCTTCACGAAGTACGTGTTCGCCTTCGAGATCACCGGCGCCCTGCTCATCACGGCCACCATCGGCGCCATGGTGCTGACGCACCGCGAGCGCACCGAGCGTGCCAAGACCCAGCGCGAGCTGTCCGAGCAGCGCGTGCGCGAGGGCAAGCACCTCCCGCCGCTGCCGGCGCCGGGTGTCTACGCCCGGCACAACGCGGTGGACATCGCGGGCCTGCTCCCCGACGGCACCCCGTCCGAGCTGACCGTCAGCAAGACGCTGCGCGACCGCGGGCAGATCCGTGACGTGTCGGCCGACGCGCTGAAGGACCTGAAGGCGCTGGAGCAGCGTTCCGAGGAGCGCCTGGAGCGCACGAAGCCGGAGGAGGCGTCCAAGTGAATCCGGTCAACTACCTCTATCTCGCCGCTCTGTTGTTCACGATCGGCGCCACCGGCGTCCTGATCAGACGGAACGCGATCGTGGTGTTCATGTGCATCGAGCTCATGCTCAACGCCTGCAACCTCGCCTTCGTCGTCTTCTCCCGGATGCACGGCAATCTCGACGGCCAGATCATCGCCTTCTTCACGATGGTCGTCGCCGCCGCGGAGGTCGTGGTCGGGCTCGCGATCATCGTGTCGCTGTTCCGTTCCCGCCACTCGGCCTCGGTCGACGACGCCAGCCTGATGAAGCTGTAAGGGGTCGCTGAATCGTGGAGAACCTGATTGCGCTGCTCATCGCGGCGCCTCTGCTCGGAGCGGCCGTACTGCTGTGCGGCGGACGCCGGCTGGACGCCGTCGGCCAGTGGGTCGGCACCGTGCTCGCGGCCGCCTCCTTCGTGATCGCCGTCGTGCTCTTCGCCGACATGCTGGGGAAGAGTCCGGGCGACCGGACCTTCACACAGCATCTGTTCAGCTGGATCGCCGTCGGCGACTTCCGCGCGGACGTCGGCTTCCAGCTCGACCAGCTGTCGATGACGTTCGTCCTGCTGATCACCGGTGTCGGCTCGCTGATCCACCTGTACTCGATCGGGTACATGGAGCACGACGAGCGCCGCCGCCGCTTCTTCGGCTATCTGAACCTGTTCCTGGCGGCGATGCTGCTGCTCGTCCTCGCCGACAACTACCTCCTGCTGTACGTCGGCTGGGAGGGCGTCGGTCTCGCCTCGTACCTGCTGATCGGCTTCTGGCAGCACAAGCCCAGCGCGGCCACGGCCGCGAAGAAGGCCTTCCTGGTCAACCGTGTCGGCGACCTGGGCCTGTCCATCGGCATCATGCTGATGTTCACGACCTTCGGGACCTTCGCCTTCGGGCCGCTGCTCGGCACCGAGGGGCACCAGGGGATCGCCGGGGACGCGACCCAGGGCAAGCTGACCGCCATCGCGCTGATGCTCCTGCTCGCCGCGTGCGGCAAGTCGGCCCAGGTGCCGCTCCAGTCCTGGCTCGGGGACGCGATGGAGGGCCCGACCCCGGTCTCGGCCCTCATCCACGCCGCCACCATGGTCACCGCGGGCGTGTACCTGATCGTCCGTTCGGCCGCCGTCTTCAACGCGGCCCCCGACGCGCAGCTCGTCGTCACCGTCGTGGGCGGGGTCACGCTCCTGTTCGGTGCGATCGTCGGTTGCGCTAAGGACGACATCAAGAAGGCGCTCGCCGGCTCGACCATGTCGCAGATCGGCTACATGGTGCTGGCGGCGGGCCTCGGCCCCATCGGTTACGTCTGGGCGATCATGCACCTGGTGACGCACGGCTTCTTCAAGGCCGGGCTCTTCCTCGGCGCCGGTTCGGTCATGCACGGCATGAACGACGAGGTCGACATGAGGAAGTTCGGCGGCCTCAGGAAGTACATGCCGATCACGTTCGTGACCTTCGGTCTCGGCTACCTCGCGATCATCGGCTTCCCCTTCCTGTCCGGCTTCTTCTCCAAGGACAAGATCATCGAGGCGGCCTTCGCCAAGGGAGGCACCGAGGGCTGGATCCTCGGCGGCGTGGCCCTGCTGGGTGCCGCGATCACCGCGTACTACATGACGCGCGTGATGATCATGACCTTCTTCGGGGAGAAGCGCTGGCAGCCCGACGCGGAGGGCCATGAGCCGCACCCGCACGAGTCGCCCAGGTCCATGACGATCCCGATGATCGTGCTGGCCTTCGGCTCGGTCTTCGCGGGTGGCTTCTTCAGCATCGGCGACCGCTTCCTGCACTGGCTGGAGCCGGTCACCGGGCACTCGGAGGGCGACTCGCCCGTCAGCGCCCTCACGGTCACCCTGGCCACCATGGTGCTGCTCGTCGTCGGCGCCGGCATCGCCTACCTCCAGTACGGACGCAGCTCCGTCCCGGTGGTCGCCCCGCGCGGCTCCCTGCTCACCCGCGCCGCCCGGCGCGACCTGTACCAGGACGACTTCAACCATGTCGTGCTGGTACGCGGCGGTGAGCACCTCACCCGCTCCCTGGTGTACGTCGACCACACCCTGGTCGACGGGGTCGTCAACGGGACAGCCGCCTCGGTGGGCGGCCTCTCCGGACGGCTGCGCAAGCTCCAGAACGGCTATGCGCGCAGTTACGCGGTCTCGATGTTCGGCGGTGCGGCGATCCTCGTCGCCGCGACCCTGCTGATGAGGGCGGTCTGATACCGATGTCCTTTCCTCTGCTGACAGCGACGGCGGTGCTCCCGGCCCTCGGGGCGATCGCCACGGCCGCCGTGCCGGCCGCGCAGCGCGTCGCGGCCAAGTGGCTGGCGCTGCTCGTCTCCCTGGGCACGCTGGCACTCGCCGCGGTCACCCTGGTGCGTTTCGACCCCGGCGGTGCCCGCTACCAGCTCACCGAGTCCCACGCCTGGATCCCGGACTTCGGGGTGCGCTACCAACTGGGCGTGGACGGCATCGGGGTGGCGCTCGTCGCGCTCACCGCGCTGCTGATGCCGTTCGTGATCCTGGCGGGCTGGCACGACGCCGACCCGCACGAGACCGGAAGCAGGCGCTGGCGTCCGACCCAGGGTTTCTTCGCCCTGATCCTGGCCGTCGAGGCGATGGTGATCATCTCCTTCGAGGCCACCGACGTCTTCCTCTTCTACATCTTCTTCGAAGCCATGCTGATCCCGATGTACTTCCTCATCGGCGGCTTCGGGGACCGGGCCCACGAACACGGCGACGAGGCGGCGGCGACCCAACGCTCGTACGCCGCGGTGAAGTTCCTGCTCTACAACCTGGTCGGCGGTCTGATCATGCTGGCCGCCGTGATCGGCCTCTACGTGGTGGCCGGGAGCTTCTCGCTCCAGGAGATCGTCCACGCGCGGGCCGACGGCTCTCTGCACATGGCGACCAGCACCGAACGCTGGCTCTTCCTCGGCTTCTTCTTCGCCTTCGCGGTGAAGGCGCCCCTGTGGCCGCTGCACACCTGGCTGCCCAACGCCATGGGTGAGGCCACCGCACCGGTGGCCGTGCTGATCACGGCGGTCGTCGACAAGGTCGGCACCTTCGCGATGCTCCGCTTCTGCCTCCAGCTCTTCCCGGAGGCGAGCAAGTGGGCGACGCCCGCGATCCTCGTCCTGGCGCTGATCAGCATCGTCTACGGGGCACTGCTCGCGGTCGGGCAGCGGGACATCAAGCGGCTGGTCGCCTACGCGTCGATCTCGCACTTCGGGTTCATCGTCCTGGGCATCTTCGCGATGACCAGCCAGGGCCAGTCGGGCGCGACGCTCTACATGGTCAACCACGGGATCTCGACCGCCGCCCTGATGCTGGTGGCCGGCTTCCTGATCTCGCGGCGCGGCTCGCGTCTGATCGCCGACTACGGAGGGGTGCAGAAGGTGGCCCCGGTGCTCGCCGGCACCTTCCTGATCGGCAGCCTCGCGACGCTGTCGCTCCCGGGTCTCGCGCCCTTCGTGAGTGAATTCCTGGTCCTGGTCGGCACGTTCACGCGGTATCCGGTGGTCGGCATCATCGCCACCTTCGGCATCGTCCTCGCCGCGCTCTACACCCTCGTCCTCTATCAGCGGACGATGACCGGCCCGGTCAAGGCCGAAGTGGCGAAGATGCCGGACCTCAGGGTGCGCGAGCTTCTCGTGGTCGCCCCGCTGATCGCTCTGCTGATCTTCCTGGGCGTCTTCCCGAAGCCGCTCACCGACATCGTCAACCCGGCGGTCAAGCAGACCATGTCAGATGTACACAAGACGGACCCCCAGCCCGCGGTGGAGGCGGCCAAGTGAGCGCATCAGCCGTCCACAGCCTGTGGACAACAGCGGCGACCGCAGCCGAGCCGATCTCCAAGATCGACGCGCCGAGGATCGAATATGGGCAATTGTCGCCCACTCTGATCGTCCTCGGCGCGGCGGTCATCGGGGTTCTGGTCGAGGCGTTCGTGCCGCGCAAGTTCCGTTACCACGCACAGGTGTTCACCGCCGTCGTCGCCCTGGCCGCGGCCTTCTCCGCGGTCGTCGCGCTCGCGGCGGGCGGATACGGAACCACGAAGGCGCACATCGCGGCGATGGGCGCGATCGCCGTCGACGGACCGGCCCTGTTCCTCCAGGGCACGATCCTGCTCGCCGGAATCCTCGGCGTCTTCACCTTCGCCGAGCGGCGCCTCGACCCCCAGGCACACGGAAACCGGGTCGACGCCTTCGCCGCACAGGCCGCCTCGGTGCCCGGCAGCGACAGCGAGAAGGCCGCCGTGAAGGCGGGGTTCACCACCACCGAGGTGTTCCCGCTGCTGCTCTTCGCGATCGGCGGCATGCTGGTCTTCCCCGCGGCCAACGACCTGCTGACACTGTTCGTCGCCCTGGAGGTCTTCTCCCTGCCGCTGTACCTCCTGTGCGCCGTGGCCCGCCGCAAGCGGCTCATGTCGCAGGAGGCGGCGGTCAAGTACTTCCTGCTCGGCGCCTTCGCCTCCGCGTTCACGCTCTTCGGCATCGCCCTGCTGTACGGCTACGCGGGCTCGGTGTCGTACGCGACGATCGCGCACGTCGTCGACGGCACGATCACCAACGTCGACCCGGCGCTCGCCGGCACCATGGGCAACGACGTGCTGCTGCTCATGGGCATGGCCCTGGTCGTCATGGGCCTGCTCTTCAAGGTCGGCGCGGTCCCCTTCCACATGTGGACGCCCGACGTCTACCAGGGCGCGCCGACCCCGGTCACCGGCTTCATGGCCTCGGCGACGAAGGTGGCGGCGTTCGGCGCGCTGCTGCGCCTGCTGTACGTCGTCCTGCCGGGCATGCGCTGGGACTGGCGGCCGGTCATGTGGGCCGTGGCGATCGTCACGATGCTGGGCGGCGCGATCGTCGCGATCACCCAGACCGACATCAAGCGGCTCCTGGCGTACTCGTCGATCGCGCACGCCGGATTCATCCTCGCGGGTGTCATCGCGACCTCGCCGGACGGTGTCTCGTCGGTCCTCTTCTACCTGGCCGCGTACTCCTTCGTCACGATCGGCGCCTTCGCCGTCGTCACGCTCGTGCGGGACGCGGGCGGAGAGGCCACGCACCTGTCCAAGTGGGCGGGTCTCGGACGCAGGTCGCCTTTGGTGGCCGCGGTGTTCGCGGTCTTCCTGCTGGCCTTCGCCGGTATCCCGCTCACTTCGGGATTCGCCGGAAAGTTCGCCGTGTTCAAGGCGGCGGCCGAGGGCGGCGCGGGCGTGCTGGTCGTGGTCGGTGTGATCTCGTCGGCGATCGCGGCGTTCTTCTACATCCGCGTGATCGTGCTGATGTTCTTCAGCGAGCCGAAGCCCGAGGGGCCGACGGTCGCCGTGCCGTCGCCGCTGACCATGACGGCCATCGCGGTCGGTGTGGCGGTCACGGTGGTGCTCGGTGTGGCGCCGCAGTACTTCCTGAACCTGGCCGGCCAGGCCGGGGTCTTCGTGCGCTGAGCGCGCCCGCCCGCGGCTCGGGCCCCGCTCCCTCGGGGGGAGCGGGGCCCGAGCCGTTCTCAGTGCCCGGTGTGGGCGGTGTGGGCGGTGCCCATGGAACCGGTGTGTGCCGCGGAGGACGACCCCTTGTGTGCGGCCGACGACGAGCCGGTGTGGGCTGTGGACGACGAGCCGGTGTGGGCTGTCCCGGACGGGCTCGTGTGACCCATGTCGGCCTTGCCGGGGTGGGCCGGAGCGGCCGGACACCTCACCTTGGGGTTCCAGCGGTTGAACAGCCCGTTGGGATTCTGCTTCCACAGCCAGACGTGCAGGTCGTAGTGGATCGGCATACCGGGGTAGTGGCCCGGCATCGGACCGTCGAACTTCTGGCCGCCGAACATCGACGGCCGGTCCTTGGTGGTCTTCATGTTCTGGTCGGAGTCCAGCACGATCCACTCGACCCCGGCGAGCTTGCGCTTCCCGTCCTTGCCGTCCTCGAAGAGGAGAGCCGACGGTTTCGCCGGATCCAGCGAGCCGTAGCGGGACTCGTTGAAGTAGTGGTAGCCCATGCTGCCGTGCCCCGCGGGATCCGAGGAGCACTGGTGGGGGACGTATCCGTCGGCGAGGGCGGTCTTCTCGTCGAGGTACTTGACGCTGGCCACGTACGCGGTGACCAGGTCCCGCACGGCCTTCGGGTCGACCGGACGGTTCGCGGCCGGGGCCGGAGCGGCGGACAGGGCGAGCGACGCGGCGGCGGCCGTCACGAGGGTGATGGTGGTCCTGAGGGGGCGCTGGGACATGCGATGACTCCTAGAGACACGAGAGAGGCGTACGGACTGCACGGGTCCGTCGGCTGCGGGCCCCCTCCTCCCGCCCGAGCAGCATGGCCCTCGGCTCCGAAGCGCCGCCATGCGGGCGGGGCCAACGGGTTGAACCCGGCCGGGGCGCGCCGCGCGGGGGAGTGAGACGCGACGGGCGCCGGTACGCGGGGAAGCCGACCGGTCGCAGCCTGTGGACAACTCTCGGACTGTCGGCGCGGACCCCTATCGTGGACGCAGTGGTCGAGATGCGGCGTACGGGGGACGGAACGATGGGCGGGACGGGTGTGATGACCGGAGCGGACGCGACGGAGAAGCCGGGCGAGAGCGAGGCGCGGGCAACCCTCCACCGGGTCTTCGGGTACGACGTCTTCCGCGGCGAGCAGGAAGCGATCGTCGAGCATGTCGTGGCGGGCGGTGACGCCGTCGTCCTGATGCCGACCGGTGGCGGAAAGTCCCTCTGCTACCAGATTCCTTCCCTGGTCAGACCCGGTACGGGCGTGGTCGTCTCCCCGCTCATCGCGCTCATGCAGGACCAGGTGGACGCGCTGCGGGCGCTGGGCGTGCGCGCCGGGTTCATGAACTCCACGCAGGACTTCGACGAGCGGCGCGTGGTCGAGGCGGAGTTTCTGGCCGGAGAACTCGACCTGCTCTATCTCGCCCCCGAGCGGCTGCGGCTCGACAACACGCTGGATCTGCTCTCCCGCGGGAAGATCTCCGTCTTCGCGATCGACGAGGCGCACTGTGTGGCCCAGTGGGGCCACGACTTCCGCCCCGACTATCTGGCGCTCTCGCTGCTCGGCGAGCGCTGGCCGGACGTCCCGCGCATCGCGCTCACGGCCACCGCCACCCGCGCGACGCACAAGGAGATCACCCAGCGCCTGGGCATGCCCGCGGCCCGCCACTTCGAGGCGAGCTTCGACCGCCCCAACATCCAGTACCGGATCGTCCCCAAGGCCGATCCGAAGAAGCAGCTGCTGTCCTTCCTGCGCGAGGAGCACACGGGCGACGCGGGCATCGTGTACTGCCTCTCGCGCAACTCCGTCGAGAAGACGGCGGAGTTCCTCTCCCGCAACGGCATCGAGGCGGTGCCGTACCACGCGGGCCTGGACTCGGGCACCCGTGCGACGCACCAGTCCCGCTTCCTGCGGGAGGAGGGCCTGGTGGTGGTCGCCACGATCGCCTTCGGCATGGGCATCGACAAGCCGGACGTGCGGTTCGTCGCCCACCTCGACCTGCCGAAGTCCGTCGAGGGCTACTACCAGGAGACGGGCCGCGCGGGCCGTGACGGGCTCCCCTCCACGGCCTGGATGGCGTACGGCCTTCAGGACGTGGTCCAGCAGCGCAAGATGATCCAGGGTTCGGAGGGCGACGAGGCGTTCAGGCGCAGGGCCGCCAGCCATCTGGACTCCATGCTCGCCCTGTGCGAGACGGCCCAGTGCCGGCGCTCCCAGCTCCTGGCCTACTTCGGCCAGGACCCCGACACCCCGGCCTGCGGCAACTGCGACACCTGTCTGACGCCGCCGGAGACCTGGGACGGCACGGTCGCGGCGCAGAAGCTGCTGTCCACGGTGGTGCGCCTCCAGCGCGAGCGGGGGCAGAAGTTCGGCGCGGGCCAGATCGTCGACATCCTGCTGGGGCGGAAGACCGCCAAGGTGATCCAGTTCGACCATGACCAGCTGTCCGTCTTCGGTATCGGCGAGGAGCTGGCCGAGTCCGAATGGCGCGGTGTCGTACGGCAGTTGCTGGCCCAGGGGCTGATCGCGGTCGAGGGCGAGTACGGGACGCTGGTGCTGACCGAGGCCAGCGAGACGGTGCTACGGCGCGAGCGCGATGTGCCGTTGCGCAAGGAGGCGCCGAAGCCGGCCACCTCCCGGTCGTCGGCCTCCAGAGGCGAGCGCAAGGCCAAGGCGGCCGCCGTGGCCGAGCTGCCCGCCGAACTCGTTCCCGCGTTCGAGGCGCTGCGGTCCTGGCGTGGCGAGCAGGCCCGTGAACAGGGCGTCCCGGCGTACGTCATCTTCCACGACGCCACGCTGCGGGAGATCGCCACGGTGTGGCCCACCTCCGTGAAGGACCTGGGCGGTATCAGCGGGGTGGGAGAGAAGAAGCTGGCCACGTACGGAGAGGGCGTCGTCGCGGTGCTCGCCTCACTGGCCGACGGTCCGCCCGCGGCCTCCCCGGCGCCCCCGGCCCCCTCGGCCGCTCCGGCCGCCGGAAGACCCGGGACCGTACCCGCTGCCGTGGGCTCTGCCTCTTCCTCTTCCTCTGCCTCTGCCTCTGCTGGATCGGACCTGGACTGGTCCGGGCTTGACCAGGAGCCGGAGCCCGAGGACTGGATGTAGCGGGTTCGCGGCAGGGGCACGGTGGCCAGGGTTCTGGCCACCGTGACACGGACCTCGTTCCCTCCCGCGGGGAGACTCCTGGGGACCCCTACAGGGAGACGGCAGGCGTGATGCGGCCCCGGACCTCGCCGAGGCCCACCCGGGTCCCGCCCGGTCCGGGTGCCCAGGCCGTCAGGGTCACCTCGTCGCCGTCCTCGAGGAACGTGCGCTTGCCGTCGGGGAGTTCGAGTGCGTCGCGCCCGTTCCAGGTGAGTTCGAGCAGGGAGCCGCGCTCGCCCTCGGTGGGGCCGCTGACGGTCCCGGAGCCGTAGAGGTCGCCGGTGCGCAGGGAGGCACCGTTGACCGTCATGTGGGCAAGCTGCTGGGCGGCCGTCCAGTACATGGTGGAGAAGGGGGGCTCGGAGACGACGTGGCCGTTGACGGCCACGGAGATCCGGAGGTCGTAGCCGCCCGGCTCCTCGGAGGCGTCGTCGAGATAGGGGAGGAGGGGGTGCGTGCGGGCGGGCGGGGCCACGAGGGCGTCGTCGAGGGCGTCCAGCGGGGTGATCCACGCCGACACGGAGGTGGCGAAGGACTTGCCGAGGAAGGGGCCGAGAGGGACGTACTCCCAGGCCTGGATGTCGCGGGCCGACCAGTCGTTGAGCAGGCAGAGGCCGAAGACATGGTCGCGGTAGTCGCCCAGGGGCACCGGCCGGCCCTGTCGCGAGGGGGTGCCGACGACGAAGCCGACCTCCGCCTCGATGTCCAGGCGGACGGAGGGGCCGAAGACCGGGGCGGCGTCCGTGGGGGCCTTGCGCTGGCCCGAAGGACGGACGACATCCGTGCCGGACACCACGACCGTGCCGGAGCGGCCGTGATAACCGATCGGCAGATGCTTCCAGTTGGGCGTGAGGGAGTCGGCCGCGTCCGGGCGGAAGATCTGGCCGACGTTCCGGGCGTGGTTCTCGGAGGCGTAGAAGTCGACGTAGTCGGCGACGGTGAACGGGAGGTGCAGCGTCACGTCGGACAGGGGGTGCAAATGGGGAGCGAGGGTCTCCCGGTGGGCCGGGACGGTGACCCAGGCCGTCAGCGCGCGCCGGACGTCGGACCACGCGGTGTGGCCCGCGGCGAGCAGCGCGTCCAGGCTCGGCTGTGCGAGCAGCTCGGCGTAGGGGGAGCCGAGCGAGCGGGCGGCGGCGCCCGCGTCGAGCACGTGGTCGCCGAGCCGTACGCCGACGCGTCGCTCGGGGTCGCCGGCCGGGTCGGTCAGGGAGAACACGCCGTACGGCAGGTTGTGCGGGCCGAAGGGATCGCCCTCGGGGACATCGAAGGGGGGCATCGGTTGGTGCCTCGCTTTCGGATTCGTACTCGCCATGTGATCCATGCGTTCCACGCACTTCATGTGGTCGGGGCACACGTTACGGGGGAGGGCCCCTGCTGTGGCAGGGCCTAAAGAGTGCGCAATGTCCGAATTGGCCGTGTCGGGTGCGGTGATTGCGGCTTGGCGCGGCTCGGTTCATCGCCTGGAGTGCCCCTCGCGGGCCGCCGTGACAGGCCCTCGCGGGGCACCGCCGTGAGGGGCGTCGTCGGGCTTCGCCGGGTTCCCTCCAGCGGGTCGCCGGGTTCCTCGGGCGGGCTTCGGCGGGTTCCCTCGGGCGGGCTTCGTCGGAATTCTTCCCGGGCTTCCCTTGGCGTCGGCCTGGGTGCCGGCTTCGCGCCGAGCGGGCACCCCAGGGGCCAACGACGCGCTGGGATGCGTGGCGGAGCTCGTGTCCGTCACACGATCCGGCATTGCTCCGGATCGCTAATTCGGCTGTAGCGAAGGCATGTTGAGAGGAGGGCGATGCTGTTTGCCTTGTATCCAGCGGGTGTTGGGGCGTTGTGGTCGGTCGTGTTCGGGAAAGTCGGTGTGGGCGGAAGCGGACCCTGGGTGATCCGAATCGGTCGCAACGCGCTTACCGCCGTGCGGTGAACGGCGTTGCAGACGGGATACCGGACGTCGTCCGGTTCACGCCGGGCCGATGAGTCGTGGGATCCGTATTCTTCGGATCATGGCCGCTCCGACTGCATATTCACTCATCGCCACTGACCTGGACGGAACGCTGCTGCGCGGCGACGACACACTCTCCGACCGGTCACGCGCCGCGTTGGCGAAAGTGACCCGGGCAGGTGCCCGGCATCTCGTGGTCACGGGCCGACCCGCGCCGCGCGTGCGACCGTTTCTCGATGAACTCGGCGGTGAGGGACTGGCGGTGTGCGGACAGGGGGCGCAGCTCTACGACGCCGCCACGGACCGCATGCTCTGGTCGGTGACCCTGGAGAGAGAGCTGGCGGAGACGGCGCTCGGCAAGATCGAGGCGGAGGTCGGGATGCTGTACGCGGCGGTCGACCAGGACGGCGTGGACGGCCTGACGCTCATCGAGCCGGGGTACGTCATGCCGCATCCGACGCTGCCGGCGGTGCGGGTGCCGCGCCGGGACGACCTCTGGGCCGAGCCGATCAGCAAGGTGTTGCTCCGCCATCCCTCGTTGTCCGACGACGAGTTGGCGTCGGCGGCACGGCAAGTGGTCGGTTCGCTGGCGACGGTGACCATGTCGGGGCCCGGCACCGTCGAACTCCAGCCATGCGGGGTGACCAAGGCGACGGGGCTCGCTCTCGCCGCGGCGCACCTCGGACTCAGCCCGTGCGGGACGCTCGCGTTCGGGGACATGCCCAATGACATCCCCATGTTCGACTGGGCGGCCCGGGGTGTGGCGATGGCCAACGCCCATCCGGAACTGAAGGCGGTGGCCGACGAGGTCACGCTGTCGAACGAGGACGACGGGATCGCGGTGGTGCTGGAGCGCCTCTTCGGCTTCTGACCGCGACCGGCGTGACCGTGACGGGAGCGAGAGCGCTCTCGCCCGCAACGCACCCGCACCCGTCGACGGTCCGAGAAGGAGCCGTGGGCGGGTGCGGGGGAAGTGCGAGGGTGCGGGGTGGATCAGTAGGCGCCGTTGACGTTGTCGATGGAGCCGTAGGTCTTGGCCGCGTAGTTGCAGGCGGCGGTGATGTTCGCGACCGGGTCGTAGATGTTCATCGACGTGCCGGCGACGTGGTACGCCTGGAAGGTGGGGTCGATGACCTGGAGCAGACCCTTGGAGGGGATGCCCGCGGCGGCGTTGGAGTCCCAGTTGTTGATGGCGTTGGGGTTGCCGGAGGACTCACGGATCACGTTGCGATAGATGCCGTCGTAGCTGCCGGGGATGCCCGCCTTGGCCATGACGTCGAGGGATTCCTTGATCCAGCCGTCGAGGTTGTTGCTGTAGGTCTTGGCGGAGGCCTGGGTGACCTTGGCCGTGGCCGTCGTGGTCTTGGCGACGGCGGAGGTCGCGTTCGCCGTGGTGCGGACGGTCGTCGAGCCCAGCGACTTCGTACCGACGGTCAGCTTCAGGCCCGGGCGGATCAGGGCGGGGTTGTCGCCGATGACCGCGCGGTTCGCCGCGTACAGCTTCTTCCAGCCACCGCTCTTGGGGTACTTCTGCGCCACCTTGGACAGGGTGTCGCCGGCGACGACCTTGTAGGTGACGAGCTGCACGTTGGGGACCACCGCGGTGTGGGCCGTCTTCGCGATCTGGGGGGCCTGCGCCGGGGTGGCGGCGCTGGCGCCGGTCGCGCTCACGAGCGGGAGGGCGAGGGCGATGCCACCCGTTCCGGCGGCGATCATGCCGCGGGTGATGACGTTGGCCTTCTTGCTGCGGTGCTTGCCTCGTACGGGCATGACGAATGTCCTCTCCGACGCCTGCGAGGTGAGCTGTCGGGTTCGGGCGGGAGATGCCCGGCCGCGCTGTAGGCACGGCTTCACCCCAAGCCGGTCCGGTATGTCCGGATCGGCGGCTTACCTGTGGTTCCCCCGCTCCTGCCGTGCGTGGGTCGATGGGTTTCCGGGCGGCGGCAGGATTCGGCGATCCGCCCGGGGTCGACCAGAACGTATGCGAGAGCACATGTCCGAAACAAGACGAGATTTGACCGCGAAGATCGCTTTCTCCTGGTTAAGGGCAGGGTAAAAAGTCCGATTGTGCCGGAATTGGATCCTCAACTTGCCTTTGGCGAAGGGGTTGAGTCGAGCGGGTCGCGAGGTGGCGGCCCGACGTGCCGGTGACTCAACTCACGAGACCAAAGGTCATCAACGCGGCATGAGGGGTAATTCGGGCATCACGCTCGCGCCGGCGGGCGCCGCCGGACCCTCCCGGGGGCGCCGAGTGCCCCCTTGCGGGAGGGGAATTGTGGCGTGGGCCACGTCGGGACGGATGGGTCCGCCCCGGTGCGAGGTGGGAGGCGAGAGGCGGGATGGGGGATGCAGGATGGGGGTGCGGGGCGTGAGCGAGCCTAGTTCGGGCGGAGGCGGGGTGAAGTGCCGCTCGTGGCAACGGTGTTCGGCGTACGAGGGGGAGTGCGGGCAAGGCGTGGACGAGGCGGGGGCGGTGTGCCGGGCGGGATGCGGGGCAAGGTGCAGGCGGGATGCGGTGCGGTGAACTCCCCTGCTCCGCAAGCCTCTTGCCCCGCGAGTCGCCTGCCCCGCGAGCCCACTCGTGGGCGTCCTGCCCTGAGGCCCTCTCCCCCGGACCCCCTCCGCGAGCTACCTGCTCCGAGCGCCCCTCTGTGAGCCGCCTGCTCTGCGAGTCGCCTTCGTGAGCCCTCTGCTCCAAGAGCCCCTGCCTCGCAGGCCCCCTCCCTCTCCCCCTCCCGCAAGCTCCCTGGGGCCTGTGCCCTGTCAGTCGGAGGTGCGGGGGATCCTCTTCTCCCAGGTCCGGTGGAAGACGACCTCGTCACCGGCCTTGCAGACGAGTTCGTCGGTCGTGATGAAGTCCCGCGCGTCGCAGCTCATGGCGGAGACGGTCTCGACACGGGCGTCCCACGGCAGGTCGGGGCGGTGCAGCCGGATCGACCAGGTCGAGCGAGCGAGCGCGGACAGCGGGTCCGACGTCTCGATCGTGTACGTCTCCCGCCCCTCCTCCGTGCATTCGAGGCCGTCGGGATACACGCGCGTGCCGCCGTGGCCCGGGGTCACCTCCAGGCGCCAGGTCTCCGCGGCCACGTCGCGCAGCACCAGGCGCCGCGGCCGGGGCTCGTCCAGGGTCGCGGAGACGGTCACCCCGAGGGGCTCGGACTCCTCGGGCTCGCCGAAGGTGATCGAGGGGTCCGACTCCCTTGTCCGTACGGGGAGTTCGAGGACGCTGCCGATCGGCTCCAGGGTGAATCCCGCCTCCGAGCCCGGCTCGGGCCAGATCCAGGGCCAGTAGGCGGAGGAGACGCCCAGCCGGATGCGGTGGCCGGCCGGGAACGCGTAGCCGATGGCGCCCAGGTCGAACACCACGTGCTCCGTGCCGCCAGGACTCCAGGGAACCGCCTGGCCGGGCCCCCGGCGCGCCGACAGATTCAGGGCGCCCCGGGTGACGAGCGTGGACGCCCCGTCCGGCGCCACGTCGCACAGCCGGGCGATCACCTGACCCCTGGGCACCATGGAGGTCAGCCGCAGAGTGACCCGGGGGCGGCCCAGCAGCCAGGTCTCCTCCGGCACCTCGAACTCGAAACAGGCCGACCGGGCGTCCTCCTCCCGCTGGTCCGGCGGCAGGTCGGCGTCGTCGCCGAACGGGAAGGGGCGGCCCGCGTCGACCCCCGTGTGCTGTGGGGACCGCACCGGCACCGGGGTGCCCTGGAGCGCGTACGCGACCGGGGTCACCGAGGGTGAGGGCCAGGCGGGGTCGCCCACCCAGCGGCCTGGGATCCGCTCGTACACGGTCGCCGGAGGGTGCGCGTCCATCACGTACGAGCGCAGCAGGGGGACGGAGAGCGCGTCCGTCTCCTCGCCCTTGAGCCAGTGGTCCCACCAGCGCAGCGTCTCCTGGAGGAAGCCGATCGCCGGTCCGGGCGGCAGGTCGCGGTCCGGGTACTGGCGGGACCAGGGGCCGATGAGTCCTCGTACGCGATCCGGTGGCAGGTTCCGCACCAGGCGCAGCACCGTGTCGCGGTGCGGGTCGTGCCAGCCGCCGACCGCGAGGACCGCCGCGCGGACGTCCCCGTACTCCTCGCGAACGCCGTCGTGGCGCCCGTACGGATCCCCGGTCCGGTGTGTCGGCCAGGTGTGCATCCAGGGGACGGCCGCCTCCAGTCGCTTCTCCCACATGTCCCGCCACATCCCCTCGCCCACGTGCGCGGGGTCCGGCGGGCGGGCGGCGAAGGCGAGCCGGGCGGCCGCCCGGGCGTGTGTGCCGACGGCGGGAAAGGAACCTCCCGCACGGTGTGCGTCGTTGTCATGGAGGTCGGAGCGGTGCGAGAGGTCGGAGAGATCAGAGAAATCGTCGGCCGAGCAGACCGTGACGACCGCCTTGAGCGGCCCGGGCGCGCGGGCCGCGACGCGAAGGGAGTGGAGGCCGCCCCACGCGATCCCGAACATGCCGACCCGGCCGGTGCACCAGGGCTGGGCGGCCAGCCAGGAGACCACCTCCACCCCGTCGTCCGGCTCGGTCCCCGGGTACTCGTCCCCCGGCACGCCCTCCGAGTTCCCGTGGCCGCGCGCGTCGACGCGGACGGAGGCGTAGCCGTGCCCGGCGTACCAGGGGTGGCGCTGCTGGTCGCTCGGGGCCGTCGCGTCGGTCAGGCGGTACGGGAGGTACTCCAGGAGCGCCGGGACGGGCTCCTCGGTCAGCGGCCGCCAGATCCGGGCGTACAGACGGGTGCCGTCCGGGAGAGGGACGAGGACGTCCTCATGAGTGGTCTCGTAGGGGAAGGACGTACGGATGTGCATGAGCGTCACCTCGGTGGACGAAATGCATCGTGCGGCACGGCCCGGGAAGGGGGCCGTCGGGTCCCGGCCGGGCGCGGAACGGTCCGTCGGGTCCCGGCCGTGCGGGGGGACGGGTGAAGCCGTGGGGCACAGTCATCTCTTCCGGGGTAATCCCTCGCATCTCATCGCATATCGGTTCACATCATCTGATCATGAACATACCGCCCGTGATCGGGAGGCGCCCGTGAACCGGGGTACCCGCCGTTGGGACACGCAGGTGCTTCCCGTATGCCTTCCGGGTGTACTCCCGCATACCGCCTGGCGGAGCGAAGTGGGCCGGGGGACGGTGGGCGCTCGTGGTGATCGAAACGTGACCGGATACGCTGACTTGAGTGATGGCAGCGACACATCGACAAACCGTGTCATCGACCGAATGATCGACCGAGTTCGCCATGTGATCGTCAGCAGACAGGAGAACCTCTCGTGACCGTCGTCGGGCCGTTCGGGCTGAGCGTGCGGGACCAGGCTCTCGAAGCCGATGTCCAGGCCGGATTGGCGGCTGTCGAGGAGGGTTTGCTCGAAGCCACCAAGAGCGAGGTCCCGTTCATCACGGAAGCCGCCCAGCACCTCGTGCGGGCCGGCGGGAAGCGGTTCAGGCCGCTGCTCGTGATGCTCGCCGCCCAGTTCGGTGACCCCTACGCGCCGGGTGTCGTGCCCTCGGCCGTGGTCGTCGAGCTGACCCATCTCGCCACGCTGTACCACGACGACGTCATGGACGAGGCCGAGGTCCGGCGCGGGGTGGACAGTGCCAACGTGCGCTGGGGCAACTCGCTGGCCGTCCTCACCGGCGACTTCCTGTTCGCCCGTGCCTCGTACATCCTGGCCGATCTCGGGCCCGAGGCCGTCCGGATCCAGGCCGAGGCGTTCGAGCGCCTGGTGACCGGACAGATCCTGGAGACCGCGGGACCGCGCGACGGCCGCGACCCGGTCGATCACTACCTCGACGTGCTCGGCGGCAAGACCGGATCGCTGGTCGCGGTCGCGTGCCGGTTCGGCGCGATGATGTCCGGCGCCGACGAGACGGTCGTGGACGTGCTCACGCAGTACGGAGAGCGGCTGGGCGTCGCGTTCCAGCTCGCGGACGACGTCCTCGACATCGCGTCCGACTCGCACGAGTCCGGCAAGACGCCGGGGACGGATCTGCGCGAGGGCATCGCCACGCTGCCGGTGCTGCGGCTGCGCGAGCGCGCGGAGCGCCTGGGACTCGCCGAGGACATCGCGCTGTGCGAGCTGCTCGACTCCGACCTGACGGACGACGCGCGGCACGCGGAGGCGCTGGCCAGGCTGCGGGAGCACCCCGCGCTGGAGCAGGCACGCCGGGACACCGTCCGCTACGCGGAGGAGGCCCGCGCCGCCCTGGTCCCGCTGCGCGAGTGCGACGCGAAGGCCGCGCTGGTGGAGCTGGTGGACGCGGTGGTGCACCGGGCCGGCTGAGGTGCCGGCCCCCGCCGATCTCCGTGGCCATCGGGCCGGCTGACGCGCCGCCGCGCCGATCACCGTGCCCATCCGGCCGGCTGACGCGCCGACCCACCGATCTCCGTGTCCATCGGGCGCGCTGAGACTCCGACCGGGCTGATCACCACGCCCCATCGGGCCGGCTGAGACGCCGGCCCGCCGATCACCACGTTTCACCGGGTCGACCGGAGCGGTCAGCGCCGGTCTCCGGGGCGGCCCGAGTTGTCGGCGTACGTCTCAGGGCAGGCCCGAACCGTCAGCGCCCCCCTCGGGCCGCCCCGAACCGTCGGCGCCCCTCTCCCGGGCCGCCCGTGCTCCTGGTGACCGGGGGCGCCGTCAGCACCGTCAGTACCCTCCGCCGCCTCCCGTGCTCGTGCCCGAGCTGGACGGGGCCGGTGCCGAGGACGTCGAGACGGGTGTGGTGATCTTCGCTCCGCTGGGCGTGACGGCCCACCATGTTCCGTCCACTCCCTGCCCGTACGGCTCCTTCGGCGCGTCGTCCTTGGCGTACCGGTAGAGGGGCCAGCCGGCGAGGGTGATCTGGGTGCTGCCGTCGTTGCGCTTCACCGTGGAGACCAGGCTCTTGTCGATGCCCTTCGTGGTCACCGAGCCCTGGGTGGTGGTCGTGGCCGCGGGCCAGAGCGCGGCGCAGGTGCTGTAGCAGCTGACCTTGGTCGGGTTCGCCGAGTCCGCGTCGAAGCGGTACAGGACGAACCCCTTGCCGTCGGTCACGACCGTGCCCAGCTTCGCGACCTTCGCGGTGGTCAGCATCGACGTCGCCGATCCCGTGCCGGCCTTCTGTGCCGAGCCGCTGCTCTGCGGGGTGCCGGTCCCGCTGCTGCTACTGCTGCCGCTTCCTCCGCCCCCTCCTCCGCATCCGGCGAGCGTGAGTGCCAGGGCGGCGGCGCCCATGGCGGCGTATCCCGTGACGTGCCTGATGGCATGCATGGCGATCCCTCGATCCTTCGATCCCTGGAGAGCTGTGCGATCCGATCGCTGCCACCCGTAAGTACGGATTCGCACCGTTTTTTACTCGAATGACCGAGGTGTTTGATGTCTTCCGGGTGACACGGGCGGGGGAAGGGGCGACCCCTACGGGTCGCGGGGAGGTACGCCGTCTCACGTCATACCGCAGGACTACGCGGAGTTGAGCCCGCGGGTTGACGCGTTCTTCCGCCGTATTTGGTCAGATGGAGAACACCACTCCTCACCGGTCCGGGTGAGAATGGCGGCTTAGGGGTGGAGCACGGAACGAGGGCAGGGCCGCCGCCGACGACGGAGGTAAGGCACACATGACACCGTACGAATCCGACGACAGCGCGAGGGCCACGGAGGCCGACGACAGGCTCGACGGTCGACGCAAGGCCGCGCGGTACGTCGTTCCGGTCGCGGTGGTGGGGGTGGCGGCGGCGACGATCGGACTCGTCCCGGCGCTCGCCGACTCCGGAGACCCGAACCTTCCGAAGGTCACCGCGCAGCAACTCATCGAGAAGATCGCCCAGTCGGACGTCCAGCAGCTGTCCGGCACGGTCAAGATCAGCACCGATCTGGGACTGCCCGACCTGGGCGGTCTGGAGAGCGGCCTGCTGTCCGGCGCGGCGGGGGGCCACGGCGGCTCGTCCGCCGACCCGCAGTCCAAGCTCCTCGAACTGGCCTCGGGCACGCACACGCTGCGCGTGGCGGCCGACGGACCGGACCGGGGCAAGGTCTCCCTGCTGGACAACGCCGCCGAGTACAGCGTCATCCACGACGGCAAGGACGTGTGGGGGTACGACAGCAAGTCGAACGAGGTCTTCCACTCGACGTCCGCCGCGTCCGGGCACGACGGCGAGAAGACCGGGGGCAAGGCGCCGCGGGATGTCCCCGCCACGCCCAAGGACTTCGCCGACGAGGTGCTCAAGTCCGTCGACGACACGACCTCCGTGAAGGTCGACGGCACGGCGCACGTCGCGGGCCGCGACGCCTACAAGCTGGTCATCAAGCCCCGGCAGTCCGGTACGACGGTCGGTGCGATCAGCATCGCGGTGGACGCGAGGACGGGGCTGCCGCTGAAGTTCACGCTGACCCCGGCGAGCGGTGGCGCGGCCGTCGTGGACGCGGGCTTCACCCAGGTCGACTTCTCCCGGCCGGCCGCCTCGACGTTCGCCTTCACCCCGCCGAAGGGCGCGAAGGTCACCGAGGGCGACACGCTGAAGGGCGCGAAGGGCGACGCGTCCAAGGGCCCGGGGGGCGCCGAGCCCAAGCACGTGGAGAAGGGCGCGCCGAAGGGTCACGGGACAACCGCCGAAGGACTCGGCGGTCCGCAGACGATCGGCAAGGGCTGGAACTCGATCGTCGTCCTCAACACCGGAGGCAAGGGTGTGCCCTCGGGCGCGTCCGGTTCGACCGGCAACAGCAACGTCGACGGGTTCCTGAACTCCCTCGGCGACCATGTGACCGGCACGTTCGGCTCGGGCACGGTCTACTCGACCCGCCTGATCAACGCGCTGATCACGGACGACGGCAAGGTGTACGCCGGCGCCGTCACCAAGGCCGCACTCGTGAAGGCCGCGAACGCGGCCCACTAGGGCCTGCCCGACCATTCCGGTCCGCCCGGCCCCAGGGCCGCGCGGAAGCGAACCGAGGGAGTCCATGGAGAAGCTGTCCGCCGGCCGGCCGGGCCCGGCGCGGGACGCGGGCGCCGCCGTCCCCGGCGAGGACGCGGTGATCGCGACCCGTGCGCTGAGCAAGCGGTACCGCGGCGGACAGCTCGCCGTCGACGGCCTGGACCTCACCGTCCCGGCGGGCAGCGTCTTCGGCTTCCTCGGGCCCAACGGCTCGGGCAAGACCACCACCATCCGCATGCTGATGGGCCTGATCGAGCCGACCTCGGGCACGGCGAGCGTGCTGGGGCGGCCCATGCCCCGGTCCGCGCGCACCGTGCTCCCGCACGTCGGGGCCCTGATCGAGGGCCCCGCGCTGTACGGCTTCCTCTCCGGGCGGGACAACCTCCTCCGGTACGACTCCGCGGACCCGACCGCCGACCCCCGCACCCGCAGGGCACGCGTCGAGACCGCGCTGGACCGGGTCGGACTGTCCGCGGCGGCGGGAAAGAAGGCGAGGGCGTACTCCCTGGGCATGAAGCAGCGGCTCGGACTCGCGGCCGCGCTGCTCCAGCCCCGCCGGCTGCTCGTCCTGGACGAGCCGACCAACGGGCTCGATCCTCAGGGCATGCGCGAAATCCGTTCGCTGGTCAGGGAGCTGGCCTCCGACGGCACGACCGTCTTCCTCTCCTCGCACCTGCTCGACGAGATCGAGCAGGTCTGCACCCACGCGGCCGTGATGACCCAGGGGCGGCTCGTCGTCCAGGGTCCCGTGGCCGATCTCGCGGCCGGTGCGCGGGGCCGTCTGGTGGTGACGACCCCGGACACCGGGGACGCGGTACGGGTTCTCAAGGAACAGGGCGTCATGGATCTCGTCGTCACCGAGGCGGGGGTGACCGCGGAGCGACCCGACGGCGAACTCGCCGAACTGAACGCCGCGTTGGTCACGGCGGGCGTCCGCGTCCGCGGCTTCGGGGTCGAACGGGCTTCGCTGGAGGACGCGTTCGTGGCGCTGACCGGGGAGGGGTTCGATGTCGCGGGCTGAGAGTCTGCCGCAGCAGGACGCGGAACCGGGGTCCGGTCAGGAGCCGGGGTCCCGTCGAGAACGGGGGTCCCGTCGCGGCCCGAGCCCGCTGTGGACCTTCGGGCTCTTCCGCGACGAACTCGTCACCACCTTCCGTCGCTGGCGGACGATCGCGCTGCTCGGCGTGCTCGCGGCCGTGCCGATCCTCATCGGTGTCGCCGTGAAGGTCGAGACGGACGGCGGCTCGTCCGCGGGCGGAGATGGTGGTCAGGGCCCCGCGTTCATCGCGCAGATCACCAACAACGGACTGTTCCTGGTGTTCACCGGCCTGGCCGCGACGCTCCCCTTCTTCCTGCCGATGGCGATCGGCGTCATCGCGGGCGACGCGATCGCGGGCGAGGCCAACGCCGGCACCCTGCGCTATCTCCTGGTCGCGCCCGCCGGCCGCACCCGGCTGCTGCTCACGAAGTACGCGACGACGATGACGTTCTGCCTGGTGGCGACGCTGGTGGTGGCGGTGTCGGCGTTCGCGGTGGGCGCCCTGCTGTTCCCGCTGGGCGAGCTGACCACGATCTCCGGGACCCGTATCGGTTTCGCCGAGGGGCTCGGCAGGGCACTGCTCATCGCCCTGGTCGTGGCCGCCTCACTGACCGGGGTCGCCGCGTTGGGCCTGTTCGTCTCCACGCTCACCAACAGCGGCATCGCGGCCATGGCGACGACGGTCGGGCTCCTGATCACCGTCCAGATCCTCGACCAGATCCCGCAACTGCACGCGCTCCAGCCGTACTTCTTCTCGCACTACTGGCTGTCCTTCGCCGACCTCATGCGCGACCCCGTCTACTGGGACGGCCTGGTCCGCGACCTCGGCCTCCAGGGCCTGTACGTCGCCGTGTTCGGGTCGGCCGCGTGGGCGCGGTTCACGACGAAGGACATCACCGCCTGAGCGGACGCGTCACCGCCGGTACGCCGGGTGCCTCACCGCTCGTACGGGAAACGGGCGAGCGGCGGTTCCTGCGCGAAGAAGGTCTTCGCACGGGTCAGCGCCGCGGTGTCATTCAGTACGTCGCCGCGCCCGCTGCCGTTGCCGAGCAGGACTCCGCCGAAGCGCATCTCCATGTAGGCCGCGGTGTGGTTCAACGTGCCGATCAGCGGGCCGGCGACCTCGGGCTCCTCGTGCGCGAGCGCGGTGACGCCCCAGAGGGTGCGGCCGGCCAGGGTGGCCTTGAAGTCGACGCCGGGTGTACGGAGCCAGCCGGACCAGTGGTCCAGGTAGCGCTTGGTCAGTCCGGACACCGCGTACCAGTACAGCGGCGAGGCGATCACGATGTCGGTGGCCGCGAGGGTGGCGTCGAGCAGCAGGGCTGTCGTGCTCGCGGCGGGAGGGGGTACGTGGTCGGCGTCCCGGCGGAGGTCCACGAAGTCGGGGAGCGGGTGCTCGGCCAGGGACAGCCAGTGCTGCTCTGTCTCCACGGGCAGTTGTTCGGCGGCCCTGCGGGCCAGGGTCTCGGTGTTGCCGCCGGGGCGGCTGCTGCCGAGCACGAACAGGAATCGGCGGGTCATGGGTGCCCCCTGGGATGTGTCGGCGGTCGATGGCACGCGTGAACAATATATGCACGCGCATCTACCTGTCCAGGGTGGCCCCCTCCACCGGACCTGCACCTGCGACAGCCTTCTTTCGCCCCCTCCGCCCCTACCCGACCCGAACACGGGGGCACCGCCCCCGGACCGCCGCTCCTCAAACGCCGGAGGGGCAGGATGATCCCCGGAACCCGAAGGGCGGGCCACCCCTGGGGCGCCGCCCCCGGACCCCCGCTCCTCAATCGCCGGAGGGGCTGAATCTTTCCGGGGCTGAATCGTTCGGGACGGCCGCCACCGCGATGTACCCGCAGCCGGGTACGCGCGTGAGGGGACGTGCCGGTACATCGATGCCCGTCGCCACCGACGGTCACCCCTCATCCAACGGCGACGGGCTGATGCACCGGCACGGCCCCGACCCACCCACCGGACGGACCGGCCTACCGTCCCGGCCGCGGCGGATGCTGCACGCGGGGAGTCGGGCCCGGCGTGCCGGTGCCGGGCACGCCCCCGGTCGGGGTCGGGGACGCGGACCGGCGCCCGGACTGGAGGCGGGCCGCGTTCGCCACCGGGTTGGCCTGTGGCGTCGCGCCCGCCACGGCCGGCCTCCCCCAGCCCTCCGGAACCGACGCGTGCCGCTCCACCGTCCCGTGCGTCCGCGCCTCCGCGAGCCGCGCCGTCTGCTGGGCCACGGGAGCGAACCCCGGAGCGGCGTTACCGCTCTGGGAAGGCACCTGCCGGACGGCCATCGCGGTCAGGGCGGCCTGGGTGTCCCGGGGAAAGACGTCCCGGGGCAGCAGCTGCGAGGCCGCACCGGTCACCTCCACCCGGTGCTGCCTTCCCCCCGCCTCGAAGGTGACGCCGTACCCGAGGTACTGCCGGTCCCGGTCGAACATCAAGTCCCCGCGCACCCGCCCGCCCCCGTCCCGCGTCCGCTCGCTCAGCTCCCGCAGAGCCTCCGGCATCGGCGCGGTCCGCCCGAGGCTCGCCACATACGCGTCCGCCTCCACGTTCCCCTCCCGGAACCGCGGGCTGCCGTCCGGCCCGGTGGACAGCCGCACGGCACCGACCCGGTTGCCGGGATCGATGTCGATGGTGAGGCGGCCGTCACCCCCGTACTCGCTCACGAACCGCTCCCGCAGCGCGGTGAACTGCACCTGGTTCTCCAGCGCGGGTGGCAGGTTGGGCCCGTAGATGGTGACCCGCGCATCGGGGTCGGCCTCCAGGATGATCTCGGCGTTGGCCACCCCGGTGCCGCCGGCGCCCGCGACCAGCCACGTCTTCGGGGCGCCCGCCGCGGCCGCGGCGCTCGCGTCGAAGCGGCCCTCCGCGATCTCGTCCCCGAGGAAGACACGGCCGGGCGCGGCGGCCCGCGCCCGCTCCCACAGGGCGGTCGCGTCCAGCGTCTGGAGCGCGGCCCGCGCCGCGCCGTCCGAGCGCAGCGTGTCGAGGATCCCTTCCTCCCGCAGCACCTGGAGCGCCCGCTCCGCGCCGACCTCCCCGGTCAGCCGGGCGTGCGCCGGTGAGTCGGCGGGCAGCTGCCCCCGTACGGCGTCGAGCGCCTCCGGCAGATTCACCGCGTCGCGGCGGTCGACGCCCGGCACCATCTCCGGCGGCAGCCCGGTGGCCACGGTCGGCGTGCCCTCGACCTTCACATAGAGGTCGGGAGAACCGTCGGCGGGCCGGATGTGGGCGTAGAGACGGCCGTCCGGCCCCGGGACCAGGGCCGCCGTCCCGTCGACGAGCGGCCCGCGCACGGCGAGCTGGTCCTCCCACAGACGGACCGCGTCGCGCGGCACCCGAGCGGTCGGATCGGCGAACTGGTGGGCGTCGCCGAGCCCGTTGGCCCGCATGTCCCTCGTCTGGTCGGGGGACTGGACGATGCCCTCGCCCGGGTCCAGATGCCAGCGGCCGCGGGCGTCGACGAGCAGGGCCTCGGGGTCGCGTCCGACGAGGCTCGCGCCACCGCCGACGGCGATCCGCCGGGTGGGCCACTCGCCGGTCGCCGCGATCTCCGCGCGCAGCTCGTCCAGGGTGGCGGCTCCGGCCCGGGTGCGCTCGTCGGCCGCCCGGACCGCCGCCGCGGCGAGCTCCTCGCGGGGGAGGGGGGAGCCGTCGGGCCCGAGTCCAGGGAGGGGAGGGACGTCGGCGGGCGCGCCGAGGGGCCGGGCGTGCTCGGCGCGCGCCCGGAACGCGTACAGCTCGGCGGCGTCGGCCGCCCCCAACCGCTCGACGGGTACGGCCAGTTCGCGCAGGGCGCCGACCGCCGACGGGGTCAGATGGGGATCGACGAGGTCGCGGCGGATGTCGGCGGCCCGGAGCTCAGGCGCATGGCGGTCCGAGCCGACCGGAGCCAGCGGTCGCAGCCCGGTGTGATCGATGAGCGCCGACAACTCGGCGCGTGACTCGGCGCGTTGGCTCGCGTCGAGCGTGGCGTCGTCCATGCGGGCGGCCAGATGGTTCAGTTCACCGATCCGGCCCAGGTCCTCCTCGGTCAGACTCAGGCGCCGCTCCGCGCTCCCGAGCCCGCCGCGGGCCAGCAGGTCGGCGCGGTTCGGGGCGACGCCCGCGACCTCGGGGTCACCGGCGGCGGCACGGGTCGCCCGGTCGCGCACCGCGAGCAGTTCGCCGACCTCGTGGCTCAGCGCCCGGCCCACCTGGCGCGGGTCCATCCGGTCGGAGAGCTGGACGACGTGCTGGTCCGAGGTGGTGTTGACATGGGTCCGCGCCACCGTGCCGGAGGGGAGCGGTACGGCGTCCAGCCGCAGGGTGAGGTTCCGGCCCCGGTCGTCGGTGAGCGCGAAGAAGCGGTCGCCCGCGGCGCCGGACCGCAGTTCGACCGAGCTCAGCCGCTGCCCGTACAGGCTCTGCACGACCATCGGCAGCGTGCTCTCCGCCTGCGCGAGGACGGCCGTCTGCCGTCCGGGACCGGGCGCGGTGCCGATGCCCGAGACGAAGCGGCTGCCCGCGACGTCGGTCGCGGTGATGACGACGGGCTCCGCACGCGGTCCCGCGCCCGGCCCTGGACGGTCCGGACGGGCGTCCCCCCGGACCGCCGGCCGGTCCGGACGGCCGGCGTTCCCGCGGTCGAGCGGTTCCTGGTCCACTGGCACTTTCCCCCTTGAACTGCCTCGTGGCACGTAAGATCTTGGCATGCTGATCGCCCGTTCGACGCAGGAAGCACACCTCTACATGGACCTGCACGCGTGCGCGTGCGGGGCGGAGAGCTTCGAGCGCGAGCACCGTCTCGACGAGCGTGACGGTGTCCTGGTCGCGGTGTACGAGGGCGTCTGCCCCCGGTGCGGCCGCGCCCGCTCCTTCGCGTTCCGGCTGACCGACGAACTCCCGCCCGCGCCACCGGCGTTCGGCGGGCCCGAGCCCTCGCGGATCATCGACCCCGGGGAGTTCCTGTGGGTTGCCGACCAGGTGGCCACGGACACCGGGCTGCGGCTGTTGCACACACCGCCCGCCGGGCGGCCCGCGCGGCGCGAGGGTTCCGCGTTCGCGCTCGCCGCGGTCGAGGAGGTCCTCAAGTTCCTTCCGCAGGCCGCCGATCGCGTCCCCGAGGAGTCGTTCACCTCGGAGCGCGGCCGTGAGGTGTACGAGAAGTCCCCGCACCGCTTCGAGCGGACCGCGCTCCTGGAGAACATCGCCCGCAAGCGCCGCATCCTGGACGGCCTCGACCGGACCGGACCCCAGTTGGACGCATAGCCCCTCCCGAACTCCACAGCCCCCCGCACTCCGCCACTCACCGCACTCACGGCGTTCGCGGGGCCCGGGGGACCGCGCGCGGTACACCGGCGGCCGCCGGAGACGCGGCGCCCGGAGCGCCCGGTGTCCCTCCGGCCGCCGGGACGGCGCTCCCGCCACCGGACCGCAGGCGCGCGGCGGTGGCGACCCGGATCGTGGCGTCCCCCTGCCGAAACCCGCCCGGCACGCCGGCCCCCGTCACCGCACCGCCCGGCACGCCGGCCCCCGGCACCCCACCGACCGGGACCCCGCTCCCGGGCACCGCACCGACCGGGACCCCGGCCCCCGTCACCGCACCGCCCGGCACACCCAGCCCCGGCACCGGAGCCGCCCCCGTTCCCCGCCCGGTGGGGAACACGCCCCGCTCCGAGGTGATCAGCGCCGTGGCCAGTCCCCCCTCGACCAGCTTCTCCGCGTTCTCGCGGCCGACGGAGAAGCCGCGTCCCGAGGTGCCGCGCGCGTACAGGTCCTCGATCATGACCTCGGGGGCCATGCGTCCGCCGTAGCGGTCACGGCCCGCGTCGAACTCGGTGCGGCCGTGCTGCCAGCGGCCGGCGTTCTGCGCGAGGCACTGCTCGACGGGGACCTCGACCGAGAGCAGGACGCGCCGGTCGTAGCCGTCGGCGCGCAGATCGCCGAGGAGTCTCTCGTTCCAGCGCTGGTCGCGCAGGGTCGCGTCGTAGAGAAGGTTGTAGCCCTCGGCGCGTGCCCACTGCTCGAAGACCTCCTGGAGGAAGGCCGACTCGCGGTGCGTGAGCGAGGCCGTCTCGGACGGCGCGAGCGGCCGTCTGTCGGACAACTCGCGCGCGTGGTGCGGCAGTCGGGGCGATCCGCCGTGCTCGAAGAGCGCGACCTTGAAGTCGTCCGGGTCCAGGACCACGTAGTCGCGTACGTCGATGCCGTGGGCCCGCCTCAGGGCCCGGCCCAGTTCGTCGTCGCGCCCCTGCCAGTCGCCGAGCCCGCGCAGCGCGCCGCCCTTCCCTGCCCCGGGCGCCCCGGCGGTGAGCAGAGCGGCATGGCCGTCGCGCGGCATGCCCGCGCAGCGAGCGGTGAACTCCTCCAGGATCGCCGAGTGCATCCGCTCGCGATCCGGCGTCCACAGCGCGCCGCGCCGGAACCGTCCGAACGTGTCGGCGTCGCCCGGGGCGAGATCGCCGCCGGGTGACATCCGGGTCTGCAACTCCCGGTACAGCGCGCGGTATTCGGGTCTGAGCCCCGCCTCCGGTCTCTCGCCCGTGGTCATGGCCGCCGCTCGGCCCCGTCCGCCGGGCCGTCCGGCCGGCTGTCGATCCTGCGCTGGATCTCCTCCACGTCCTCGCGGGCCACCTGCCCGAGCAGCCGTGCCGCGGCGAGCACGGAGAGTGTGTTGTCCTGGTGGGTCGGCTCGGGGTGCCCCTCGTCCCGTCCCTCCTCGGCCTCGAAGGGCCAGGCGGCGACGGTCGCGATCATCTGCTCACGTTCCACGAATCCGGCCGCGTAGAGGCCGAGGTAGGCGCGGAGCGAGGGGGCCGATCCTGCGGCGGACGCGCCGGGCGCGGGGGTGTCGTTCATGGGCGGAGTGTTCCTCCTTCACCAGAGACTGGTCTCGTACGGATCCGGGCCGGGCCGCTGCCGGGACGCGGCGACGGCGTCCTCGTACGACTCGACCGCGGGTGGCGTCTTCGGGCGGTGGCTGCCGCCCTTGCAGCCCGCGAACGGGCCGCTGGGTGACCGTAGTTCGGACAGTACGGCGCCGAGGTGGTCCCGGTGCCAGACGGCGGGTCCCGAGGCGCCCGCCGCCGGGTCGGTGTGCTCCTGCCAGGCCAGCCACAGCCCGTGCAGCCGGGCGACCGCCTCCGGGTGCTCCCACCAGCGGGGGCACCAGGGCTGCTGCGAGGTGACCTCCCGGCCGTAGACGGGCAGGAGCAGGTCACCCACCCACACGGCCAGCAGGCCCATCTCCTCGGCGTACTCGGGACTGTCGAGGCAGAGGATGAACGGTGGTGCGCCGGAGGGCTGTTGCCCGTCGTCGAGGGGCGTCATCGGGTGGTGATCCTCTCGGTCGCGCGGGCGGTGATGGCCTTCACCTCAGCCTGCGCCGCCGTCGCGACGCGCTCGGCGCCCGGTTCGGCGTACCAGGGGCGCAGCCGGACCAGGGCGGGCCTGATGCCGGTGGCCAGCAGCAGGGCGGTGCCCTTGGGCAGGGCGCGGATGCGGTCGGCGGGCAGGATGCGCTCCAGGCGGTACGAGGTCGACCGGGACCGGCCCTCCCTGCCCTTGGACCAGCTGACCGTCGACACGTCGTGCTCGCCGACCAGCCGGGAGATCTTCTCCACGAAGTCGGCGTCGTCCAGTCCCGCGCCGAGCAGCTTGATGGTCGCGGCCGACCAGAGGGCGTCCATGCCCGCCTCGCCCCAGACGCGTGAGCCCTGCCGGTAACTCTGGAGCAGCGTCACGATGTTGATGCCCCGTGAGCCGAAGTGCGAGTACAGGTCGGGGAGATCGGAGATCCGGCAGACGTTCGCCGCCTCGTCGAGGACCGCCGTCATCGGCGGTTCGAGGCGTCCGCCCATCCGTTCGGCGGCGAGAACTCCCGCACGCAGCACGGAATCCGCGGCGGCGGCGACGACACCGGCCGCCGATCCGCCGCCGTCCTTGGAGAGGAGGAAGAGCGTGTCGCGGGACAGGACGTGCCGGTCGGGGAAGAACTGGGGCAGCGCGGGATCCGGGGTCACCCAGGCGGCGATCCCCGGGTCGAGGAGACAGGCCACGCACTGGCGGCTGGTCTCGTAGATGCCGTCCCGGGTCTCCACCGCGCCCTGCACGGTGCCGTTCAGCTGGTCCGCGAGCGCCGTCATCCCGGCGTCGCGCAGCAGGTCGACGGGGGTGCGGTCGGCCGGGTCGGCGAGCCAGGCGAGGACCTCGCCGATGGGCCGCCCGCCGCGCTGGGCCGCGTGGAACAGGGCGGTGAGCGTGTTCTGGGCGGCCGAGATCCAGAAGTCGCGGCGGGAGGCGTCGTCGTTGACCGCGCCGACGAAGTGACCGGCCAGCCGGCGGGCGCCCTCGATCGTCGCCGCCTCCGCGAGCATGTCCCACCACAGGCCGCGCGGGGTGTGGGCGATGCCCTGGGGGTCGAACGTCCAGACCCGGCCCACCCGTTCGCGTTCCGCCCGCGTCACGCTGTACACGTCCGCCTTGTTCGACGTCAGGAGCACACTGCCGCGGGCCCGCAGGACGCGTGGGACCGCTATGCCGGTGGACTTGCCCGCGCGGGGCGCCATCAGGTCGAGTTCGACGTCCTCGTAGCTGGAGCGCAGTTCCGGGCCCCGGGGTTCCAGGTTGCCGATCAGGTTCCCGGTGTCGTCCGCGGTGACCTTTCCCTGCTTGGCCAGCCCCGGCCGGAGTTCACGGGCTCGCCGGGCGGCGCCCTTGGGCAGGAGCGCGGCCAGTTCCTTGCGGCCCGCGAGGCCGGTGGGCGCGGTCACCCGGCGTCGTACGAGCACGATCAGGGCGGTGATCACCGCCACGACGGCTCCGAAGACCGTGGCCATGCCCGCGGCGAGCGCGGTCGGTGAGGCCGTCGGCCACAGCGGGGCCGGGCCCTTCTCGACCAGCGTCGAGAGGGTGGACAGCGCGAACGGTGGCGGGTGCCAGCCGCTGCCGCTCGCCGCCGCGCCCAGGGTTCCGCCCAGCCAGGCGCCGAGGAACACGGTGCCGATGAGGAACGCGGCTCCCGGCACGATCCAGGGGAGGACGTCCTCCCCGGCTCCGGGTCCCGCCTTGCGTGTGCTGCTCATCTCTGCTCCCCCGTTGGATCTTTCTCGCCCCCGCCGCCCCTGCCCGTCCCATCCCGGGGCGGTGCCCCCGGCCGCCCCCCCCGCCGCGCTCCGCGCGGGTCCTCAAACGCCGGACGGGCTGGAGTTGGCCCTTCGTCCTCAAACGCCGGACGGGCTGGAACTTCCCCCGGACGGGCTCGGATTTCCCTTGTGCAGGGACGGTTTGCCCGCCTCCGACCAGCGGGTGTTCGTGTTGTGCAGGGCCCGTTCGGTGTCCGTGATGGACACCTTGATCGGGATGCCGGGGCGGCCGCCCACCTTGATCAGGAAGCGTCCGCGTCCGGGTGGCTCCTCGTTGCCGCCGGTGCTGGCCCAGCCGGGCGGGGACGACCAGGACGACACGAGTTCGATCTCGCGCTCGGACATGCCGACGATCTCGCCGAGTTCCCGCATCTCCGAACGCGGAAGCCCGGCGCAGACGACCATGCCCGCCCGCTCCACGAAGCCCCGCGCCTTGGCGCGGTCGGACTCGCTGCCGAGGGCCTCGGCGTCCTTCAGCGTGTGGGTGATCTTCGCGTCGCCGAGGCCGAGCGACCGGTTCAGCCGGGTCAGCGCGTCGATCCGCTCCACGATGCCGGAGGCGGCCCGCAGCGGGCGCCACAGCTCGTCGAGGACGGTGAAGAACCAGCGCTGCGGGGCGAGTCCGGCGTCGGCGAGCGCGTGCGCGGCGGCGACCGTGCCGAGCCCGTCCGACCAGGCCGCGAGCATCGCGGCGGCCGTCAGCTGGGTGTCGGCCTCACCGATCCGGGAGATGTCCACGCAGACCGCGGGCGACGCCGGGTCGATCCGGGTGGACGTCTCACTGGCGAAGGTGTCGCCGAGCGGGCCGTCGAGCACTCCGAGGAGCGAGCGGTGCAGCGGGTCCACGGCCTCCTGGTAGCGGGCCTCGTTGCCACGGTCCAGCGTCACCGCGCGGACCCGGTCGGGACCCTCGTCCAGCACCTTCAGCAGATCCGGCAGGAGCGGCGGCCGCCCCGGCTTCGTACGCTCCGCCAGGTGGTGCAGACAGGCGGACAGCACCGACTGCTCGTGGTCGTCCATCGGTCGCCCGCGCACGATGGTGATCAGCGCGGCGACCATGTTCAGGACCCGGCCGTGCGCCTCCGCGGCCAGGATCCGGCCGCGCTCGCCCCCGATCCGGGCCGCCGCCTCGCCCATCGCGCCCGGGTCGAGGACGTTGATGCCGCCGACCCCGCGCCCGATGGAGATCACCTGGCCGCCCAGCGCCCGTACGGTGTCGGCGTAGTCGGGCTTGAGGTCGCCGAGGACCAGCGGCGTGATGCCGGTCGCGGACATGCCGATGAGCATGCGGTTGACCAGGGTCGACTTGCCGAGGCCCGGCATGCCGAGCATGAAGAGCGACGGGTTGGAGATGTAACGGGCCCGGGTGAACCAGGAGATGGGATCACCGCACACGGTCGCCCCGGTGTGCAGATGCTGCCCGAGCGGCACCCCGGTCATCGGCGCGCCCGAGCCGGCCGTGAACGGCCACAGCCCGCACGCCTGCACGGTGGTCGCGCGCCACAGCGCGGGCGGGTCGACATGCCCGACCTGGCCGCCCGCGGGGCCGTACCAGCCGCGCGGCGGCGCGGTGACCGGGTTCCCCTGCGCCTGCCGCCTGCTCACAGTGCCTCCCTGATCTGGTACGGGACGAGGGTGTGCTCCCACGGGAGCAGACCGACCGGCAGCGTGCAGGTGAAGGCCGCGGCCTGCATCCGGTCGGCGGGGCGCATCAGGATGCGCGACGAGGCCTGGAGGTTGCGCACGGTGATGCCCGCGTCCTGCAACTGCTCCTCGCCGTCGACGGTGACGGTCATCATCAGCGAGAACTCCACGAGTCCGGCGCCCGCCGCCTCCTCGGCCGCGGTCTGCTCGGCGGCCTGCATCTCCGAACTGGCCCGCGCCTGCACGAGACCGCGCCGCGAGCCCGCCATGAAGTGCGCGGTGCGCCGGTCGGACTCGACGATGCGGGCCGAGGTCGCCGGGTCGATGGGCCGGTAGATCAGGGAGACCCGCTTGCGCCGGGTGCCCGGAGCCGGTTCGAGGAGCCCGCGCAGCACGCTGGAACGGACCGTGCCGCGCGGCGCGAGCGTCAGCATCCAGGTCCGCGAGACGCCCGAGTCGTGCTTGTACGAGGTGACGGTCTCCACGGCCGCGGCCGGGCCCGCGTCGGCCCACTCCACCCCGGTCTCGGCGTGCTCGGCGCGGGCGCTGAGCACGTCGGGCGCGATGGCGGGGTCGTACGCCACCCGGACGACCTCGGCGAGCCGGTCGGCCGCCAGCGGGTAGGCGCTGCCGCCGCCCGCCGCGACCAGCCCGGACAGCAGCCCGGGCAGCCGCATCGACAGGTCGGTGACGATGTCGTCCGTGCCGCGCTTGGGGCCGCCCGTCGGGCCGTAGGTCAGGGCGATGTAGGTGTGCATCTCGGAGGACGCCGACGGATAGCGCTCGACGACCTCCTCCATCACGGCGCGCGCGGCGGCCGGCGCGTCGGGGGCGATCCGGGGGAGCACCTCGGCCGCGAGCCGGGTCCCGGTGTCCGGGGCGGTCTCCACGACGACCTGGGCGCCGCGCAGGCCCGGCTCGTGCGAGAGCCGTGCGAGCCAGTCGCCCCAGGAGGCGACCCAGATGTCGATCTGAGCGGGGTCGACCAGTGAACCGCCGTCGGGTTCGCAGGCCAGGACCACCGTGTACAGGCCGCGGCCCGGGTGGTGCAGCACGCCGAAGGGACGGTTGTAGGCGTCGCGGCCCTCGTGCATCCGGGTGCGCGCGAGCAGTCCGGGCGGCTGGTAGCGGCCGCCGGGGCGCTTGGACAGCGGTCCGGAGAGGTAGGTGTGCGAGCCGGACGACTTGCGCCGCGTCCAGCCGACGCGGATCGCGAGGACCTGGTAGACGTTGCGGCCGTCGACCGTGCGCAGCGCCAGCGGGGCGAGGAAGAGCGCGACGGGTACGAGGACGACGATCGCGGCCGTCAGCGACACCAGCGAGGCCAGCAGGGCCACCAGCAGTCCGCCGAAGGCGACGACGGTGCCGAGCAGGCCCAGCGGACCGAGTCCGGGACGGCGGGGCCTGCGCCAGTTCCCGTACGTGGGACGCGTCATGGCGTCGGTGGACATGGGGTTCCTTCTTCCGGCTCGAAGCGCTGGATACGTGAGAGGGGTGGGGCTCCGGGGCGGCGGCCGCCCCTGTGGCGGCGGGAGGCGCGTCGCCCCGGAACCCGCTGAGCGCGATGGCTCCTCGGCCTCGCGGCCGTTACTGGTTGTGGCCCTTCATGCCGTCGTTGTCGTTCAGGGAGTTGGCCACTTCGCTCGCCGCCGCGACACCGGTCTGCACGGCGACCGCCGCGGCCTGCACGGCGAGGGTCGCGCCGCCCGTGGCCGCGCCCGCGGCGGCCGCGCCGCCCGCCGCCGCGCCACCCGCGCCTCCGGCCGCACCCGCGCCACCGCTCGCCGGAGCCCCGGCGCCCGCGGACGGCGAGCCCTGCGGACCGGCGGCGCCCCCGCCGCCTCCGCCGGCACCGCCCGCGGCGATGCTGACGGCGCCGGTGGCCACGTTGTTGACCGCGTTCAGGGTGACCGTGCCGCCCGAGGTGCCGCCGAGCGCCGCCGTCGCCGGAACGATCAGCTTGAGGAGCGCGGGAAGGGCGAACACGGCCATGATCAACATGCCCATGCCGGCGATGGTCTGGTCGAGGTTCTTGGTGCCGTCGGTCATCGAGGTGGCGGAGTAGATGATCAGCGCGGCCGCCGGTTTGTACAGCAGCCAGGCCGCGAGCCAGCCGACGTGCTTCTTCCACCAGCCCTCGCCCCATCCGGTCATGGAGGAGACGGCGGCCAGCGGCAGCGTGCCGACCAGCATGATCATGACGCCGATGCGGATGTACATCAGACAGATCTGCACGAAGCTCGACAGCATCACCAGCAGGCCGAAGATGAGGATGAGGCCCGGCTGGTCGAGCGTGAGCACCCCGAGCATCGTCGACGCCTTGTCGCCGAGGTCGGACTTCTCGTACACGTCCTGCGCGTACAGGTCGGAGGCCCGGGTGAGCGCCTGCACCACCGGCACGGCGACCGCGCCGACGAGGATGACCTTCCACATCCCCATGAACGCCTGCTTCATCGGCTGGCCCTTGCGCTCCAGCGCCATGCGGATCGCCGCGATCAGCAGCGAGGCCACGGCCACGTAACCGACGAGCCAGTCCACCTCCCCGTCGATCTTGGCGATGGGCCCGGAGGCGTCTCCCACGTCGACGTGCATCCACACGCCGTTGAGCGCCTTGAGCACGGCCGCGGTCGCGTCGCCGATCGCCTTGGCGAAGGCCACCACGGCACTGTCGGTGAGCTGTGTGCCGACCTCGTCGATCACACAGTCGTACACCCGCCAGGAACACGACATCTCACACCTCCCAGGTGACGAAGCCCTTGGTGCCGCTGATCTGCGACATGCCCGAATAGACCGTCCCGTCGGTGTCGGGCGAGAGTTTCCAGTCGCCGTCCAGCCAGCGCAGCGTCACCGAGGCGGTGCCGTAGGCGTTCTTGCCGGGGACCCGCACGACGAACATCACGGTGGACTTCTCCTTGTCGTACGACAGGACGGTGAAGCCCGCGTAGCCGCCCCCGTCGGGCTCGCCCGAGGTCGGTTTGTCGCCCGCCGCCGTACGGCTCGCGACGAGTGCGTCGCGGCCCGCGCCGGGAACGACCTGCCGGGAGACGACCTTCCGCCAGCCCGGGTAGCTCAGGTGGTCGGTGATGGCGTGGGCGGCCATGACGGAGCCCATCGGCGTGTGCGCGAAGCAGGACCAGACCGGTCCGGCGAACGTGAGCGGGCCCACCGTCCTGGAGACCGGCACCAGGCCCGTGCCGTCGGCCTTCCATGTGAAGTCCTTCGGGGCCCGCGTGGGCTTGGCCTGGTCGTCGTCGTCGGTGCGGCAGCCGGCGGGACGGGTGTCCGGCCGGCCGCCACGGGGCCGGTCCGCGTCCGCGGACGGGACGGGCCCGTCGTCGCCCGACGTGTTCGCCGGCGTCCTGCCGCCGCCGCTGATCATCGTGAGACCGGCGAGTACGAGCAGCACCAGCAGGAAGCCGGCCGACAGGATCCAGCCTCGCTGCTGCCAGAACGGCTGTTCCCACTCTCCGCTGCCCCCTTGGGGCCTGGAGTTCAGCATGGTTGCGCTCCCTTCGCTCAGGCTCTGACGGAGCGTCGGTCAGGCGAACACGAAGGTGACGACGGGGCCCGCGGTGGCCACCAGGACACAGCCGCCGAGCACCATGCCGAGGCGGCCCATGTGCTCCGAGCCCTCGCCGCGGCGCATCGAGATCGCCATCATGGCGCCGGTGATGAGCACACCCGCGACACCCGCCGCGGTGCCCGCCCAGGCGAGGATGCCGAGGACGGTGTCGACCTTGCCGGTCAGCGCGCCCGGCGCGTCACGGTTGGGGTCGGGGATCTTCCCGTCCGCCAGGTAGACGTACTGGTGGGCCTGGGCTGCTATCGCCTTGAACATGCTGTCTCCCCGATATGGCCGGCGGCTCGCGCACCCGTCCTGGACGCATGCGGAACTCACCGGAGCTGAGCGGCACTTGCTCGGTACGAGCGGTACGTGCTTGCTGTGAGCGGTTGCTTGAGGGCGATGAGGATCGGTGGGACGCCCTGTGTTTCCCGGTGCACAGTGAGCTTGGCGACTTCGGTGGGCCGAGGCCAAGCGATGTGGGAATCCAGCACCTGTCGGTGACGTGTCCGTGACAGACGGGAAGAGACCGTCATGAAAGACGAGGTCGGGGACCTGGAAAACAGCTGAGACACCATCAGATGCGATGGTGTCTCAGAAGGGGCGCCGGGGTGCGAGGCGCCTGACGGCGGAGCGGGTCAGAGCACGAAGCCGACGATCGGTCCCGCCGTGGCGCCGATGACACAGGCGCCCAGCACCATCAGGAACTGGTGCAAGTGCTCCTCGAACTCACCGGTCTTGACGGCCAGGGCCATCCGGGAGCCCACGATCATCAGCCCCGCCACGCCGGCGGCCGTGACGAGCCAGGCGATGATGCCGAGGACGAAGTCGAGCTGGTGGGTGACCTCCGCCTGTACGGCCAGCGGGGCGGTGGCGAGCGCGTGCAGGGCGGTCACGGCGCCGTCCTTCCCGTGAGCCGGGCCAGGGCGGCCGCCTCGCGCGGCGGTGGTCCGGCGAGGTCGCCGGTGCGCCACGCGGGCATCCAGGGCACCCGGTAGACGTCGATGACGGAGTTGATCACCTTGATGCGCTGGGTGAGTTGACGCGGCAGCCGGCCCGGCGCGTCCGCGACCAGCACGATGGCGTCGAGGTCGAGCCCGGGCGGAGCGTCGCCGCGCCGGAAGATGTCCAGGGTGTGCGACACGGCGTCCAGGCCCGCCGCGTGCGTGCGCCCGACGAGCAGCACCGAGGCCGGCTCGCCCCGGTCCGGGCGGGGCCAGTCGCGGCCCGCGTCATGGCCGCCGAAGACGGTGGCGAGCGTGGAGGAGCCGGCTCCTCCGTGCGTGGCTATCCAGGAGAACTGCCGCATGCGCGGCGCGCGTTGCTCCTCCTCGTACCGCTGCGGCGGCTGTTCCGGTTCCCCGACCGCCCCGCGGATCCATATCTCGGGCCCGCCCGGCCCGCGCGGTATCGCGCCGTTGTTCCCGCGCACGGCCGCGCCCTCGTCGGCCCGCACCGCCACCCCCTCGATCCCCTGCATGGGTCCTCTCCCCTCGTCGGTGCTCCGATCCTCCCGGTGCGCGGGCGAGTTGGGTAACGGGGCGTGAGTTCCTGGGACGAGCCTGTGACGCCGCGGTGACGCGGGAATCGGGTGGGAACGGAGAGACTCGACTGCATGTACACGACCGGAAGATGAGGCTGAGGGGGGCCGATGTCCAACGGGGGCGGATCCACCATGACCTGGGTGGTGGGCGGTTGCCTGGCCGCCGTGATGATGCCGGTGGTCATGATGGTCGCGGTGAGCGGGGCGGCGAGCGAGGAAGATCCGGAACCCGGCGCGAGCGGGGGACTGAAGGACGGTTCCGTGCCGCAGAGTTACGTTCCCTGGGTGCTCAAGGCGGGCGCCATGTGCGCGGTCATCAAGCCCGCCGTCATCGCCGCGCAGATCGAGGCCGAGTCGGGCTGGAACCCCGAGGCCCGTTCTCCGGTCGGTGCCGAGGGCCTGTCGCAGTTCATGCCGGGGACCTGGCCGAACTGGGGCAAGGACGACGACGGCAACGGCCGGGCCTCGCCGTTCGACCCCGGTGACGCGATCATGGCCCAGGGCCGCTACGACTGCGCCCTCGCCAAGACGGTCGAGGGCTACAAGAGCCGCGGCGAGGCGAGCGGCGAGACCCTCGACCTCGCGCTCGCGGCGTACAACGCGGGCCCCGGCGCGATCCACCAGTACCACGGCATGCCGCCGTACACCGAGACCCGTAACTACGTCGCCCGTATCAAGTCCCTGATACCCAAGTACGCGTCGGTGGACGATCCGCCGGGCAAGATCCCCGCCGGGCAGCAGTTGGCGATGCCGATCGCCGGCAACCCGCCCGTGACCTCGCCGTTCGGGATGCGCATGCATCCGATCCTGCACGTCTACAAACTGCACACCGGCATCGACTTCGGCGCCCCGGCGGGTACGCCGTTCCGGGCGGCCCGGGACGGCACGGTCACCTTCGCGGGCTGGTCCAACGGATACGGCAACCGTGTGGTCATCTCGCACGGGACCATCGACGGGGACAGCATCTCGACGACGTACAACCACATGCGCAGCCTCAGCGTGCACGTGGGCCAGCACGTCCAGGTCGGCCAGCAGCTCGGCGAGGTCGGTTCCACCGGCTACTCGACCGGGCCGCACGCGCACTTCGAGGTCCAGCAGAACGGCAAGTACGTGGATCCGGCACCCTGGCTGGGACTGAAGTGAGGAGGGAGGCGAGGATGAGGACGACACGGAGGACGGCGGTCCGTGCCGGGACACGCGGCAGGACGGTCGCCGCGCTGGCGGTCGTGTCCGTGACCGGGCTTCTGGCGTTGACGGGCTGTGGCCTGCGGGACCATCGTGAAGACGTGGGCGTTCCGGGTTCACCGCCCTCCGCGGTGCCGTCCGTGGCGCCGAAGGCGTCCCTCCCACCGGGCAGGCCGCTGGGCACGGACGCACACGTGCCGAACCCGTCGGGTGTCGACGGGAAGGACGCGACGGAAGTATCGGAGGCGTGGGCGGAGGTGGCGTACGGCTATGACACGAAGTACGACTACGGTCCCCACGACGCCATGATGCGTTCCACCCGCTGGCTCACCCCGGCCAAGGCCGCGGCCGAGCGGTCGTACCACCCCGCGAGCGGGGCGGGCGCCGAGTGGAACACCTGGGCCGGTCACCGCGCCTGGACCACCGTGAAGGTGACCCCGGACGACGACGCCGACGGCCCCGCCGACACGGCGGTCCTCGCCTACCGCGCCCTGTTCGTGGAGGGCACGGCCCACGGCCGTGACGGCTGGACGGGCACGGGTCCGCGCGCGAACGTCTACCTCAAACTCACCCGGGCGGGCGGTGGCCGTCCTTGGCACGTCGCCGAGGTGACGACCGTGGAGGCGGCGGACCCGCCTGCCCCGCCGTCGAGCTCCGCGCCCTCGCCCTCGACGCCGGCTTCGCCCCCGGCCCCGACGCTGTCCCCGACCCCGTCCTCGACCACCCCTTCGTGAGGGAACCGATGTCTCGACTCAGCCGCGAACAGAAGCGGGAACTCAAGCGGCAGCGCTCGGCGGCCGGTGCCGGAGGGCAGCCGGCCGCGGGGACGACGCCGATCGAGGTGCACGTACCGGCGTCCGCGGACGCCGTGGCGGGGGCCGCCGTGCCCGGTGCCGCGGGGGCGCGGGGCTGTGCCACGGTCGGCGGGATGCCGGTCGTGGCCGCGCCTGGTGAGACGGTCCAGGGCGCGATCCTGAACTACCTGCACCGCCTCGCCCTGGCCACCGGCCACCCGGTCCTGGCCAGCATCCACGACGAACGCATCGGCTACGTCGTACCGCTCCAGGTGCACGTCGACGGCTCCAGCCGCTACACCGCGGAGCCGGTACGCGTGGCACCCCCCGCGCAGCACCCCGACCACCGGAACCTCCCGCCCCGGTCCCCGGACCACGGCGCGCAGCAGCACCGGGCACCGGAACACCGTCCGCAGCCGCCCGTCCAGGAGCGCCGCTCCGGGTACGGGGCGGAGGAGCACCCGCGTCCCCCGGTTCAGGGGCACCCGCGGGGCCCCGTTCAGGAGCACCCGCGGTCCTCGGTCGGTGAGGTTCCGCAGGCGCCGGTTCAGGGGGCGCCGCAGCCGCAGCCGCCCGCCCAGCGGCGTCCGGAGCAGCCGGCCGCTCCGCTCTCGCCCGCGCCGTCGTACGCCGACGCACCGGCCCCGGCTCGGGCTCCGGCTCCGCCATCGGTATCGGCTCCGGCTTCGCCATCGGCTCCGGCATCGGAATCGGAATCGGCTCAGGCTCCGGCCGCTCCGCGTCGGGACAAGGCGACCTACGTTCTGCGCGCGGTGCCGGAATCGAGTGCGCGGCCGGTCCCGGCACCGGAGAGCGAGGCTCCCTCCACCCCGGCGGCGAGCTCCGAGTCGGCCCCCGCGCCCGCCTACCCGCCCATGGCACCGCCCTCGCCCGAGCCGCCGGCGCGCCCGGAGTTCGCTCCGGAGCCGCAGCGCGCCCCGGTGCGCAGCCCGGAGCCCGCGGTGACGGCGGAGTTCGTGCCGCATCCGGTTCCGCAGCCGTCTGTCGGTCCGGAGTCTCGGCCGGCGCCCGCGCACCGGTCTGAACCGGCGGAGTTCGTGCCGCATCCGGTGCCGGAGCCGCCGGTCCGTCCGGACGCGCAGCCCGCCCCCGTGCGCGGGCCCGAGCCCGCAGTGACCGCCGCCTTCGTGCCGCAGCCGCAGCCCGAGCCGTCGGCACCCTCCGCGCCCACGCCCGCACCCGCCGCCATGGCCGAGCCGGTGGTTCGTGCCGCGGACTCCGGTCAGGCGGGCGACGGTGTCGTCGCGGGGCCCGGCCAGGCGCCTGCGGCCGAGCAGCCCGTCGCACCGGGTACTCCCACTCCGTCCACCTTCGTGCTGCGGGCGGTGCCGGAACCGAGGCCGTTGCCCGGGGCCGCGTCGACGCGTGTCCTGCGGGCGGTGCCGGAGTCGGCGGCCGCTCCGACGGGCGAGTTCGGCCCGGCTCCGGTGACCGGCGGCGCCCCGGAGCCGAAGCCCGCGCCCGAAGCGAAGGCGCCCGCCCCGGAGCGGAAGCCCGCTTCCGCGATGGAGGCCCTTGCGCTGCTGGGCCCGGAGCCGGAACCGGACCCGAAGCCCACTCCCGCCCGCGGCTTCGACGCCGTGGCCGAGGCGGTCCTCGCGACCGGTCCCCGGGGGCCGGCCCCGGAACGGGACCCCGCGGCGGCGTTCCTCGCGGAGCCCGTCGCCCGGATCAACGAGGCCGTGAAGATGGGCCGGATCGAGGCCGCCGCGGGAATGGCGGAGCGCGCCGTCGCGGAGGCGGCCCACTCGCTGGGCCAGGAACACCCCGAGGTGCTGAAGCTGCGCGAGCTGACCGCGTACATCGCCTACCTGGCCGGTGACGCGCTCAGGTCGTTCCATCTGTCCCTGGATCTCGCGAGGGTGCGCAGGCGCCACCGCGACACCGGGGCGGCCTACGGCAACGTGCAGAGCGCCGCCGCCGCGTGGCGTGCCGTGCGCGACCCCCTCCAGGGTCTGCACCTGGGACGCGATCTGATCGGGCTGTGGACCGAGCTCGCGGCCGACGACGGCCCCGCCGCCGACGACCTCGAACAGCTCGAATCGGCCCGCACCCGCATGGCCCGTCTGGCGGAACGCGCCCGCGTCGCGGGCGACAACCCGTACACCCGGACGCCCCGCGCCCACGGCGAGTGAGCGACGGCGCCCCCGCACCAAGCCGGGGGCGCCGAACCGGGGGCGCGGAGCTTCCGCTGCCGGGCCCGACCGCGCGCCGCCGCCCCCTCCAGCCGTCGGACGTCCGGCGTCAGTGGACGCAGAACTCGTTCCCCTCGGGGTCCGTCATCACGGTCCACGCCCCGGCCGGTTCCCTCACCTCGCGCAGCACGCTCGCCCCCAGCGCCGTCAGCCGCGTGACCTCCTCGGCGCGGCGCCCCTCGACGGGGTGAAGGTCGAGGTGGAGCCGGTTCTTCTCCGTCTTCGGCTCGGGAACCCGCTGGAACAGAAGCCGCCGCCCGAGGCCGGTGCCGCGTTCCTGGTCGTAGGGGTCCTCGGGATGCCGTACGGCGATCAGATCGCGGAACGCCCGGCGGCCGTGGAAGTCGACGGTGGCCTCGGCCGGCAGGGCGCCGAGGGTCAGCAACTGCTCGATGAAGGGGCTGTTGTCCTCGACCGTGTAGCCGAGCGCGGCGGACCAGAAGTCGGCCTGCGCGTGCGGATCGGCGGAGTCGATGACGAGCTTCCAGTGGACGGGTGCGGGAGCGGGCGCGGGCTCGGGAGTCGGCGTCATGGGCCACTCATAGTGCTTGCACGACCGGGCGGGCAAGGTCACTCGCCGGAGCCGGCCCTCATGTCGTACGGGATGTCGTACGGGTCGTACGACACGAAGGGGCGGCCCCGGCGAGTCACCCCGGCGAGGCCGCCCCTTCGTCCACTCGTCCGCTAGACGATGCCGCGCGAACCGGCCGGTCCGGCGGAACCGACGGCCTCGGCGGCGATCCCGGCGGCCTCGACGGGGACCGCCAGGACGGCCGCTTCGACGGGGGCGCCCCCGGCCGCGGTCTGCGCGGCGCTCGCGCGAGCCGCCTCCCGCAGGGCCAGCGCACCCCGCCGCGCCGCACGCAGCGCGTCGAACGTCAGGAGCGACAGCGCGAGCCACACCAGCGCGAACCCGGCCCACCGCTCGGCCGGCATGGCCTCGTGGAAGTAGAAGATGCCGAGGAGGAACTGGAACACGGGGGCCATGTACTGGAGCAGGCCCAGGGTGGACAGCGGCACACGGATCGCGGCGGCGCCGAACAGGATCAGCGGGATCGCGGTGACCACGCCGGTCGCCGCGAGCAGCGCGCCGTGGCCCGCACCCTGCGCGGTGAACGTCGCGTCGCCCCGCGAGCCCAGCCACAGCAGATACGCCAGCGCCGGCAGGAACTGGATCGTGCTCTCGGCGGCCAGCGATTCGAGGCCGCCGAGGTTGACCTTCTTCTTCACCAGGCCGTACGTGGCGAAGGAGAACGCGAGGCAGAGGGAGATCCACGGCGGGCGGCCGTAGCCGATGGTCAGGACGAGGACGGCCGCGGCGCCGACCCCCACGGCGGTCCACTGCACCGGCCGCAGCCGCTCCTTGAGGAGCAGCACGCCCATCGCGATGGTGACCAGGGGGTTGATGAAGTAGCCAAGCGAGGCCTCGACCACGTGACCGGAGTTGACCGCCCAGATGTAGACGCCCCAGTTGACGGTGATGACCGCCGCCGCGATCGTGATCAGCCCCAGTTTGCGCGGCTGCCGCAGCAGCTCGCCCGCCCAGGCCCAGCGCCGCATCACCAGCAGCAGGACACCGACCACCGCCAGCGACCACACCATGCGGTGGGCGAGGATCTCGATCGCCCCGGCGGGCTTCAGCAGCGGCCAGAACAGGGGGACCAGCCCCCACATCCCGTACGCCGCGAAGCCGTTCAGCAGACCTGTGCGCTGCTCGCCCCTCGACTGCCCGGCCACCGGCGTCTCCTTCTCCCACGGTCTCTCGGGCGTCTGTCGCGCCCCGCGCCCCGTAGCCCCCGTGAGGTCGGGGAACTTCCGTGCAGCATGAAAGAAGGTAGCGCCGGAGACCCCCACCTGTCATGCCCGTATCGCCATACGGTCATGACAGGTGGGGGTGCGGAGGAGGGCGCCCGGAGCCGCCTGGACCGCGGTCCTTCGTGCCGGGACCTCAGCCCTTCAGCGCCACCGCGACGGCTTCGGCGATCGGCGTGGTCGGACGGCCCGTGAGCCGGGACAGGTCGCCCGAGGTGGCGGCCAGCTCACCCTTCTCGATCGAGACGTCGACGCCCGCGAGGATCCCGGCGAAGCCCTCGGGCAGCCCGGCGCCGGTCAGGATGGCGGCGAAGGCCTCGGGGGACACGGAGTTGTAGACGATCTCCTTGCCGGTCTGCCGGCTCAGCTCGGCGGCGTACTCGGTGAAGTCCCACGCCTGGTCGCCGCTCAGCTCGTACGTGGTGTTCTCGTGGCCCTCACCGGTCAGCACCGCGACGGCGGCGGCCGCGTAGTCGGCGCGCGCGGCGGAGGCGATCCGGCCCTCCCCCGCGGCCTGGACGACGGCTTCGTGCGCGAGCACCGGGGCGAGGTTCTCGGTGTAGTTCTCGTGGTACCAGCCGTTGCGCAGCAGCGAGTAGGGCAGTCCGGAGGCCAGCAGGACCTCCTCGGTGGCGCGGTGGTCGTCGGCCAGCGCGGCCGTCAGGCTGCCGGGGGCGCTGGTGTAGGCGAGCAGGGAGACCCCGGCCGCCCTGGCGGCGTCGATGACGACCCGGTGCTGCTCCACGCGGCCCTTGTCGAACTCGTTGCCTGAGATCAGCAGCACCTTGTCACCGGCCGCGAACAGGCCGTCGAAGGTCTGGGGCGTGTTGTAGTCGGCGACCGCGAGCCGTACACCGCGTGCCGCGAGGTCGGCGGCCCTGGACTCGTCCCGCACGACGGCGGTGATCTCCCCCGCGGGGACCTTCTCCAGCAGCTGTTCGATCACGTGACGGCCGAGGTGTCCGGTGGCTCCGGTGACGACGATGCTCATGGCGTACATCTCCTTGTGGGGTGCGGATGACACTCACCCTAGGAGCTGCACTAACTGTTGGAAAGTACCCACCTTGAAGTAAGGTACTGGCATGGCCGTAAGTATGAAGGCAGCGGACGGGTACGACGCCGGTGAGGCGATGTGCCCCTACCGCCTGGTCCTGGAACACGTCACCAGCCGCTGGGGCGTCCTCGTCCTGATCGAGCTGCTGGAGCGGTCGTACCGCTTCAGCGAGCTGCGCCGGGCGATCGGCAGGGTCGGGAAGGGGGTCAGCGAGAAGATGCTCACCCAGACCCTCCAGACCCTGGAACGCGACGGGCTCGTCCACCGCGACGCCAAGCCGGTCATCCCGCCGCGGGTCGACTACTCCCTGACCGACCTGGGCCGTGAGGCCGCCGAGCAGGTGCGGTCGCTGGCGCTGTGGACCAGTGAGCGCATGGCCGACGTCGAGCGGGCCCGCGGCGCGTACGACGAAGCCCGGGGACGCGGGCCCCGGGCCTCGTAGAACCGCCGCGGACGGATTCAGCCGATGACGGTCCAGGTGTCGCCGCCGGCGAGGAGGGCGGCGAGGTCGCCCTTGCCGTTCTGTTCGATGGCGGCGTCGAGCTGGTCGGCCA
>NZ_JBVHLK010000021.1:0-134416 GCF_055559015.1 Streptomyces sp. NPDC024698 | reverse complement strand
TCTTGGGCTTTCCTCCGGGCGCTTCCCTTCGGTCTTGCGTTTCCGACTCTATCAGACCGTTTCCGTATCCGATTTCCTCGGCGCTTTCCAGGTTTCCGCTTTCGCGTTTCCCTTTCCGGCGAGTCCGACTCTATCAGTCCTTTTCCGTCTCGCTGACCACCGTCCCGCAGACATGCGGAAGGCGACCCCGAGATAGGATCTGACAAGTTGGGTGCTGCCGGGCAACGACGCCTTGGTCACGCCGCTCAGCCTCAAGCAGGAGTACGACTCTACATGGGGTGCGGGAGCGGGCGCAAATCGTTTGCCCTGTCCCCTACGGCGCCAACCGGGATCTCTCGCGCGGAACCGGCACTTCATATGACATACCCTGCTCAACAGTGTCCTGTCCGGGACAGGCAGTGACGGCCCGTATGAATCTCCACCCCCCTCGGAGGCTTTCCATGACCACCGTGACGTCCCCTCTTGCAGGACGCGCCATCGGACTCGCCGCGGTACCGGACCCCGTGTTCTCCGGAGCGATGGTCGGCCCCGGCACGGCGATCGACCCCGAGCGTGAGCCCTCGGAAGCCGTCGCTCCCGTGGACGGAGTCATCGTCTCCCTGCACCCGCACGCGTTCGTCGTCGTCGACGGCGAGGGCCACGGCGTGCTCACGCACCTCGGCATCGACACGGTGCAGCTGAACGGTGAGGGCTTCGAGCTGCTCGTCAACAAGGGGGACACCGTGACCCGGGGCCAGAGCATCGTGCGCTGGAACCCCGCCGCCGTCGAGGCGGCCGGCAAGTCCCCCATCTGCCCGGTCGTGGCCCTCGAAGCAACGGCCGACTCCCTCTCGGACGTCGTCGAGGTCGGCGAGGTGAAGGCCGGCGACGCGCTCTTCGGCTGGCAGTGACATCGACGCTGTCCTGGACGGCGCGTTCGACAACGATCACGGCGGCGGTACGCGTCGCACTATTCGGAGACGGGTGAGATGGAGACAACGCTGCGAGGCGTCGGCGTGAGCCACGGTGTGGCGATCGGCGAGGTTCGGCACATGGGAACGGCGGTTCTCGAACCGCCTGCCAAGCAGATCCCCCCGGAGGACGCGGCCCGCGAACAGGCACGTGCCCGCAAGGCCGTGGAGGACGTGGCGGCCGACCTGATTGCACGCGGCAATCTGGCGGGCGGCGAGGCCCAGGCCGTGCTCGAGGCCCAGGCCATGATGGCCCAGGACCCCGAGCTGACCGCGGACGTGAACCGGCGGATCGCCGTCGGCAGCACGGCGGAGCGCGCGGTCTACGACGCACTCGCCGCCTACCGCGCGCTGCTCGCCGGCGCGGGCGAGTACCTCGCCGGACGCGTGGCCGACCTCGACGACGTGCGGAACCGTATCGTCGCCCGGCTGCTCGGCGTGCCCATGCCGGGCGTCCCGGACAGCGACGAGCCCTACGTCCTGATCGCGCGTGACCTCGCGCCCGCCGACACGGCGCTGCTCGACCCGACCCTGGTCCTGGGCTTCGTCACCGAGGAGGGCGGACCGACCAGCCACAGCGCGATCCTGGCGCGTGCCCTGGGTGTACCGGCCGTCGTGGCACTGCCCGGCGCCGGTGAACTCGCCGAGGGCACGGTCGTCGCGGTCGACGGCAGCACGGGTGAGATCTTCGTGGAGCCGAGCGCCGAGAAGAAGGCGCAGCTGACAGCGGCTGCGGCCGAGCGCAGGGCGGCGCTGTCCGCCTCGACCGGCCCGGGCGCCACCTCGGACGGGCACAAGGTGCCGTTGCTGGCCAACGTCGGCGGCCCGGCGGACGTACCGGCGGCGGTGGAGGCCGGCGCCGAGGGCGTCGGTCTGTTCCGTACCGAGTTCCTCTTCCTCGACGACAGCAAGCAGGCGCCGTCCGAGGAGAAGCAGGTCGAGGCGTACCGTCAGGTGCTCGAGGCCTTCCCCGAGGGCCGTGTCGTGGTGCGGGTCCTGGACGCGGGCGCCGACAAGCCGCTGGACTTCCTCACCCCGGCCGACGAGCCGAACCCGGCGCTCGGCGTTCGCGGCCTTCGGTCACTGCTCGACCACCCCGATGTGCTGCGTACACAGCTGACCGCCCTCGCGAAGGCCGCGGAGGGGCTGCCGGTCTACCTCGAGGTGATGGCGCCGATGGTCGCGGACCGTACGGACGCCAAGGCGTTCGCCGACGCGTGCCGTGCGGCCGGGCTGCGGGCGAAGTTCGGCGCGATGGTGGAGATCCCGTCGGCCGCGCTGCGGGCGCGCTCGATTCTTCAGGAGGTCGAGTTCCTGTCCCTGGGCACCAACGACCTCGCGCAGTACACCTTCGCGGCCGACCGGCAGGTCGGTGCGGTGTCCCGTCTCCAGGACCCGTGGCAGCCGGCGCTGCTCGACCTGGTCGCGATGTCCGCCGAGGCGGCGAAGGCCGAGGGCAAGAGCTGTGGCGTCTGCGGTGAGGCCGCGTCGGACCCGCTGCTGGCCTGTGTGCTGACCGGTCTGGGTGTCACCTCCCTTTCGATGGGTGCCGCGTCGATTCCCTATGTACGGGCGACTCTGGCGAAGTACACGCTGGCCCAGTGCGAGCGGGCGGCCTCGGCCGCGCGTGCCGCGGACACGGCGGACGAGGCGCGCACCGCGGCGCAGGCGGTGCTGTCCGGCGAGTAGCCGGAGGGCTCGTCGCCGGGCGTGGGCGGTTGGCGGTACTGAGGGGCGTTCCATCTGCGGATGGAGCGCCCCTTCCGCGTTACGCCTCTTCCGCGTTCAGTGCGTGTGCCCTGTTCCCCTGCCCCGGTCTTCGAGGTCGGGAGGTACGCAGTAGTCGACGCCTGATTCCGGGGAGACCAGATCTCCGGAGTCGAGGTCGGTGCAGTAGGCGTCGAAGACCTCGCCTGCGGTGAGGGGTTCCAGGTCGTCTCCGCGCAGGCGCCATCCGTAGACGCGGTCGGTGGTGTCGGGTGCGGTGGTGCGCATGACGAGTCCGCAGGCGCTCCGGGTCGCGATTCCGAGGGCGAGGACCGTGGTGAATTCGAGGGCCTCGGATTCGTCGAGGCCGGTCGTGCCTTCGGTGCGTCCCTCGGTCCGCAGTACGGCGACGAGTGTGTCGGGGACGGACGAGACGCTGCACACGAGGTGGAGTTCTCCTGGGCTCGCGGTGTCGACGACCCTGGTGAGGAGGTGGGCTGCGCGGATGAAGGAGGTGCGGCCGATGTCCTCGCCGCAGGTCGCGCAGGTGCCGATGCGGGCGAGGAGGGTGGTCGCGTACTCCCAGGTGGCCCGGCGGACCGCTTCGTCGACGAGGTCGGGGACCAGTTGGCCGAGGGGCTGTCCGTCGTAGGGAAGTGTGGGGCCGGTGGCCGCCAGTTGGGCGGTGAAGCGGGTGCGGCTGGCCGGGGTGTCGGGTTCCAGGCCGCTCGCGGCGCAGAAATCGGCGTATTCCTCGGGGTCGAAGAGTGCCACCGTCGTGTGGCTGCCCTGGGCCGCGAGTGTCTTGAGCAGCGCTTCGACCTGCTGGAGATAGGTCGTGTGGTCGGCGAAGGCGAAGGTGCGGTAGCGCCGCATCGCCCGGAAGTCCTGTTCGTCGGTCAACAGGCCGATGGTGCCCGCGATCTCGCGGCGCAGGACGCGTCGCATGGTGTGGTGCTGGGTGTGCGCCATGTTTCCCCCTGTGCACAGTCGATCAATGCTCACTCACAGTAACCGGCGGCACTGACAACGCGGGGTGGGTGAGCCGGTCACGCACCAGTCGATGCTGGAACACGCAGGTCGCGGCTATGACGGCACCGAAGAGGGACCAGCCGAGAGGGCCACTGGCGATGGCCGCTGTCACGGCGAGTGGTCCGGCGCTGCGCTGTACGGCCTGCGCGAGTCCGTGGACGCCGAGATAGGTGCCCTGCGCGGTGTCCGGGGCGAGCGCGACGGAGAGTTCCCAGGAAACGGTGGCGTGGAGCATCTCCGCGACCGTGAAGAGGACGGCGGCCGCGGTCAGGAGGAGGGTCGCGGTGATGGCCCCGCCGGTGGCGGACAGTGCCATGGCCGCGCCGCCGAGGGCGAAGGAGGCGGAGAGCGGGATGAGGAGCGCACGGGCCGCGGCCGTGCCGACGCCGAATCGGGCCAGGGGGACCTGGAGGGTCACGACCATCACGTTGTTCAGCACCATCAGGAGGGGTGCGAGGCCGTGGGGAACACGATCGGAGTGGGCTATGCACAGGGGCAGCCCGACTTTGAACACGGCGTCGTCGAGGAAGAGGACGGTCTCGGTGGCGACGTAGGCGAGGTAGACGCGGTTGCGCCAGGGGCTGTCGGGTCGCGCCACGGGGACGGGGGCCTTCGACGTCACGACGGTGCGGGTAACCGAGGGCGGTTCGCCGCAGCGGGCGGTCGCGAGGGCGACGGCGACGAACGAGAGGGCGTCGCCGGCGAGCAGCCATTGATACGCGGCGGTGGTCCCGACGGTGAGGGCGCCTGCCGCGACGAGGCCTCCCAGGGCCCAGCCGGCGTTGGCGACGGTGCGATTGAGGGCTTGGTAGCGGACGCGGTCGGGGCCCGAGACGCGGGTGGCGTAGAGCTTGGTGAGGACGTTCGCGGCGCGGTCCCCGAAGCTGCCCGCGGCGGAGAACGCCAGGAGGAGGGCGTAGTTGTCGGTGGTCAGCAGGGCGAAGGAGGCGAGGGCACGCAGCAGTTGGAGGGCGATCAGGACGTGGGTGAGCGGCAGACGGTCGGCGATGCGCCCGCCGAGGGGTGCGCCCGCGATGCCGACCGCTCCGGCCGCGGCCACGAGGGTGCCGATCTGGGCGACGGAGAGGCCGGTGACGTAGGTGAAGTACAGGACGGAGACGGCTGCCCACAGGCCGCTGCCGATGCGGTCGACCAGGGAGATCCAGAGCATTCTCCGGCCGTCGGGGCCTCCTGGTACGCGTGTCGCCCATGCGGCCGTGCGGCGGGTCGGACTCACTGCTCCCCCTTGCGTGAAATTATGTATTGATACATACTAAACAACGTGGCAGCACAATATTCGATCAGCGGTACGACCGCCAAGGGGATTGCCGCGTCCGTCGAACGCGGCGTGGCCGAGGGCGCGTTGGAGCCGGGTGCGGCGCTGCCTCCGGTGCGTGCCCTGGCCGACCGGCTCGGTGTGAGTCCTGGGACGGTCGCGACGGCGTACAAGGAGCTGCGGCAACGCGCGATCGTCGTGACCCGCGGGCGTGGCGGGACCGTGGTCGCCGCCGCGCCCGCGGTGGCATCGCGGCGGCCACCGCGCGTGCCGGACGGGCTGCGCGATCTCGCGGGCGGGCACCCGGATCCTGCCCTGCTCCCGCTGCTGGTGCCGCCTTCGCAGCTCTCCCCCGGTGCGCGCTCCCATCGCTCCACACCGCGGCTGGCACGGCTGGAGGAGGCCGTGCGCGACTGGCTGGAGCCCGATGGGATCCCGGCGGAGCATGTGACGTTCGCCCATGGCGCGCTGGACCTGATCGGGCGGCTGCTGTCCGTCGAGCTGCGTCCTGGGGACGCGGTCGCCATGGAGGACCCCGGCTACCACCATCTGCTGGACCTGGTGACGGCGCTGGGCCTGCGCACGGTTCCGGTCGCGGTGGACGACCTCGGCATCCGCCCGGACGCCCTGCGGGCGGCGCTACGGGCGGGGGTGCGCGCGGTCGTGTGCAGCCCGCGGGCGCAGAACCCCTGCGGTGGGGGCTTCTCCGCGGAACGGCGGGACGCGCTGGTCGACGTCCTGCGCGAGGCGCCGGATGTGCTGGTCGTGGAGAACGATCACGCGTCCTCGGTCGCCGGCGCGCCGCTGCACACGCTCACCGCGGGCGGTCCGAACCGCTGGGTCCATGTGCGCACGGTGAGCAAGTTCCTCGGAACCGACCTGCGGTGGGCGGCCGCGGCGTGCGATCCGACGACGCTGGCCCGTCATGACGGCCGCCTGCTGCTGACGTCGGGCTGGGTCAGTCATCTGCTCCAGGAGACGGTGTACGGGCTGCTGACGGACGGGGGCACGCGCGCGTTGGTGGCGGGTGCCGAGAAGACGTACGCGCTGCGCCGGACCGCGCTGATCGGCGAGCTCGCCGATCGCGGGACGAAGGCCCAGGGGGTGAGCGGGATGAACGTCTGGGTGCCCGTCCGGGACGAGTCTGCGGTGGTGAACGGGCTGCGTTCGTACGGATGGTGGGTCGCGGCGGGGGCGCGTTTCAGGATCTCGGCCGCGCCCGGCGTACGCATCTCGGTGACGGATCTCCAGCCCGCCGACGCGGCGCGTCTGGCCTCCGACTTCGCCGCCGTGCTCGGCGAGTCGGAGGCCACCTACGGAGGCTGATCAGCCGCGCTCTCGGGCCAGCTTCTCGTAGAAGCGCAGGAGTTCGACGTTGTCCACGGAGCCCACGTTGACGGCCTTCTCCATGGAGGCGCCCTGGAGAAGGCGCTTGACGGGCACCTCGATGCGCTTGCCGGTCAGGGTGTGGGGCACTCCCGGTACTTCGATGACCTCGTCGGGAACGTGGCGCGGGGAGAGCTGTTCACGGATCGTCCCCTTGATGCGGTTCAGCAGGGCCTCGTCCAGGACGGCGCCCGGGGCGAGGTGGACGAACAGCGGCATCCAGTAACCACCGTCGGGCTGCTCCACACCGATGACGAGCGACTCCTTGATCTCGGGGAGGCGTTCGACGGCTTCGTAGATGTCGGCCGAGCCCATGCGCACGCCCTGGCGGTTGAGCGTGGAATCGGAGCGTCCGTGGATGACGACCGAGCCCCGTGAGGTGACCGTGATCCAGTCGCCGTGACGCCACACTCCGGGGTACGTGTCGAAGTAGCTGTCGTGGTAGCGACTGCCGTCGGGGTCGTTCCAGAAGCGGATGGGCATCGACGGCATGGGGTTGGTGACGACCAGTTCGCCCACCTCGTCGGTGAGGGGCTTTCCGCTGGGGTCCCAGGACTGGAGGTCGGTGCCGAGGCCGGCGGCCTGGAGTTCGCCGATGTACACCGGGAGTGTGGGTACCGCCCCGGCGAAGCAGGAGCACACGTCGGTGCCGCCGCTGACGGAGGCGATCCACAGGTCCTCGCGGACCTCGTCGTGGAGCCAGCGGAATCCGTCGGGCGGCAGGGGCGAGCCGGTCGTGGCGACGCACCGCACCCGGCTGAGATCGAAGTCGCGCGCGGGGTGGACCTCCGCCTTGCGGCAGGCCATCACGTAAGCGGCGGACGTGCCGAAGAGGGTCGCTCCCGTGCGTTCGGCGATGCGCCACTGGGCGCCCGTGTCCGGGTACCCGGGGCTTCCGTCGTACAGCACGATCGTGGTGCCCGTCAGGAGGCCGGAGACGAGGAAGTTCCACATCATCCAGCCGGTGGACGTGTACCAGAAGAAGCGGTCCTCGGGGCCGAGGTCGCAGTGCAGGCCGAGCTGCTTGAGGTGCTCGACGAGGATGCCGCCCTGGGACTGGACGATGGCCTTCGGAAGGCCGGTCGTGCCCGAGGAGTAGAGCACCCACAGAGGGTGGTCGAAGGGGACCTGCTCGAAGACGGGCTCCGTGTCGGCGGAGGTCAGCGCAGACCAGTCCAGGGCGCCCTCGGGCGCCTCGGTGCCGAGCAGCGGGATGTGCACGACGGCGTTCAGGGTGGGCAGTTCACGGCGCAGCTCGGCGACCGTGTCCCGGCGGTCGTGCTCCTTGCCGCCGTAGCGGTAGCCGTCGACGGCGAACAGGACCACGGGTTCGACCTGCTGGAAGCGGTCGAGGACGCTGCGGGCGCCGAAGTCGGGGGCGCAGGAGGTCCAGACGCCGCCCACGGCGGCCGTGGCCAGCAGGGCGACCACCGCCTGCGGGACGTTCGGGAGATAGCCGCTCACCCGGTCTCCCGGGCGTACGCCGAGGGCGCGCAGCGCGGCGGCCAGGGAGCCGACCTGGCGGCGCAGGTCGGACCAGGTCACGGGGACGGACTCGTGGGTCTCGTCGACATACAGGAGGGCCGGTTCGTCCGCGCGGGTGTCCGCGGCGCGCAGGGCGTGCTCGGCGTAGTTGAGGGTCCCTCCGGGGAACCACGCGGCTCCGGGCATGGCGCGATCGCCGAGCACGCGCGCGTAGGGGGTCGAGAACCGTACGTCGAACCACTCGGTGACGGCTTGCCAGAAGGTGTCCAGCTCGTCGACCGACCAGCGGTGCAGGGCCGCGTAGCCTCCGTCGGCCGGTGCTCCGTGCCGGTCGGCCGCCCAGGCCTGGAACTTCGTGACGTGCGCCTGGGCGATGCCCTCGGTGGTGGGCTGCCAGAGCGGTGAGGGGTTCGTGGTGGACATGGGGCGGCTCCCGGACTGTGCGCGTCGTGTGCGTCGGTCGCGCACGAGCGGGGGTGTGCGCGTCACGCGGCTGACACGGACGATGCCATGTGATCGACTTCTTTACCAGGGCACACCGCACATAGTCGGCGACATGAAGATGTGGTGTCGCAACAGGTGAACGGCAGTTGAACGACGCACTCAACGGGCGCCGGTAGTGGCAGGGTGAGCAGCATGGACGGTCGTGACCTGGTGCGTTCGGTGAAAGCGGTCGGCTCGGGGGGTACCACTCAGGGGTTGCTCACAGTGCGGGCCGCGTGGCGCAGGCGGCGTGCCGACGCCGCCGGGCTGCCGCCGCGCGGGGCGGAGCGCGCGCGGGTGCCCGGTCTCGTGCTCGGCGTCGAGCCGGGCCCCGGTGGCGGAGTCGTCCGCTTCACGCGCTCCGAACTGCGGATCATGGTCACGGTGGGCGGGGCGGTCTTCTGGGGCTGGGACGCGGTCGCGCCGGAGCCGTCGTACGCCCTCGCGGGCCGCTGCCCCGATCCGGACCCGCGCGCCCTCCTGGAGCCGGACAAGGACGGCGGCTGGCGGGTCGTGGCCGAGCGGGTCACGGTCGCGGTCTCACGGCACGGCGCGGTCCAGGTCCTCACGCCCGGCGGAGTGGTCCTGCGCCGGGATCTGCCGCCCCGATGGTGGGAGCCCGTCGACGGCGGCGCGGCCCGCTGGATGCAGCGTTCCGAAGTGGCCGCCGACGCCCGGTTCTTCGGCCTGGGCGGACGGGCGGGCGGACTCCGGCTGCGCGAAGGAACGTACCGGCTGTGGAACACGGATCCCGGACAGGCCTTCGGGCCGGGCGACGATCCGCTTTACCTCACGATGCCCGTCCAGATGGTCGTCGCCGACGCGGGCACACATCTGGTGTTCCACGACACGTCGTGGGACGGCACCGTCGCCCTGCGCGAGGGCGTAGAGGGCGACGGCTCCGGGCACGACCGGTCCGGGTCGTGCGAGCTGCGCATGGACGGCGGTCCGCTGCGCTGCTGGGTGATGGTGGGCACTCCCGCGCGCGTGCTGCATTCCTGGGCCTCGCTGACCGGCGCCGCGGCGCTGCCGCCGGCATGGGCGCTGGGTTACCAGCACGCGCGATGGGGCTTCGGCAGTGAGCAGGAGGTGCGGCGGATCGTCACCGGCTATCAGGAGCGCGATCTGCCGCTTGACGCCGTGCATCTGGACATCGACCACTACGACGCCCACCAGGTGTTCACCGTCGATCGCGACCGGTTCCCGAAGCTTCCGCTGCTGGCCGAGGAGCTGCGGCGGGACGGGATCCGGCTGGTGTCGATCATCGACCCGGCGGTCAAGGCGGAGCCGGGCAACGCCGTGTACGACAGCGGGCTCGCCGAGGACGCCTTCGTACGGGACGCCTCGGAGCGGCTCGTGCGAGGCGTCGAATGGCCAGGCGAGGCCGTCTATCCGGACTTCACCGACCCGCGCGCGCGGGCGTGGTGGGGCAGGCTCTACGAGGAGCGGCTCGCGCAGGGGTTCGCGGGGTTCTGGCACGACATGAACGAGCCGACGTCGTTCACGGCCTTCGGGGAGCCGACGCTGCCGCGTTCGGCCCGGCACGCCCTGGACGGCCGCGGCGGTGACCACCGCGAGGCGCACAACGTGTACGCGCTGGGCATGGCCAGGGCCGCCTACGAGGGGCTGCGTGAACTCGCTCCCCAGGAGCGGCCGTTCCTGTTCTCGCGCTCCGGGTGGGCCGGCCTCCAGCGCTACGCGGGGACGTGGTCGGGGGACGTGGCCACGGGCTGGCCCGGGTTGCGGGCGTCGCTGTCCCTGGTGCTGGGGCTCGGGCTGTGCGGGGTGCCCTATTCGGGACCCGACGTGGGCGGCTTCGACGGCAGTCCGTCGCCCGAGCTGTATCTGCGCTGGTTCCAGCTCGGGGCGTACCTCCCGCTGTTCAGGACCCACGCGAGCCTTCGGGCCGGACGCAGGGAGCCGTGGGAGTTCGGTGACGAGGTGCTGGAGCACGCGCGCGTGGCCCTCGTCGAACGGCGGCGGCTGCTGCCGTACTTCATGACGCTGGCGCACACGGCGCGCCGCACGGGCGCCCCGTACGCGCGGCCCGTGTGGTGGGGCAACCCCGAGGACCGGGCGCTGCGCGACGGCGAGGACGCCTTCCTGCTCGGCGACAGCCTCCTGGTGGCGCCGGTGCTGGACCCGGGTGCGATCCGGCGGACGATACAGCTGCCGCGGGGGCGTTGGTACGACACGGTCACCGGGGAGGCGTACGAGGGGCCGGCCCAGGTGGTGGTCGACGCTCCCGTGTCACGGATTCCGGTGTTCGTGCGGGCCGGTGCGGTACTGCCCGTGCGCGGCGCTGACGGCACTCTGGAGCTGGAGGTGTGGCCGCCCCCGCCGGGAGGCACCGGAGGCGGGCTCGTCGTGCCGGACCCGGGCGACGGCTGGGAGGAACCGGAGGCCGAACGCCTCGTGTCCCGCTGGGACGGGGACGAGGTGGTGGTGCGGCGGGCCGGCGCGGGCGGCCTGGGCGAGCCTTCGTATCCCGTACGGGTGCGGGGGCTGGGGACGTCCGGTCCCTGACGCTCAGACGTATCGCCCCTCGAACCAGGCGCGGGCCGCCAGGGTGTGGAGCGGGAAGGCGAGTTCGGCGGGCCGCCGCAGCAGTTGCCAGCCCTCCGTCTCGTCCGTGGCGGCCGACGGAGGGAGTTCGGCGGCAGAACGCTCCGGGAGGAGCCCGAAGAGCAGCAGATGGCCCGCGGGCGAGCTCATCGCGTCGGCGAGTCGCACGTCCCCGCTCGCCGCGTCGATGCCCGTCTCCTCCTTGAGTTCGCGCACGACGGCCTGTCTCCAGTCCTCCCGGTGGTCGATGAATCCTCCGGGCAGGGCCACACCTCCGCGCGCGGGTGCGATGGTCCGGGTGATGACGACCAGGGCGGCCCCCCGGTCGTCGTGGACGGGCTGAAGGGCGACCGCGACCGGCAGCGGATTGCGGTAGGCGACCCGGCCGCAGGCGGCACAGGTGCGGGGCCAGCCGGAGATGCCCTCTCCGTAGGGGGCGCCGCAGCTGGAGCAGTGCGAATCGGGCGCGAAGTCGGCGGGCGGGTGCGGGGTTTCGGACACGCCGCGGACTGTAGTCCATCACCGGACGGGCGTCTTCGGGTCGGACGGGAAGAACCGACCCGGGCAGCGGACCGGCTCGAAGGGCCCGGCTCGGGGGGCCAGCCCGACTCAGACAGAGCGGCTCAGACAGAGCGGCTCGAACGGGCTCATGGGCGCCCTGCCCAATTCCCGCCTCCCGTGACACACTTCTGACGTTCCGTCAGATCCAGTGTCATGGAGGAACCGTGTCGCGCACACGCACACCTGTCGTCGCCGGGTGGTTCACCGGGGAGGGAAACGACTTCCGCCTGCTCGGTACGCGGTGCTCCGCCTGCGCCTCGGTGTTCTTCCCCCGCGAGGACGCCCACTGCCGCAATCCGGGGTGCGAGGGCGGCGGCGAGCTGACCGAGGTACCCCTGTCCCCCCGAGGACGCGTCTGGTCGTACACCGACAGCCGATACCGGCCTCCGTCACCCTATGTGACCGACCCGGAACTCTCGTGGGAACCCTGCGCGTTGATCGCTGTGGAACTGGAATCCGAGCGCCTCGTGGTGCTCGGCCAGGCGGTTCCCGGGATCACCGTCGCCGACCTGGCGGTGGGCATGGAGGTGCAGGTCGTCCCCGGCGTGCTGAACGAGGACGAGGAGACGACCTGGACGACGTGGCACTGGCGGCCGACAGGAGTGACGCCATGAAGGGCACGGCACGAAGGGCTCGGGACGGACGGGGGCGAGGAGATGACCGGTGATGTGGCGGTGCTCGGTGTGGGCATGCACCCGTGGGGCAAGTGGGGGCGCCCCTTCACCGAGTACGGGGTCGCCGCGGCCCGCGCCGCGCTGAGCGACGCGGGGATCGACTGGCGGGACGTCGACTCGGTGGTGGGTGCGTCCACCGTGCGCGGCGGCTATCCGGGCTATGTGGCGGGAGGGACGTTCGCGAAGGCGCTGGGGTGGCAGGGAGCACGCGTGACGAGCGTGTACGCGGCCTGCGCCTCCGGGGCGCAGGCACTCGGCACGGCGCGCGCGCAGATCCTCTCGGGCCTCGCCGAGGTGGTCCTCGTGGTGGGCGCGGACGCGGCGCCCAAGGGGTTCTTCCGGCCCGCGGGCGGGGACCGGCCGGACGATCCCGACTGGCTGCGCTTCCGCGTGCTCGGGGCCACGAACCCGACGTACTTCGGGCTGTACGCGCGCCGCCGGATGGCTCTGTACGGCGACACTCCGGAGGATTTCGCCCAGGTCAAGGTGAAGAACGCGGCCCTGGGCGCGCTCAATCCCAACGCCCGGTACCGCAAGCCGGTCACGGCCGAGGACGTGGCCGGGTCCGCCGTGGTCGCCGATCCGCTGCGGCTGCTCGACATCTGCGCGACCTCGGACGGCGGCGCCGCCGTGGTGCTGGCGGACATGGAGTTCGCCCGCCGGCACGGAATCGGCGCGCCGGTCCGCATCCGCGCGGTGTCGACCGTGTCGCCGCGCTATCCGAACACGGTGCTGGACCTGCCGGACATCGCCACGGACTCGGCGGCGGCCGTGGAGCCCGCCGCGGAGACCTTCCGCGCCTCCATAGCCCGGGCCGCCTTCGAGGAGGCGGGTGTCGGGCCCGAGGATCTGTCGTTCGCGGAGGTCTACGACCTGTCGACCGCGCTGGAATTGCAGTGGTACGAGGATCTCGGCCTCTGCGGGGAAGGCGAGGCGTCCAAACTCCTGCGGGAAGGCGCCACGGCACTCGGCGGCCGCATACCGGTGAACGTCAGCGGCGGGCTCGCCTCCTTCGGAGAGGCCGTCCCCGCGCAGGCCATCGCCCAGGTGTGCGAGCTGACCTGGCAGTTGCGCGACGGCGCGGGTGACCGGCAGGTCCCCGGGGCACGGGTGGGGATCACCGCGAACCAGGGATTGTTCGGGCACGGCTCCTCGGTCGTGGCGGTGCGCTAGCCGGCGTGGTGGTCCGTGGAGCCTCTCCGGGCGCAGGTTCCACGGCACGCTGCGACCGGTCACGACCGAAGCGCGTGAGCCGCGCGCGGACCCCATTCCCTACCTTCTGTGACGACCCCGGAATCCTGCGTGAACACCTCGTGAATCGCCCACCCGCGTACGCCGTTGGCGAGACCATGCTGGTGTGCCCTCCTGGACGGATATGGTCCGTTTCGCCTTCCAACCGGTCGTCAATCTGACGACCGGAGGGGTCGCGGCGTTGGAGTCACTCGCCCGGCCGGAGTCGGGCGACATCCTGGCGCGGGCCCGCCGCGATCCCGAACTGGACGGACGGCTGGCCGCGTTGGCCATCCGGGCCGCCGCCCGCAGGGAGACGCTGCTGCCCCTGCACGTGAACGTGTTCGCCGGAACGCTGGCCGACCTCGGCCGGCTCTCCGCCCTGCGCAACGAGGTCCGGGAAGCGGGACGGCTGCCCTGCGAGGTCACCGTCGACATCGTCCCCCCGTACACCCATGTGCCGCAGCACGCCCTGCTGGAGGCCGTGGCCGCGGTGCGCGGCGAGGGCTTCCGGATCTGTGCGGACGGGATCGGCGACGGCGACGTACCGCTGCGCCTGCTCACCGATCTCGCGCCGGAGCTGGTGAAGCTCGATGTGTCCCTGCTGACGCGGCCCGCGGCGGTGCGGGCGATGCGGACGCTGTGCGAAGGGCTCGGCGCGCTGCTGTCCGTCGAGGGTGTCGAGACGGAACTTCACTGCGCCGCCGCGGTGTCGGCGGGCGCGCAGCTCGCGCAGGGGGACCTGTTCGCGCCGCCCGCCCGTCGGCCCTCCGCGGACGTATACGTTCCGGCGCTGTCGCCCGGGGTCCGCGACGCACCCCGGTCCGGGCCGTCCGTCGGGCAGTTCGTCCGGCCCGCGGCGCTGCTCCCTGCCACCGCGTCGGCCGGAGAGGTCAGAGCCCTGCTCACCGGATCGCCCGACGTGTCCGGTGTCCTGCTGGTGGACCCGTTCGGGACACCGGTCCGCTCGGTGCACCGGTCGCGCTTCCTGCTGTCGATGTCCGGGCGCTACGGACACGCCCTGTACGCCGACAGACCGGCCGCCAAACTGGGTGACGCGCCGCGAACCGTCGGCATCGACGCCACCGCGTGGGAGGTGCTCGACGTGGTCGCGGACGGGGACCGGGACCGTACGTCGGACGATGTCGCGGTCGTCGACCGGTACGGCCGGTGCGTGGGTGTCGTCCGCCTCGCGGATCTCGTACGGGCGCTGTCGGAGAGCCGGGTCGAGGAGGCGGCCGGGCTGAACCCGCTGACCCGGCTGCCCGGTTCGGACACCATCACCGGGGAGGTGGACCGGCGGATCGCGGACGGCCGGATGTTCGCGCTGACCTGGCTGGACATCGACCACTTCAAGCAGGTCAACGACGGAGCGGGGTTCGCCGCCGGCGACGAGCTGATCCGGTCGGTGGGACGGATGCTCCAGCATTCGGCGGCCGGGGCGACACTCGTGGGGCACATCGGAGGCGACGACTTCCTGGTTCTCGCCGACCCCGACACCCTCGACCCACTGGCCGCGGCAGTGCTCGACACCCCTTGGGCGGTGGGCGGCCGGTCCGTCACGCTGTCCCTGGCCACCGTGCTGTGCGCGCCCGGCAGCGTGCTCGACCACCGGCAGGCGGCCACCTCGCTGGCACCCCTCAAACAGGCCGCCAAGGCTCTGGACGGGGCGAGTTGGGTGCTGGGCCGCGCGGGGCGGCCCGGCCTCGAGGTCCGCCGTGGCACCCGGGCGGGGCCGATGACGCCGTACGGACAGACGCTGACGGGCTGACCGGCGACGCACCGGGCAGACAACCACCGGCCGGCCCTGGAGCGCGCCGGACAACGACTGACTGACCGACCCGGCAGTACGCCCGGCAACGCTGACCGGTCGACCCGGCAGTACACCCGGCGGTCGCCGACCGGCTGTCCCGGCGGCGCGTCAGGGGTCCGGTTCGCGCCCTCCAACCGTTGCGGTCACCGACCTTGACGCCCCCTGGGTGCCGGTGAACACTTCCGGATGTCAGTCGGCATCGCCGCACCAGGGCGCCATCAGGCACCTCACCGTTCGGGTCTTCGGCCTGCGCCGAAGACCGTACCCGCGGTCGATTCCGCTGCGACGGCACGCTCGTCACGGACGCCGGGCGGGGCGCGGGATCTCCCTGCCCTCGGCTGACGTAGCCATGGGAACGCACCCTGCACGGTGGCCCGGAGCGGATCGTTCCGGGCGAGAGCCTAGGAGCCGCCATGAGCAACGGAGACATCTTTGTCGGCGAGTTGATCGGTACAGCGATTCTGATTCTCTTCGGCGCGGGTGTGTGCGCCGCCGTCACCCTGAACAGATCGAAGGCCCAGGGCGCGGGCTGGATCGTCATCACCTTCGGCTGGGGCTTCGGCGTCCTGGCCGGCGCCTACACCTCGGCACCGTTGTCGGGAGGGCAGATCAACCCGGCGGTCACCATCGGGTTCGCGATCGAGGGTTCCACGAAGTGGTCGGACGTGCCCTTCTACCTCCTCGGACAGTTCGCCGGTGCCGTCATCGGCGCGGTCCTGTGCTGGCTGCTCTACCTCGGCCAGTTCAACCTCAACGCCGAGGACGACCAGGCCATCGAGACGCTGGGGATCTTCTCGACACGTCCCGAGATCGACGACCCGATACAGAATCTGATCACCGAGATCATCGCCACCGCCGCCCTGGTGCTGCCCATCCTCGGCATGGTCGGCGGCGGCAAGCACGTGGCCGGGATCGGCGCCGCGGGCCTGCCGGTCCTGCTCATCTCCTTCCTGGTCGTCGGCATCGGTCTCTCGCTCGGCGGCCCGACCGGCTACGCCATCAACCCGGCCCGCGACCTGGGGCCGCGCCTCGCCCACGCGCTGCTGCCGATCCCCAACAAGGGCACTTCGCAGTGGCGATACTCCTGGATCCCGGTCGTCGGCCCCCTCGCCGGCGCCGCCATCGCCGCCGGTATCTACAACGCGGCCTTCTGACAAGAACGCGGCCGTCCGACAAGAACACAGGCTCCAGACGAGAACGCAGCCTCCTGACGAAGCAGACGCAAGGGGACGACATGACGGACAACACCGAGAAGTACGTCGCCGCGATCGACCAGGGCACCACCTCCAGCCGCTGCATCATCTTCGACCGGGCCGGCGCGATCGTCGCCGTCGACCAGCGCGAACACCGCCAGATCTTCCCCAAGCCGGGCTGGGTGGAGCACGACGCCACCGAGATCTGGTCAAAGGTGCAGGCCGTGGTCGCCGGCGCCGTCGCCAAGGCCGGGCTGCGCACCGACCAGCTCAGCGCGCTGGGCATCACCAACCAGCGCGAGACGACCGTTCTGTGGGACCGCGCCACCGGCAAGCCCGTCCACAACGCGATCGTCTGGCAGGACACCCGCACCTCGGCGCTCTGCAACCAACTGGGCGGCACGGACGGACAGGACCGCTTCCGCGAACAGACCGGACTCCCCCTGGCCAGCTACTTCTCCGGCCCCAAGGCGGCCTGGCTCCTCGACAACGTCCCGGGCCTGCGCGCACGCGCCGAACGCGGTGAGATCGCCTTCGGCACCATCGACTCCTGGCTGATCTGGAACCTGACCGGCGGCACCGACGGCGGGCGGCACGTCACCGACGTGACGAACGCCGGCCGCACCATGCTGATGAACCTGGACACCCTCCAGTGGGACCCGGCCATCCTCTCCGCCATGGACATCCCCGAGGCGGTGCTCCCCGAGATCAGGTCGTCCGCCGAGGTGTACGGCACCGCCGTCGGCCAACTCGGCGGAGTGCCGGTCGCGTCGGCGCTCGGCGACCAGCAGGCGGCGGTCTTCGGCCAGGCCTGCTACGACGTCGGCACGGCCAAGAACACCTACGGCACCGGCAGCTTCCTGCTGTTGAACACCGGCAACAGGCCCGTTCCGTCCAAGAACGGACTGCTGACCACCATGGGGTACAAGATCGGCACCGAGGCGCCGGTCTACTGTCTCGAAGGGTCGATCGCGATCACGGGCGCGCTGGTGCAGTGGTTCCGGGACCAGCTGGGCATCATCCGTTCCGCCGACGAGATCGAAACCCTGGCGGCGAGCGTCGAGGGCAACGGCGGCGCGTACATCGTGCCCGCGTTCTCAGGCCTGTTCGCCCCCTACTGGCGCTCGGACGCGCGCGGGGTCATCACCGGTCTCACGCGGTACGTCACGAAGGCGCACCTCGCGCGTGCGGTCCTGGAGGCCACGAGCTGGCAGACGCGCGAGGTCGTGGACGCCATGTACCAGGACTCCGGTGTGCCGATCACCACCCTGAAGGTGGACGGCGGCATGACCAAGAACAATCTGCTGATGCAGCACCAGGCGGATGTCCTCGGGGTGCCGGTGATCCGTCCGAAGGTCTCCGAGACGACCTGTCTGGGCGCCGCGTACGCGGCCGGGCTCGCGACCGGCGTGTGGAACGACCTCGACGAGCTGAAGTCGCACTGGCAGAAGGACGTCGAATGGACCCCGGGCATGGAGACCTCGGTGCGCGACGGCGAGTACCACAACTGGCGCAAGGCGGTGGAGAAGAGCTTCGGCTGGCACGACGACACCGTCGAATGAGCGACGCCGGGCCTGAACCGGCCGAGCGTGTCCGCGCTCCGGTGGCCGGGCGGGGCGCCGACCCGAAACAGGGCTCCACGCGCGTGTGCGGCTCGGGTTGAAGCACGCGCGCGTGCATGACCGCGGCCCGTACCCCGGTCGGCGGGGGTACGGGCCGCACCTGCGCGTCGTTGCCGCCGCGGCGTGGCGCGGGCGTCAGGTCCCGACGGCCTCACGGACGGCGGCCGCGTGTGCCATCGCATGCTGGACGACACGGATCAGGACCTCCTTGACCGACTCCCGGTCCCGCGCGTCGCACAGGACGACGGGCACACCCGGGTCGAGGTCGAGGGCCTGGCGGACGGCGTCCGCGGGGTAACGGGCGGCTTCCTCGAAGCAGTTGACTCCGACCACGAAGGGTATGGAGCGCCGCTCGAAGTAGTCGACCGCGGCGAAGCAGTCCTCCAGGCGGCGGGTGTCGGCCAGCACGACGGCACCCAGGGCACCTGTGGCGAGCTCGTCCCAGAGGAACCAGAAACGATCCTGCCCGGGGGTCCCGAACAGATAGAGCACCAGGTCCTCGCGCAGCGTGATCCGGCCGAAGTCCATGGCGACGGTCGTGGTGTGCTTGCCCTCCACACCGCTGATGTCGTCGACGGGCCGCCCCGCCTCGGTGAGGACCTCCTCCGTGCGCAACGGCCTGATCTCGCTGACCGCGCCGACGAGGGTCGTCTTGCCCACGCCGAAGCCGCCGGCGACCAGGATCTTGAGCGTGACGGGCTCGACCGGAGGCTTCCCGCGCTCAGAACGCCCGAAGATCATCGATCTCTTCTCCTGCTTGATGGGGGTCGTGCGGTGGTGGGCCGTAGCCCCCGCCGCCGGGGGTTTCGATGACGAGTACGTCGCCGGGTCCGACGTCCGCCGCATCGCTTCCGCCGAGTTCCGTGACGGTGCCGTCGGCGCGCTCGACCCGGTTGGCACCGAGAGCACCGGGCTCACCGCCTGCCATACCGTACGGCGGCACCCTACGGTGCTGTGAGAGCGTCGAGACGGTCATCCGCTCCAGGAACCGGATACGCCGGACGGCGCCGTCGCCGCCCCGCCAGTGTCCGAGGCCGCCGCTGCCGTGTCGAATCGCGAACTCGTCGAGCCTGACGGGCAGTCGCCACTCCAGGACCTCGGGGTCGGTGAGCCGCGAGTTGGTCATATGGGTCTGTACGGCGGGGGCGCCGGGGAAGCCGTCACCGGCGCCCGAGCCGGAGGCCACGGTCTCGTAGTACTGGTGGCGTTCGTTGCCGAAGGTGACGTTGTTCATGGTGCCCGAGCCCTCGGCCTGCACGCCCAGGGCCGCGTAGAGGGCGCCGGTGATCGCCTGGGACGTCTCCACGTTGCCGGCGACGACGGCCGCGGGGGGCTCGGGGGCGAGCATCGACCCCGGTGGCACGACGATGCGCAGGGGGCGCAGACAGCCGTCGTTGAGCGGGATGTCGTCGTCCACCAGGGTGCGGAAGACGTACAGGACCGCAGCGTTGACCACGGCGAAGGGCGCGTTGAAGTTGGTGGCCAGCTGCGCGGAGGTGCCCGTGAAGTCGACGGTGGCGGAGCGAGCCGCGCGGTCCACCGAGACACGGACCCGGATGACCGCACCGGAGTCCGTCTCGTAGGCGAACGCGCCGTCTTCGAGCCTTTCGACCACGCGGCGCACGGCTTCCTCCGCGTTGTCCTGGACGTGCCTCATGTAGGCCTGGACGACGTCGAGCCCGAAGTCCTCGATCATCCGGCCGACCTCGTCGACGCCCTTGCGGTTGGCGGCGATCTGGGCGCGCAGGTCGGCGAGGTTCGTCCTCGGGTTGCGGGTGGGGTGGGGCGGCGCCGTGAGCAGGGCCAGCGTCTCCGCCTCCCGGAAGCGTCCGTTCTCGGCGAGCAGCCAGTTGTCGAAGAGGACGCCCTCCTCGTCGATGGTGCGGCTGTTCGCCGGCATGGAGCCCGGGGCGATGCCGCCGATCTCGGCGTGGTGGCCGCGCGAGGCGACGTAGAACAGGATCCGCTCACCCTCCGTGTCGAAGACCGGGGTGATCACGGTGACGTCGGGAAGGTGGGTGCCGCCGTGGTACGGGTCGTTGACGGCGTAGGTGTCGCCGGGCCGCATGGTTGCGCCGCGCCGGCGGACGACCTCCTGGACGCTGGTGCCCATCGAGCCCAGGTGGACGGGGATGTGCGGGGCGTTGGCCACCAGGTTTCCGTCGGGGTCGAACAGGGCGCAGGAGAAGTCCAGGCGTTCCTTGATGTTGACGGACTGGGCGGTCGACTCCAGTCGGGCGCCCATCTGTTCGGCGATGGACATGAAGAGGTTGTTGAAGACCTCGAGCAGAACGGGATCCGCTTGCGTGCCCGGATCGGAACTCTCCGTGACCGCCGCGCGTTCCATGACCAGATGCCCGTCGTCGGTCGTCGCGGCCCGCCAGCCGTCGTCCACGACGGTTGTCGAGCCTGCCTCGGCGATGATCGCGGGTCCGTCCACGGTCTCGCCGGGCGGGAGTTCCTCGCGTCGGTGCAGGGGCACTTCACGCCAGGTTCCGCCCGTGTGGAGAGGGACGGTCGGGGCGGTGTCCGGGCGGGAGGCGGGGGCGGAGCGGTCGGGGACGAGGGCGGTGAGATCGGGGGGTTCGGTGAGACCGGTGGCTTCCACGGAGAGGGCTTCGACGACGACCGGACGGTCGAGGGTGAAGGAGTAGGTGGCGTGATGGCGTTCTTCGAAGGCGTGGGTCATGGCGTCGGGTTCGGCGAGCTCGACGGTCAGCGACGTGTCCGTGCCGTCATAGCGGAGCTGGGCCCTGCGGGTGACCCGGATGCGGTGCTCGGGGACGTCCTCGGAGAGGAGTTCGTCGCGGGTGGCGCTCTCCAGGTCGTCGGCTGTCTTGAGGATGCCGGGCATCGCGGAGGGTTCGAGGGGTACTTCGACGGACTGTTCGCGCATGGCCGTCGTGTCGGCGAGTCCGATGCCGAGGGCGGACAGGACCCCTGCCATGGGCGGGACCAGGACCGTGCGGATGCCGAGGGAGTCGGCCACCATGCAGGCGTGCTGACCGCCGGCGCCACCGAACGTGGTGAGCGCGTAGCGGGTGACGTCGTGGCCCTTCTGTACGGAGATCCGCTTGACGGCGTTGGCGATGTTGGCCACGGCGATCCGCAGATAGCCCTCGGCGACCTGCTCCGGGGTGCGGGTGTCGCCGGTCCTCTCGTGGATCTCCCGCGCCAGGTCGGTGAACCGTTCGCGGACGACGGCGCTGTCCAGGGGCTGGTCGGCGCCGGGCCCGAACACCTTCGGGAAGTGGCCGGGCTGGATGCGTCCGAGGGCGACATTGGCGTCGGTGACCGTCAGCGGACCGCCGTTGCGGTAGCAGGCGGGTCCTGGGGCGGCGCCGGCCGAGTCGGGGCCCACGCGGTAGCGGGAGCCGTCGAAGTGGAGCACCGATCCGCCGCCCGCCGCGACCGTGTGGATGTCCAGCATGGGGGCGCGCAGCCGGACCCCGGCGATGTGGGTGGTGAAGGTCCGTTCGTACTCGCCGGCGAAGTGGGAGACGTCTGTGGAGGTACCGCCCATGTCGAAGCCGATGACGCGATCGTGGCCGGCGAGCTGCGACATGCGGGCCATGCCGACGATTCCGCCGGCGGGTCCCGACAGGACGGCGTCCTTGCCGCGGAACTGACCCGCCTCGGCGAGCCCTCCGTTGGACTGCATGAACATCAGCCGTACGCCGCGGAGTTCGGCGGCGACCTGCTGGACGTAGCGGCGCAGCACCGGCGACAGGTAGGCGTCGACGACGGCGGTGTCACCGCGGGGGACCAGCTTCATCAGCGGGCTGACCTGGCTGGAGAGCGAGACCTGCGGGAAGCCGACACGTGTAGCCAGCTCGCCCACGGCCTGTTCGTGGGCGGGGTGGAGGTGGCTGTGCATGCAGACCACGGCCACCGCGCGGATCCCGTCGTCGTACGCCTGCTGAAGCGGTCCGGCGAGTGCCTCCAGGTCGGGGGCGCGCAGGACGGTGCCGTCGGCGGCGATCCGCTCGTCGACCTCGATCACCCGCTCGTGGAGCGGTTCGGGGAGTTGGATGGCGCGGGCGAAGATGTGGGGGCGGTTCTGGTAGGCGATGCTCAGGGCGTCGCGGAAGCCCCGGGTGATGACGAGAAGCGTGCGCTCGCCCTTGCGTTCCAGGAGGGCGTTGGTCGCGACGGTGGTGCCCATGCGTACGGCGTCGACCCGGGCGCCCGTGGCGTCCCCTTCACCGTCGAGGAGTTCACGGACGCCCGCGACGGCCGCGTCGGCGTAGCGGGCCGGATGGTCGGACAGCAGCTTGTGGGTGAGCAGCCGGCCGTCGGGGCGCCGCGCGACGATGTCCGTGAAGGTTCCGCCCCGGTCGACCCAGAACTGCCAGCCTGTCACGTCTGTTCCCCGTTTCCGCCCAGCTCAGAGCGCCCTGAGGCCGCTGATCACGTCGCGCAGAATACTCTCGTCCGGCAGTTCGGCAGGGGGTACGGGACGTGTCACGTGGACCATTTCGTCATCCACCAGGTCCCCGATCAGGACCCGCACCACTCCGATGGGCAGATCGAGTCCGGCCGCGAGTTCGGCGACCGACTGGGGGACGTCACGGCAGAGTTCGACGATGTCCACGTGTTCCGGGGACAGCGTGTGGTCCGCCTCGGGGTCCTCGGCGTGCTGTTGCGTGATCACCAGCGCGATGAGGTCGAGGCGGTGCTGGCCCGCGCTGGTGGTGCGTCCGCGGGTCATGGCGTACGGGCGGACCACCGGTCCAGCCTCGTCGTCGAACCAGTGGCCTCTTCCCTGACCGTCTCCGCTCATGCCATCCCACTACCCGCCCGAAGGCAGATCGGTGCGCGGAGTCGCGGCCAGATGCGCGCCGACTCGTTTGACGAGGAGGGTCATCTCGTACGCGACCTGACCGACATCGGATTCGGCGTCGGAGAGGACGGCCAGGCAGCTGCCGTCGCCGGCCGCCGTGACGAACAGGAAGGCCTCGTCGAGTTCCACGACGGTCTGGCGGACACTGCCGGCCTCGAAATGCCGGCCGACGCCCTTGGCGAGGCTGTGGAAGCCGGAGGCGACGGCGGCCAGGTGTTCGCTGTCCTCCCTGGTGAGGTCCTTGGAGGCCCCCGTGGGAAGACCGTCGCCGGAGAGCACGATCGCCTTGTTGATGCTGGCGACGCGGTCCACCAGTTCGTCGAGCAGCCAGTTCAGCTCGCCGGACCCGTTGCTGGTCGCGGCGGGCCCTGCGGCCTTCGGTGCGGTCATCGACCGTCTCCCTTTGTCGTTCGTCGTGCTGAGCGGTCCTGGGCCTGGTCGCCCTCGGCGTTCTCTTCGCGACCGCGCTGCCAGCCACGCTGGAGCGAGGCCATGCGGCTGCGTACTTCGTCGGCGTCCCGTTCGGCGGGGTCGGGTCCCGCGCCGTCGCGGCCGTTGCCGCGTTCGGCGAGCCGTGCCGGTCCGTCCTTCAGCTGCGGGGCCAGATTGGCCTGCCGGACACGCCGGGGCAGCGGGGCCGTCCCGGATGCCGTCTCCCCCGCCGCGGTGCCGCGGTGCGGGGTGGTGTCGTCGGGGCCGGCCGTGGATGCCGTGGTGCGGGTGCGCCGGGGCAGAGCCGGGGCGTCCGCCTGTCCGGTGCCCTCGGCGGGGCCGGGGGTTCGGGAAGTTTCGTGGAGAGCGGGTCTCCCGGGTGTGCCGAGGGCAGCGCGCGGACCGGTCGGGCCGGAGCGTTCGCCACCGTGCCGGGCCGAGGCGATGGATCGCTCACCGCGGCGCTGGGGCAGTGGTTTGGTGCCTTCACCGGGTATCCGGCGTTCACGGTGATCCGCGTTCTCGCCCGGTTCCGGATCACGCACCGGTTCGAGGTCCTGGGCCGTGCCCTCGTCCATCGGGTCACGCCATGATCGGGGTCCGCCGACGGGACGGCCGTGGGAGCTGACGAGCTTGGGGGTCCGGCGTCGTGGCAGCGGGACGGGAGCGGTGCCGGGTCGGTCGTCGTCCGCCGAGTGGGCGGGGTCGTCGTCACCGTCCTGCTGGTGCCGTCCCGCGGGAACCCCGGCGATGGAGCGTCTGGGGCGGAAGAGCCCGCCGCGTTCGCTGTCGTCGTCGCCGAGGGCGCCGGGGAATCCGGTGATCGTGTCCAGGTCGACGGGCGAGTCCAGCTCGACGGGGCCGTCGAGGACCGAGGCGGGCAGACCGGGCAGTCGCGCGGGCGACTCGGTGAGGGTCGCTCCGCGCCGTTCCTCGGCCTCGCGCTCCTTGGAGGGCAGGGTGCGGTCCAGGCGGAACCCGATGCCGTCGGTGTCCGGGACGTCGTCGGTGAGCAGCGCGTCCGGCATGAAGACGACCGCGGTGGTACCGCCGTACGGGGAAGGCTGGAGCGAGACGCGGACGTTCTGCCGCTGGGCGAGCCGGCTGACCACGAAGAGGCCGAGTCTGTCGGTGTCGGAGAGCTCGAACTCGGGGGTCTCGGCGAGCCTCAGGTTGGCGTCGAGCAGCGCCTCGGCCGTCATGCCGAGGCCCCGGTCGTGGATCTCCAGGGTGAAACCGTTGGCGACCCGTTCACCGACGACGTGCACGGCCGTGTGCGGGGGCGAGAACACGGTCGCGTTCTCCAGCAGCTCGGCCACGAGATGGGTGACGTCGGCGACGGCGGGACCGGTGATGGCGACGCGCGGGAGCCGGCGTACCTCCACGCGTTCGTAGTCCTCGACCTCGGCGACGGAGGCGCGGACGATGTCCATGAGCTGGACGGGTTTGCGCCACTGCCGGGACGGCGCGGCGCCGGACAGGATGACGAGTCCCTCGGCGTGGCGGCGCATGCGGGTGGTCAGGTGGTCGAGGCGGAACAGGTCGGCCAGTTCGTCGGTGTCCTCGGTCCTGCGTTCCATGGTGTCGAGGAGGGTGAGCTGCTTGTGGAGCAGGACCTGGCTGCGGCGGGCGAGGTTGACGAAGACCTCGGACACGCCTTCGCGCAGTTCGGACTGCTTGACGGCGGCCTCGACGGCGGCGCGCTGAAGGGTGTTGAGGGCTTGACCGACCTCGCCCATCTCGTTCCTGTCGTACTCCAGGCGCGGCACTTCGGTCTCGACGTCGACCTGTTCCCCCGCGGAGAGCCGGCGCATCACGCTGGGCAGCCGTACGCCGGATGCCTCGTGGGCCTCCATGCGCAGGCGTCGCAGGTCGCGGATGAGGCTGCGGCCGATGCGTACGGACATGAAGAGGGAGATCAGCAGGGCGATCAGGCCGACCACGCCCGCGCCGACGGCCTGGAGGATGACGCTCATGGCCACGGGCCTGACGCGGTCGCGGTAGTGGTCGCCCGCCCGGTCCTCGAGTTCGCCGAGCTCGGCGAGTACGTGTCCGGCCGCGCTGTCCCAGCTCTTCGCCGTGACGCCGCTCGGCGTGCCGGTCGTCGAGGCCGCGACGGCTCGCTCGGCCGCGCGCAGCGGCCCGGTGCCGGCGTTGCTCCAATAGCGCTCGAAGCGACCACGGTCCGGGGAGGGAAGCAGTGGCAGGCTGATGTCGTAGAGCAGGGTGCGCTGGGCCACGAGGTCGGAGACATCCTGGAGTTCGTCCCGGGTGACGCGGCCGTCGACCAGTGCGGAGCCGAGCAGGGCGTCCTCGCGGGAGAGGAGCTCACGGGCGCGGGACACGTTGACGAGGGCGCGGCTCTCCTTGTCCAGCTCCACGTCGTCGACCACGTGCAGGTTGGCCAGCAGGACGTAGCAGGGATCGATGAGACGGTCGTAGAGGCCGAGTGCCTGGGCGCGGTCGAAGGTGCCGTCCCCGACGCCGCTGCGCAGCGAGGAGATGCCGCCGACGGCGTCGAGGAGTGAGGTCAGGCGCTCCGTGGTGCCTGCGCCGAGATCCTTGCGGACGCCCTTGTCCCCGGCGTTCCTGCGGACCTTGGCCAGGACGCGGTCCGTGGCGGCGCGGCTGCGCCTGAGCGCGGCGAGTCCGTCGGACGCACGAGGATCGGCCAGGTAGACGAGTGTCTGACGGCGTTCCTGCTGGAGGACCCTGACGGTGTCCTCGGTCGGGTAGCCGATCTTCTTCACGACTTCGGAGACGCTGAAGAGCTGACTGGCCTCACGTCCCGTGAGCACGGTGGCGAAAGCCCAGATCCCGGCCAGCGACACCAGGGGCACGAGGAGCAGCGCCACAATCTTCCGGCGGATGGACTTCCCGCGAAAGCGCATGGCCTCCCCCAGCTCGACCCCCTTTGACCGGGGGCACACATGTGCGTCAACAAACGGCGTGAGCCTACTACTGACTCGGAGGTAACTCGAAGACCCGTCCGGAGGGCGGTCCGGGCCCGACGGGGAACCAGACATGGGGAGTTGTCCGTTCATTGGGGGAGATTGCGCCCCTGGATACGGCACTTGGGGCCGGATCCCGTCGGACCGGGGAACTTTGTCAGTTGGCTGAAATTCTTCGTTCGGCGGGAATCTTCGGGACAGTTCGTTCGTCCTTCTGTACGGGAATTGAGGGCGGAATCGGCCACAGGCGCCGCATGCCGCGTTCAGTCGGCGTAAAAGAGCGCAAGCCGGGCAGCCACTGGGGGGCGGGGGTCGCGAGACACCCGTGCGAGAGGACTGCTGGGCGGTGGGGAGTGACAAGTTGATGGGCACGGCGGAGCGGAGCGGATCACCCGCTGCTGAGGTCGCGACACGGACGGCGGCACAACTGGCCACCCGGGCACCGGATGACGGTGTTCGGGCGGCGGGCGGCGGGCGTCCCGACACGCAGTCGGCGACGGACAGGCGCGGCACGGCGGACCTCCAGGACACCACCCCGGTAAGGGGTGGCCGAGCCGAGGAGAAGGGCGCTGCCACGAACGGATACGAGGATCACGAAGAACGGGCGTACTACCGGCCGTTGTGGATCGAGGAGCCCGCGCGCAGGCGCCGGCTGCCCGACCCCGTGCGCACGTCCGCCGTGCGCGCGGTGCTGATCATCTCGGTCACGCTGATACAGGCCGTGGTGGCGTTCCTGTGCACGATGACGGACTCATGGCTGGCCTTCCCGATGGTCCTGAGCAGCATAGGAAGTACGGTCGTCGCCACCTGGGCCGCACTGGACGTATGGGTGACGCGGCAGGTGTGGAACCAGCGCAACGGCGTGGTGTCGGTGCCGAGCAGCACGGCGCGGGCGCTCCGGCGCGAGCGCCGCAAGGCGAGGCGCCAGGCACGGATCGAGGCGCGGGCCCAGGAGCGGATACGCAGGCGGGGCGGGGCCGGGCAGTTGTCGCACTCGTAGCCGAGCGGCAGCCCTCCGCGCCTCGGCCCTGGCAGGCCGCTGGCCGGCCAGGGCCGCCGCGGCGGTCGCTCGCGGGCGCCCTCGGCGATCCTGGCCATGCCCGGTTCGCATTTGCGGGCGCGAACGGGTCCGCCGGCCCCCACCGGGGTGGGCCGGCCTCGGCCGAGGCGGTTCGCCGAAGTCGACTATCACGACTTCGGCGGACCGGGAGCTGCGGTCGGACAGATTCTCCGCCGAGGCTCCGCCGTGAGGGAGGCAGGCACCTGGACGAGCGCGTGGTGAAGCGTGCGGGGAACCGCGCGGCCGACGGTCGACGGCACGCGCTTCCCCTCACCCGACGCCTTCGCCACTACGGGGTGACCGGCACCGGACGCTTGTACATCCGTGTCGCGGTGATCTCGGTGTGCACGACCTCCCCCGCGGCCGGTTCACGCGGCAGGCCCGGCCGGAGATGCTCCTCCACGCTGATGTACTTCAGCCCGGCGCGAAGGTCGGCGTCGTTGCGCAACCGGATGACAAGGGGGAACTCGGCAAGCGCGGTCGTGTCGAACAGGCCTGTGGTGTAGAGGAGTTGGACGCCGAGCGCGTCCGAGACGGCCCGCTGGAGCTCCAGCAGATAGGTCGCGTTGGCGCGCCCGATCGGGTTGTCGAGGAACAGGGTGCCGGCGTGACGGTACTTGTCCCGGCCGCGGTCGTTGCTGCGCAGCGCCGCCATCGTGCAGTACAGGGCGATGGCCGCGGTGAGCAGCTGGCCGCCGGAGAACACGTCGCCCATCTGTCCGACCGGGACGCGTTCGGCGCGCAGTACCGCGTCCGGCTTGAGGATCTCGACGGCGACGCCCTTGGGCTGAAGTGCGGCGCCGACTCCGCGGAGCAGCAGCGACATGCCGTCGCGCCGCATGTCGGAGTTCTTCTTGACCGCCGCGCGGGTGGCCTCGTCGACCACCTCGCCGAGCCGTTCGGTGAGGGTGGCCTGGTCGGGTTCCTCGAAGCGGATGCGCAGGAATTCCTGTCCTGACCACTCCCCCAGTCCTTCCGGCAGCCTGGACAGCCGCTGGGCGGAACGGAGGGTGGCGAGGGAGGACTCGACGAGCCCGCGCAGCCGGTCCACGATCGAGTCCCGGTTGCGTTCCAGCTGGGCCAGTTCGTCCGTCAGCACACGCAGCCGGGGCGCGAACGCGTCCGACCACTTCTGTGCGTGCTCGGGCAGGGAGGAGGCGGGCAGTTCGCGGATCTGCTGCCGGGCGGGGGTGCGCACCTGCTCGTAGCGTGTGGAGTTGGCGTGCCGTACGAGGATGTCGCTCGCCTCGCGGACGGTGGCCTCGGCCGTGGACAGGTCGGTGGCGCAGCCGCGCAGCGAGCGGCGGCTCTCGGCGGCGGAGTGGCGTGCTTCTTCGAGGGTGCCGGGGTAGGGCTCGGGTTCGTCCTGCTCCTCCTCGACGTGGTCGCGGAGCAGGTCCCTCAGGAGGGCGGCCACCTCGTCGAAGCCGCCGGCCGCGTCCTCGGCGGACCGGTGGGAGTCGAGGAGTTCCGCGTGTGCCTCGCGGGCCTGGTTCAACGCCTCGGTGCGGGAGGCGAGTTCGGTGGTGGCGGTGCGCAGCAGCGTCTGGGCCTGCTCGGCGTCGTCCGGAACCAGTTCCGGCGCCAGCTCGGTGTGGGTCCCGCCCTCCTCGGGGGCGTGCCGCTCGGCCTCGCCGCGCAGTCGGCCGAGCTGTTCACTCGCGGTCGACATCCGGGTCTCCAGGAGCTGCACGAGTTCATCGGCGCGTGCTACGGCGGCCTGCCGGGAGGGGCCGTCCGAGCCGTCCGGTGACTCCAGGAGCTGTCCGGCGCGGGTGCGGACCTTGTTGCTGAGCCGGTCCAGATCGGCGAGTGCCGCGGTCTCGTCGCTCTCGGCCCTGGCCTGTTCGGCTCGCAGGTCGGTGCCGACGCCGACCTTCTCGTAGAGCTGCGACGCGGCCCGGTAGGCCTCGCGCAGGGCGGGCAGCGAGGCCTTGGCCGGGGCCGTCCCGTCGTGGGTCACCTCGTCGGGGGCGCCGGCGATCTCCGAGCGTTCGGCGCGGAGCGCGCGGGCCGTGCGGCGGGCGTCGTCGGCGGCGCGCTGGGTGGCGCGGCGGTCCTCGTCGGCGGCGCGGGCGCGCTCCAGGCACACCTGGGCACGGGCCTCCGACTCGGTGGCCTCGTCGGCGAGTTCGCGGAGCTTGACCTGCCACCCGGCGCGTTCGCGCAGCCGGAAGGCGAGGCCCGCGAGCGCGTCGGCGGCACGGCGTGCCTTCTGTGCGGCCTCCTGCCGCTCGTCGCGTGCATGGGCCGCTTCGGCCGCCGTCTCGTCGGCCTCCGCGCGGACGGTGCGGGCCTCGGCGAGCTCGCCCTCGGACTCCTCGGCGAACGCACGGGCGTCGTGGGCGGCCGAGGCCAGCTCGGCGAGCCGCCCGGCGGGGCAGCCGGTGCGCCAGGACGCGAGGCGCGCGGCCAGTTCACGGTCCTTGCCGAGGCGGGCGGCGAGGGTGCGGATCTCCTCGTCCCGGCGGCCCGTCCGGGCCCGCAGCGCCTGGCGTTCCTCGTCGGCGGCGTGCTCGTCGTGCATGGCCGGGTTCGGCGGGACGAGGAAGACACCGCTGTCGTCCGCGTCGGCGGCCGGGGTGGGGGCGAGCAGGGCGGCGGCCGTTCCGACGGCGACGGTCGAGCGGGGCAGCAGGGCGGCGTCGCCGAGGACCTCGCGGGCCCGGGCGTGGGTGTCCGGGTCGGTGATGATCACACCGTCGACGAGTTCGGGTCGGGCGGCCAGCACGCGCGCGTGATCGACGGGGTCGACGGCCTGGGCGAGGTAGCGCCAGCCGGGGAGGGCGGGGATGCCGTGCTCGCCGAGGTACTCGACGGCGGCCAGGACGTCCGGGCCGGGCGGCAGCAGTCCGCCGTCGCCGAGTGCCCCGAGGATCCGGGCGTCGTCGGCGGCGGCGGTGCGCAGGTCGAAGAGCTGGCGCTCGGCGGAGGCGACGGTGTCGTCGAGGAGCCCGCGGAGTTCGTCGGCGTACCGGTCGAGTTCCTCGGCCGTCAGGGGCACCCCGTTCGACGGGGCGGCCGGGCTGTGGGACTCCTCGTCGCGGCGCGGCTGCGGAACGATGCGGGGGGTGTCGGCGCCGGGCAGGCTCAGCAGTTCCGCGAGCCGTTCCTCCCGTGCCAGGGCCTCGGCCGTGTGCCGCTCCGCTTCGTGCGAGCGCTCGGCGGCCGTCGCCGCGTCCGCCGCGCGGGCGGCGGTCAGCTCCGCGCGGGACTCGGCCGACGCCGCCTCCCGGGCCTGGCCGGCCGCGCGGTGCGAGGCCTCGCGCGCGGTGTCCCAGGCGGCGACGGCGCTCTTCTCCGCGTCGCTGGCGGCGAGGGCGGCGCGGGCCGGGTCGGCGTCGGGGGCGCTGTCGTCGAGCCAGCCGGCCCGGACCGCCTCGGCGGTCTCCTGTTCGACCTCGGAGAGGCGCTGGCGCAGATGCCCGATCTCGCTGCGGGCGCGCTGGGCCGCGGTGGCGGCGGCCGTGGAGTCGGAGTGGGCCGTCTCGCCGGCTTCCTGGAGGCCGGCGGACCGCTCCTCCTCCTCGTTGGCCAGGGACTCGGCGCTCTCGGCGGCCCGGTGCAGGGCGCGCACGAGGTCGACGGCGGCGGTGGCGCGGGCCGCGAGCGCGGGAGCGGCGTCCCGTTCGGCCTCGCGGATCGCGTCGGCCACGCGGGTGGAGCGGTCGGAGGCCGCCCGGTGGCGCAGTACGGCCTCGGCCGCCTGCCAGGCCGCGTGCAGGGTGCGGGCCTCGGCGAGCTCGCGCTTCTGTGCGGCGGCCGACTTCTCGGCGCCGGCGAGGGCCAGCGAGGCGTGGCGGTAGGCGAGTTCGGCGGCGATCAGCGCGCTGCGCTCGCGGGCGCCCTCGGCGTGGGTGACGGCGTAGGCGGCGGCGGTCACTCGCTGGGCGAGCTCACCGGCGCGCACCCGCTCCCGTACGGCTCGCGCGGACAGCCGGCGGACCAGTGTCCTCGTACGCCGCTCGGCGGCCGTGTGGATGTCACGCGCGCGTGCCCGTGCCCCGGCGCCGTCGACGATCCGGCCGAGCAGGTCCACGGAACCGGCGGTGAAGTCGCGCTCGGCGATGAGTTCGGCGCGGCGCCCCAGCTTGTTGCCGAAGCCGCCGACCAGGTCGGCGAGCCCGTCGGTGTCGCGGGTGTCGGTGACGGCGCGCAGCAGCAGGTCGGTGAAGTCGGAGTCCTTCTTGACCGCGAAGAGACCCGCGGCCTCGCCCTCGTCGGCGTTCATCTCCCGCTGGTAGCGGAAGAGTTCGGGGTCAAGGCCCAGGTCGCCGAGGTGTTCGTTCCAGCGGTCGTGGATCTCCTCCCAGTGCACCTCCAGGTGCGGGTAGGCCTTGCCGGCCTCGGTGATCGCGTCGCGGAAGCCCTTCATGGTGCGCCGGCGCCCCTGGGCTCCTGAGACGCCCTCGACGGGCGGCCGTACCGAAGTGGCCTCGGCGACGGGCAGGTTGTCCAGGCTGAGGCCGGGGCCCGGCCGGAAGGAGTACCAGCCCTCGGCGAACTTCCGCGGGTCGTTGGAGACCTGCCGCCCGCGCCACTCGCTCGCCTTGCCGACCACCAGGCACTCACCGGTCAGCGTGTGCTGCCACTCCAGCGCGACGTGTCCGCAGTCGTCGGCGAGCAGGAACTTGCGCAGCACGCCGGAGCTCGCGCCGCCCAGGGTGTTGCGGTGACCGGGGAGCATCACCGAGAAGATCAGTTTGAGCAGCACGGACTTGCCGCCGCCGTTCTCCAGGAAGAGCACGCCCGCGGGCGCGGGCCGGCGCGGCGGGCCGACCGGCTCCTCCTCGAAGAACTCCGCCTGGGTGGGCGCGGGGTCGGGCACGGGCTCACCGACTCCGCGCAGGTCCAGCACGGTGTCGGCGTATCGCGCACCGGCGGGCCCGATGGAGTAGAGGCGGACCCGGGACAGCTCGTACATGGCGGCGGACTCTCGTAGTCGAAAGGGGGAGGTCGTGGAGGGGAGACGGGGAGGGCGGCCGGCGTCAGGAGTGGAACGGCAGTCCGGCGCCGGCCACGAGCTCCAGGTCGTCGTCGTCCTCGGCGGGCAGCAGGGTCGCCGTGCCGTCGGTCACCGGGACGATGCCGAGCTCCAGCAGTTCGGCCATGGCCGCGCTGCCCGCCATGTCGCGGACCTGGAGCTGATAGCGGGCCGTCGTGCGGTACGTACCGCCGGAGTCGTCGCCTGTGCGCTGGAGGAAGCCGGATTCGGTGAGGAAGGCGACGGCCTTGGCGATGATGCCCGTCGTCGAGCCGGCCAGTCTTCGCGCGTCCTTGGTGGCCCCGGTGGAGCTGCGCCGGGCCCAGATCCGCCAGGCCGCCTCCAGTCCGGGGGCGTCGGTCGCCGGGTCGGTGTTCTCGCCGGTCTCCTCGGCGCGCTCCTCCAGACGCCGGCAGGCCTGCCGTACGAAGGCGTCGACGCCGTTGACCGAGACGCGTCCGATGTATCCGTCGTCGGCGAGGTCCTCGGGGCGCGGGAAGGCCATCGCGGCGACGGCGAGATGGGCGAGTCCGTGCAGGAACCGGTCGCCGGAGTCGGTCGAGGCGCGGCGCGCGTAGTCGCCCATGCGGACGGCGAAGACCGAGTCCTCGGCGGCGGTCACGGCCATCCCCGCGCGCGGGGACACCTCCAGGACGACGAGCCCGAGGCCGGCGGCGACCGCGTCGGCGAGCCGCGCGAAGGGCGGGTCCTCGCGGTAGCGGCGCAGCAGCTCGGTGTACTCCTGGTCGCGCGCGGGCTGGAGCTTGGGCTGCAACCCGAAGGCGACGAGCCGCGCCGCGTCGGCGGCGTCGGCAGGGGTGACGGGGGCGTTCGCCGGTGCGGCGGTGGCCTCCGGTTCACTCCACTCGACGTGCTCGGTCACGACTGGGGCTCCTTTTTCGAAAGTACGAGGGTACGCGCACGGGGACGGACGGCTGCCCTGTGCGGGGCTCGCGGAACGGCTCCCTGCGGGGCCGCGGGAACCGAGGGGCGCCCGGCAGCCCCGGGGCGCGTGACTCCGGAGGCCGGAGGCGGGACTCGGCGCGCGGATTCGGGCGGCGCGGGGTTCATGCCCGGTCCGCCTTCATCCCGGCCGCGTCGAGCAGGGCCATGCCCACGATCAGATCGGCCCCGCCGAACTCGGGGTCGTCCAGCTCGGTGCCGTCGTCCACGGCGAACAGCAGGCGCTCCTCGCCCTGCCGGTAGGCGGTGCCGACGGGCGGGCTCGCGGCGTGCACAGCCAGGAGCGCCACCAGGTAGGGCAGCTCGGGATCGCTGCGGCGGGCCTCCGCGAGCAGTCCCGACAGCCGGCGCGGCGCGTCAGGCGGCAGGTTCAGCAGTTCCTTGGCCGAGGCCAGCTGCTCCTCGCTGAAGCGGCTGTCGTCCGGTGTGGCGATCAGGTCGGGCTCGGGCATCTCCGCGCCGAGGTGCTCACGCTCCAGCGGCGGCGTCAGCAGGATGTCGACGAGGTCCGCGACCCGTACGGCGACGGGGGTGCGCAGGCCCGTGCCGCGCTTGAAGAAGGCGTCGGTGACGCGCAGCGCCCGCTCCACGGGCTGGGGCAGCACGGGCGCGACGAGGTGGCCGTAGAGGTCGATCCCCGAGGTCGTCATGGGGGTGCCGAAGGCCTGCCGGTCCTGTTCGGCGCGGAACAGCGGGCCGGCTTCGAGGAGGCGGGACTGGAGCTGGGTGTGCCGGCGGATGCAGTCCTTGACTATGTCGACGAGCTCCGCGGCGCGCCGCTTCTGCTCGGGGTCCTCGGACTCGTCGCGGGCCTTGCGGATGTTGGTGAGGATCGCGTTCTCGTGGCGGTACCGGTCGGCCACGTGGTCCAGGGCCTCGGCGATCATGTCGGGCACGGCCTGGAGCCAGTCGACGGCCCGGACGTTGCGCCGGGTGGCGTCGAGGGCCTTGCGCAGCGTTTCCGCGTACTGGACGGTGCGGTAGCGGGCCTGCTCGGCGGCGAGCTGCGCGTCGGCCAGCCGGCCGCGGCTGATCAGGACCTCCAGCTTGACCTCGGCGGCGATCTGCGCGCTGGTGACGTCGGTGTCGAGGGCGCCGACGAGGACGTTGACGGCCTCGTCGGTCGTACGGAGGTAGACGCCTCCTCCGTAGCCCGGCACTTCCTCGATGAGCTTGAAGTCGTAGTCGCGGCGCACATAGGTGCCGTCGGGTGCGAAGGTGCCGTACACCGCGCGGAAGCCCCGGTCGACGCTGCCGACGTTGATCAGGTTCTCCAGGACCCAGCGGGCCACGCGCTCGTGCTCGGCGACCGGTCGGCCGGGGGCCTGGGCGGCGATGCGCGGGATGAGCCTGGCCACTATCTGGTCGTGGTCGGCGCCCGTGTCGAAGTCCATGTTCAGTGTGACGAGATCGATGGCGGCGAGGGCGACCTCGGCCATGCCGTACACCGTGTACTCGCCCGCGAGGTTCGCCTTGCGCATGTCCAGGTCGTGCAGCGGCGCGGTGCACGCGAGCGCGCGAAGCCGCCGCGCCAGGCCCTCGTCGGCGGCCGGGCCCGGCGCCGGGCGCGGTCCCGCGCTGAGCTGGGCCGGAACGGTGTCCGTCGATGCAGGCGAAGTCACGCTGCACAGACTAGGTCCTCGGTCCGACAACGGTCGAAACGGCGCAGAAGCGACCACCGCCCCGACCGGGCCGCGGACCGGCGGCCCCGGCCGCCACACACCCGGCCGTGCACCGGCACAGTCACACAGCGCCCCGGCACCCTGCCCCCGCCCCCGAGTGTCGGACGCCACTCGCCGGGCGACACGGCGGCACCCGTCCGGGACCCGGCGCGGGAGCCGGTCCGGAGCCCGGTACGGGAGCCGGTCCGGGGCCCGGCACGGGAGCCGCACCTCCGGGCGCGAGGCCCGAAACAAGCGCGTCCCGCGCCCTCGCGCCCCGTGTTCCGCGCCCCCCGCACCCCCGCACCCCCGCACCCCGGTGCTACCTACCCCCGTCGGCCACCCGCCGCGCGTACACGTCGAGCAGGCCCGCGAGCGAGTCGTCGAGGTAGGCCGCGAGGAGGCGCTCCGCGCCGTCGCGGTCGCCCTCCTGGAGGGTCCGGAGGATCTCGTGGTTGCGGGCGAGGTAGGGCTCGTGGAGCCGCCGCGGGTCGTCCACGACGTGGAAGGCGAGACGCAGCTCGGCGAAGACGCTGCGCATCACCTCGTCGGTACGGGCGCTGCCGGCGAGCGCGACCAGTTCGCGGTGGAAGTGGATGTTGGCGGTCGACACTCCTTTCCAGTCACCTTCGCGCGCCGCCCGCTGCCCGTCGGAGACCGCTCCGGCGATCGGGTCGACGGCGTACGGCGGTGTGCCGAGCCCGCGGACCACGGCGCACTCGACGAGGGCCCGGGTGCGGTAGATGTCCTCTACGTCCTCGACGGTGAGGACCCGTACGAAGACCCCTCGGTTGAGTTCGTGGACCAGCAGCCGCTCGTGCGTGAGCAGCCGGAACGCCTCTCGCAGTGTGTTGCGGGAGACCCCGAGCGCGCCGCCGATGCTGTCCTCCGACAGCCGCGTCCCCGGCGGGAAGAAGCCTTCGGCGATCCGGCTCCTGAGGATGTCCGAGACCCTCTCGGCGGTGCTGGTGCGGCCCAAGAGGGCGCGGTCGTCGGCCAGTTCCATCAACTCTGCCATGCCCGGAATTCAACCGCAGACCCAGGAACGAAACAACACGGGTATTGAGGGATCGTTCAACGATCCTCTACCTTGTCGGACAGACGCTCCCGCACCACCCCACGTACACGGCTCTCCGCACCACCCCGGCTACATGATTCTCCGCACCTCCCCACGCGCACGGTTCTCCGCACCCCACGCAACGCGAACTCCCCAGCGCCAGAAGGCTTCCGCACGGCCCGGCTCAGTCCTCATGCACTCTCCGTCCCTCACTGCGAGGTGCCCATGAGCACGATCCCTCCATCTCAGGCCCTGACACCGGACACGCCGTCCGTCCCAGGTGAACTCCCGGATCAGGGAGGCCCGTTCGGCTGGCTGCGCGCGCTCGGTCCCGGGGGCCGGCGTGCCTTCGGCGGCGCGTTCGGCGGCTACGGCCTCGACTCGTACGACTACTTCACCCTGCCGTTGAGCATGGTCGCGCTCGCGGCCTACTTCGGCCTGAACAGCGGTCAGACCGGCCTCTTCACCACCGTCACGCTGGTCGTGTCCGCGGTGGGCGGGGCCGTCGCGGGCGTGGTGGCGGACCGGATCGGACGCGTCAAGGCCCTGATGATCACCGTGATCACCTACGCGGTGTTCACCGTGGCCTGCGGCTTCGCGCCGAACTACGAGACGCTGCTGGTCTTCCGTGCCCTCCAGGGCCTCGGCTTCGGCGGCGAGTGGGCCGTCGGCGCGGTCCTGGTCGCCGAGTACGCGAGCCCACGGCACCGGGGCCGCACCCTCGGCGCGGTCCAGAGCGCCTGGGCCGTCGGCTGGGGGCTGGCCGTGGTCGTCTACACGCTGGTCTTCCAGTACCTCGACGACGGCCTCGCCTGGCGCGTGATGTTCTGGACCGGCGCGCTGCCCGCGCTGCTCGTGGTCTGGGTCCGACGTCAGGTGCACGACGCGCCCGAGGCGGCTGCGGTACGCGAGAGGAGCGCGGACAAGGGGTCCTTCACCGCCCTGTTCAGGCGCGGCACCCCCGAGGTCCCGGGCCTGCTGCGCACCACGTTCTTCGCGGTCCTGCTCTCCACCGGTGTCCAGGGCGGCTACTACACGCTGGCCACCTGGGTGCCCACCTATCTGAAGACGGAGCGCGGACTGTCCGTCGTCGGGACCGGCGGCTATCTGACGCTTCTGATCTCGGGCGCCTTCCTCGGCTACCTGACCGGCGGTCTCCTCACCGACCGGCTGGGCCGCAAGCGCAACATCCTGCTCTTCGCGGTCCTCTCCGCGGTCTGCGTCCTCGCCTACGCGCACATCCCGAGCGGCGCCGACACCCTTCTCCTGGTCCTCGGTTTCCCTCTCGGCTTCTGCATGTCGGCGATCTTCAGCGGCTTCGGTTCGTTCCTCGCCGAGCTCTACCCCGCGGCGGTGCGGGGCACGGGACAGGGCTTCGCGTACAACACCGGGCGTGCCGTCGGCGCGGCCTTCCCCACCGCGGTCGGCTTCCTGGCCGACAGCTGGGGCGTGGGCGGGGCGCTGGTCTTCGGCGCCGTCGGCTACGCCCTGGCGGCACTCGCCCTGACCGGACTTCCCGAGACGCGTGGCAAGGAGCTGCTGTGAACGACACCGTCCAGGTCCACTCCTCCGCCCTCCCCGGCGAAGGCCCGGCGGGTCCCCTGAAGACCTCCGCCCCCGCGCGCGCGTGGACCCCCGGACGCGCCCGCCGGCGGTTCCGGTCCGGGCTGTCGGTGCCCACCGCCGGGATCGCCGCGGGCCACGCCCAGGCAAACCTCGTCTCGGTGCCCGCCGACTGGGCGTACGACATGCTGTTGTTCTGCCAGCGGAACCCGAAGCCGTGTCCCGTCCTCGACGTCACCGACGCCGGTTCCTGGACGACCGTGCTCGCCCGGGGCGCCGATCTGCGCACCGATCTGCCGGGCTACCGGGTGTGGGAGGACGGCGCGTTGGTGGCCGAGCCCACGGACGTCGTCGCGTACTGGCGGTCCGACCTGGTGTCGTTCCTGATCGGGTGCAGTTTCACCTTCGAGTGGGCGCTGAGCTCCGCGGGTGTGCCGATGCGCCACATCGAACAGGGCCGCAACGTCTCGATGTATGTGACGGCGCGCCAGTGCCGGCCCGCGGGCCGGCTGCGCGGCCCCATGGTCGTGTCGATGCGCCCGGTACCGCCCGAGCATCTGGCCACGGCGATCCGGGAGAGCAGTCTGCTGCCCGCGGTGCACGGCGCTCCGGTGCACTGCGGTGATCCCTCGGGGCTCGGCATCGAGGACCTCTCGCGCCCCGACTTCGGCGATCCGGTGGTCGCGGCCCCGGACGACATCCCGGTGTTCTGGGCCTGCGGGGTGACGCCCCAGGCGGCCGTGACGGCATCGCGTCCGCCGTTCGCCATCACCCACGCGCCCGGCCGCATGTTCATCACCGACACCCGCGACGAGCAGTACCGAGTGGCCTGAACGGGCCGGAGCAGGAGGCAGGGCAGCCCATGACCCGCATCGATCTCAACGCCGATCTCGGCGAGGGCTTCGGCCGCTGGCGGCTGACCGACGACGAAGAACTGCTGTCCGTCGTGACCAGCGCCAATGTGGCCTGTGGTTTCCACGCCGGGGACGCGGCCACCATGCGGCGGGTGTGCGGCCTGGCGGCGGAGCGGGGCGTACGGATCGGCGCCCAGGTCTCCTACCGCGACCTGGCGGGGTTCGGACGGCGCGCGATGGACGTGCCCCCCGACGAGCTGGCGGCCGAAGTGGCCTACCAGATCGGCGCCCTGGAGGTGTTCGCGCGCGCGGCCGGCTCGCGGGTGGCGTACGTGAAGCCGCACGGCGCTCTCTACAACCGTGTCGTGCACGACGAGGAGCAGGCGGCGGCGGTCGTCGACGGTGTCCTGCTCGCGGGCGCGGGTCTGCCCGTGCTCGGTCTGCCCTCCTCGCGCTTCCTGAAGATCGCCGAGGGCGCCGGACTGCCCGTCGTCGCCGAGGCGTTCGCGGACCGCGCGTACACCGATGAGGGCACGCTGGTGCCCCGCACGGAGGAGGGCGCGGTGATCACGCAGGCCGAGGCCGTCGTCGAACGCTCCCTGGGCCTGGCCCGCTCCGGGACGGTCACGTCCCGGAGCGGGGTGCCTGTTCCGGTCCGCGCGCGGTCGCTGTGCCTGCACGGGGACACGCCCGGTGCGGTCGAACTCGCCCGCCGGGTACGAGCCGGGCTGGAGTCCTCGGGCGTGCGGGTGGAGGCGTTCGCGTGAGGGTTCTGCCAGTCGGCGACCGGGCGCTGCTGGTCGAGGTCTCGTCGGGGGAGGCAGCCCAGGCACTGCACGCCGAACTGCTGCGGCGCCGCGCGGAGGGCTCGCTGTCCGTGCGGGAGATCGTCCCGGCGGCCCGCACGGTCCTCCTCGACGGCCTGGAGGAGCCGGCCCGGCTCGCGGAGCTGCTGCCGGCCTGGGAGATCCCCCCGCTGACGGCACGCGCGGACGCCGTCGTCGAGATCCCCGTACGGTACGACGGTCCCGACCTGGCGGACGTGGCGGCCCACTGGGGCGTGGGCGTGCGCGAGGTGCCGAAGATCCACGCGGCGGCCGGGTTCCGGGTCGCCTTCTGCGGGTTCGCGCCCGGTTTCGGCTATCTCACGGGTCTGCCGACGCGGTACGGCGTGCCGCGCCGGGCAACCCCGCGGACGGCGGTTCCCGCGGGCTCCGTGGCGCTCGCCGGCCCGTACACCGGTGTGTACCCGCGCAGTTCGCCGGGCGGCTGGCAGCTGATCGGCACGACGGACGCGGTGCTGTGGGACAACGCGCGCGTACCGGCCGCGTTGCTGTCCCCCGGCACGCGGGTGCGCTTCGTACCGGAAGGGTGCTCATGAGCGACCGGGCCCTCGCGGTGGTGCGGGCCGGGGCCCTGACCACCGTCCAGGACCAGGGGCGGCCGGGGCACGCCCATCTCGGCGTACCGCGCTCCGGAGCGCTCGACCCGCCCGCGGCGGCACTGGCCAACCGGCTCGTCGCCAACCCCGCCGGGGCCGCCGTGCTGGAGACGACGGTCGACGGCTGTGCCCTGCGCCCTCGTTCGGCGGTCACGGCGGCCGTGACGGGAGCGCCCTGTCCGGTGCGGGTGGACGGCCGTCCGGTCGCCTGGGGCGCTCCGGTCCGGGTGCCCGCGGGAGCCCTCCTGGACATCGGTTCCGCGCGCGGGGGGCTACGGAGCTATGTGGCCGTCTCCGGCGGCGTGGCGGTCGATCCGGTGCTCGGCAGCCGCTCGACCGACCTTCTCTCGGGGCTCGGCCCCCCGCCCCTGACGGACGGCACGGTGCTTCCCGTGGGGAGTCCCGGCACCCTCCACGCGCGCGTGGACGTCGTCCCGCACCGCGCCCCGCCCGCCGAACTGGTGCTGCGCGTGACCCTCGGCCCGCGCGACGACTGGTTCACCGACGCGGCCCTGCGGACGCTGACGACGTGCGCCTACCGGGTCTCGCCTGCGAGCAACCGCATCGGCCTGCGCACGCGGGGGCCCGCCCTGGAGAGGGCCGTCGCCGGTGAACTCCCCAGTGAGGGCATGGTCCTGGGTGCCGTTCAGGTACCGCCCGACGGGCGCCCGGTCGTCTTCCTCGCCGACCATCCGACCACCGGGGGCTACCCGGTGATCGCGGTCGTCCGTGCCACCGATCTCCCGGCGGCCGCCCAGGCGGTCCCCGGAACCCCGGTGCGCTTTGTGGCCGTACGCCGTCGGTGAGGGCGCCGCGGCGCCGTACGCGGGCGGCCGACGGGGCGCCGGGCCCGTGCCCGTCCCTCCGCCCGGCCCTCGGACCGCGTCCGCCCGGCCCTCGGGCCACGCCGGACCGCTCCTCAGGCCACGTCCGGCCGTTCCGCCGCCGTCAGGGCCGCGAGGGCGGACGCGACGGCGTGCGAGGCGCTCAGGTCGAGGCGGGCGCTGGTGCCCCTGGCCCGGTGGCGCACCTCGGACGCGGCGAGGGTGAGCAGCTGGGGCAGCAGGTCGGTGCAGCGCCTGGCCACCCAGCCCGTGCCCGCCGTGGCCAGCCACAGCAGACTCGCGGCGCGGGTCGGCGCGGGGAATTCGGCCTCGCCCGAGGGGGTATTGCCGTCGGCGAGGCCTTCCTCGGTGAGCAACGCGTGGAAGCGCAGGGCGAGTTGGCGGTGGCCCAGTTCCCCGGGGTGCAGCCGGTCGGCGCTCCACACGGCGCGGTCCTTGAGCCACTCCTCCTCCGCCGCGTGCAGATGCAGCGTCCCGTGCCGCTTCGAGAGCGCGTGCACCACGGCGTTGACCGCGTGCTGACGCCTGGCCAGCGGACGGGCGAGGGCTCCCGGCAGCCCGAGCATCGAGCCGGGATCGGGGAGACAGGCCGTCAGCACGGTCGCGCCGCGCGCGCGAAAGGCCCCGTACACCGTGTCGAGCCGTTCGGCCACCGCGTGGATGTCGAAGGTGTACCGCAGGGTGTCGTTGACGCCGATCACGACGGAGACGAGGTCGGGCTCAAGGGCGAGCGCCGCCGGGGTCTGCCGTTCCAGGACGTCCCGTGTCTGCGCCCCGCTGACCGCGAGGTTGGTGAACCCCACGGGCGCGTCCACCGGCGCGAGCCCCGGGGCGAGCAGTTCGGCCCACCCCCGCCACCGGTCCCCCACGGGGTCGCCCACGCCTTCGGTGAGGGAGTCCCCGAGGGCGACGAACCGCAGCGGTCTCATGCCACGCCCTCCTGGAGACGCGGCCGGGTCACGGCCGTGGCGTCGTGCGCGGCGAGGAAGCCCGTCACGGCGGCGTCCCAGCCGAAGCACTCGGCACGCGCGCGTGCGGCCTGCCTGCGTTCGGCCTCGGCGCGGGAGAGCAGCAGGCGTACCGCGTCGGCGAAGGAGTCCCCGCTGTCGGCGGCGGTGGCTCCGGCGGAGCCGACGATCTCCGGCAGCGCGGAGAGCGCGCTGGCCACCACGGGGGTGCCGCAGGCCATCGCCTCCAGGGCGGCGAGCCCGAAGGTCTCCGCCGGTCCGGGTGCCAGGCACACGTCGGCCGAGGCCTGGAGCGAGCCCAGCAGGGTGCGGTCGGCGACGTGTCCGAGGAAGGTGACGGGCAGCCGCCGCTCCCGGGCGCGCTGTTCGAGCCGGGTCCTGAGGGGACCGTCGCCCGCGACGACGAGCACGGCCCGCTCGCCGCGCCGCAGCAGGGCCTCCAGCGCGTCCAGCGCCGTACCGGGGCGCTTCTCGACCGAGAGCCGGGAGCACATCACGAGCAGGATCTGGTCCGCGCGCGCGTGGCGGGCGCGGAGCGCGGGGTCGCGCAGGGCGGGGTGCCGGTCCGTCAGATCGACGCCCAGGGGAGCGCGTACGACGTTGCGGGCGCCGATCCGCACGAACTCGCGCTCGGCGAACTCGGTGGTGCACACCACGCGCGCGTAGGAGTGCGCGGTACGGACGTTGAGGGCGTCCGCGGTGCGGCGGGCCATGGCCTCGGACAGTCCCCAGGTCCGCAGCACGCCGTCGGCGGTCTCGTGGGAGACCATCACCGCGGGCACCCGGGCGCGCCGCGCCCACACCCCTGTCCAGCGCAGGGTGGTGCGGTCGGAGACCTCCAGGCGGTCGGGGGCGAGCGACTCCAGGAGCCGGGCGACCCGTCGTCTGTCGGTGAGGACGCGGTAGCCGCCGGTGCCGGGCAGCAGCGGTCCCGGCAGGGTGATCACCCGCCCCTGCCCGGTGTCGCGGTCGCTCGCCCGCTCGCCGGGTATGACGAGGACCGGTTCGTGGCCGGCCGCCCGGTAGCCGGCGCCGAGCTCCCGCAGCGCGGTGCGCAGCCCGCCGGAGGAGGGGGCGACGAAGTTGGCGAGCCGTACGATGCGCAGGCTCATGCCGCCACCAGCTTCCGCGCGGAGAGCACGTCCTCGTAGTGGCCGATGAGCTGGTCTCCCACGGCGGCCCAGGTGCGGCCCTCGACCATGGCGTGGCCCGCGGCGCCGTAGGCGGCCCGCAGCGCGGGGTCGGCGGCGAGGGTGCGCACCGCGTCCCGTACGGCGTCGGCGTCGCGCGGCGGGACCAGCAGTCCGGTGCGGCCGTGGTCGACCAGGTCGAGCGGCCCGCCCGCGGCGGGCGCGACGACGGGCACGCCGCTGGCCATGGCCTCCTGCACGGTCTGGCAGAAGGTCTCGAAGGGGCCGGTGTGCGCGAAGACGTCCAGGGAGGCGAAGATCCGGGCGAGTTCGCCGCCGGTGCGCCGGCCGAGGAAGACGGCGCCGGGGAGCGCGCCGCGCAGGGTGGCCTCGCTGGGTCCGTCGCCGACCACGACGACCCGGACCCCGTCCAGTTCGCAGACGCCGGAGAGCAGTTCGACGTGCTTCTCGGGGGCGAGCCGGCCGACGTAGCCGACGATGAGCTCGCCGTTCGGCGCCAGTTCGCGGCGCAGTGCGGCGTCGCGGTGAGCGGGGCGGAAGCGGACGGTGTCGACTCCGCGCGCCCACAGCCGTACCCGGGGCACGCCGTGCGCCTCCAGGTCGCCCAGGGCGGCGCTGGAGGGGGCGAGCGTGCGGTCGGCGGCGGCGTGCACCGAGCGGATGCGCCGCCAGGCGGTGGCCTCACCGGCGCTGATGTAGGTGCGGGCGTATCCGGCGAGGTCGGTCTGGTAGACGGCCACGGCGGGGATGCCGAGCCGGGCGGCGGCCGCCATGCCGCGGACGCCGAGGATGAAGGGGCTGGCCAGGTGGACGATGTCGGCGCGGTGTTCGGTGATCGCGGCGGCGACACGCCGGCTGGGGAGGGCGACGCGTACCTGGGGGTAGCCCGGGAGCGGTATCGAGGGGACACGGACGACCGGGCACGGCGCGAGGGCGTCGGGCCCGTGGCCGGTGGGGGTGCCTCCCTGTTCGGGGGAGGCCGGGGACTTGGGGGAGGTGGCCGGGGCGACGACGAGGGGAGTGTGACCGCGATCGACGAGGTGCCGGGCGGTCTGGAGCGCGCAGTGGGCCACGCCGTTCACATCGGGGGGAAAGGATTCGGTCACGATGACGACACGCATACGGGTGTTCTCGCCCCGCTGGACGTGGCCGCGTCAACGTGGATCTATGCGAACGATGAACGTCCCATGAGCGTTGCCCTCCGCCCCCGAGCAGGTCAGCCCCCGTCCACGCGCTCCTGACTCCCGGGTCACCGAACGTTCATACGGCCGGCATGTCGGGCCCGATCCTGCTCCGTACCGCTGTCTGGACTTCGGCCTCCTCGGCCGGATCAGCCGCCAGCCGACGCAGTTGGTCCACCACACGCGCGTCGCCGGTCTCGGCGTGCCGGGCGGCGATCTCCCGGGTGGTCTCCTCGCAGTCCCAGAGGCATTCGACGGCGAAGCCGGCGGGGAAGGAGGGATCGGTGGCGGCCAGGGCGCGGGCGGCGCGCTGACGCAGGTGCGAGGACGCGGTCTCCCGGTAGATGTGCCGCAGCACAGGGGCGGCGCAGGCGATGCCGAGCCGTCCGGTGCCGTCGACGAGGGTCCACAGGGTCGGCGCGTCGGGGCCCTCGCCCCGTACCGCCTCGCGCAGGGCCGCCAGGACGAGTTCGCTGTCGTGTGCTCCGCCCCGGCAGGCGAGGACGCGGCCGGCGGCGGCGCCGAGGGCGTCGGGCCGGTGCGCCCAGCCCCGGGCGTGGTCCACGGCGGCGGCGCTCCGCATCCGTTCGAAGGCGTCGACGGCGGCCTCGGAGACGGCTGTCGAACCGTCCGCGACGGCCGCCTCGATCAGGTCGAGGGCGTCCGGGTCGTCGCCGTCGGCGAGATAGCGCAGCGCTGTGCAGCGGGCGCCCTCCGCGCCGTGGCGTGCGGCCTCGACGATCTCGGGGCGGTCGTCGGGACCGGCGACGGCGGTCAGGCAGCGGGCGGCGGGGACGTGCAGCGCGGCTCCGCGTTCGATGCCCTGCTGGGCCCATGCGAAGACGGCTTCGACGCTCCACCCCGGGCGGGGTCCCGACGGCCGCATCTGGCGTTGCCAGCGGTCGAAGGATCCGGCTTCCTGGGCGGCGCGCACACGGGTGGCGACGGACGTACGGGAGTCGTCGGCCCACAGCCGCCAGGGCCGGGGCTCGAAGGCGTCGCGGACGGCGACCCGGAGGGCGGCCTCGCCCTCCGGGTCGGCCGGGAACCGGGCGAGCACGGGGGCGGCGAGGGCGCGCAGGCCCGCGTCGTCGTCGCGCAGGGCCAGTTCGTCCAGGGCCCAGGCCCAGTTGGAGCCGTCCGCGGCGTACCTGCGCAGCAGCACGAGCGCGTCCCGCCGGCCGTAGGAGGCGAGGTGTCCGAGGACCGCGAGGGCGAGCCCCGTGCGGGACTCGCAGTCGTCGAGGATGTCCTCGGCGTCGAAGAGGTGCCGCTCGATCTCGTCGAGCTCGCCGCTCAGATCGAGGTAGAGACGGGCGTAGTACAGGGAGCGGTTCTCCACCTGCCAGTCGTGGCGGGGGTCCCTGAGGACACAGTGGTTCAGTGCCGCGAGCGCCTCGGCCCGCGGTGCGGTGAGCGCGTGCAGCGTGCCGTCGCCGCGGCCCCTCTGGAGCAGGCCGAGCAGGGTACCGCTGGGCGCTATGACCGGATCGAACATGGGAAACAGCCTCACATCAAGCGTCGACGCAACCGGGATCCTGCATTACCTGGCCGCGTGACAACACGTCGGGGCGCCCGCCGTCTCTTGCTTGCTGTAGACCATCTTCCTCTGCCTCTCGTCGGTGGCCCATGCGGGCCGCGTCACGGCCCGCGCGGTGCGGCAACTTCTGCCCAGCCATCGCGTCCGTGAATCACGTCGTCATGATGACCCGGTCGTTCTTCCTGCCGCGACCGTATTTCCGGCGGCCCCGTTCCGCCTCCCTTTTTTGCTGCGTTTCGGCTGGTCAGCGCGTTCGATTCATGGCGTGCCGAACAATTCGAGCAGGTCCGTCTTGGCGAACATGCGCGCCGTGTCGACGGCCGAGGGCGTGCCCGCGGCCGGATCCGCACCGGCGGTCAGGAGCACCCGGATGACGGCTTCCTCACCCTTGAAGACGGCTCCGGCGAGCGGGGTCTGGCCCCGGTCGTTGATCCGGTCGGCCTCGGCGCCACGGTCCAGCAGGGCGCGGACCGCCTCGGCGTGACCGTGATAGGCGGCAAGCATCACGAGCGAGTCGCCGCGGTCGTTGGTGAGGTCCGCCGGAACACCCGCGTCCACGTACGCCACGAGCGCCTCCGTCTCGCCGCGTCGCGCCAGATCGAAGATCTTGGTCGCGAGCTCCACGACCTCGGGGTCGGGGGCTTCGCTCATCTGCCGGACCGCCTCTCACTGCAACCGTTCGGGTGAATCGACAGCGTACTGGCTCCGGCGGCACATGACAGGCATCCCCTGCGGCAAAGATCACAAAATGCGCATCGGGCGCAACAGGGCAGCTCAGACGGCGCAAGACGGCTCCGTCGCATGAGTGAAAACAGCCGTTTTTCACCCGCTTGCACCTTTTATCGTATGGATACATGCTGTGATCCTGGGACAACTCATGGTGACCGTCCCCACGAACCAGGAGAGCTCAAATGATTCTGTCCATGTCCGGCGTCGTCCTTCTCGGCATCATCGTCTTCCTCTTCTTCAAGAAGGACGGACTGAAGGCGTCGCACGCCCTGGTGGCCGCGCTCTTCGGCTTCTACCTCGCGAGCACCGCCATCGCACCGAGCATCAAGGCCGGCGGGGAGAGCCTGGCGGGCCTCCTCGGCGGGATCAAGTTCTGACGTCGTCCCCCACCACGTACGCACCTTCAGGAGACAGCAGTGGCCCGGCGCCCTCTCCCCCGCATCCTCAGCAACGGCACCGCACAGATCGCCAAGAGCCGGGAGCTGGCCCGGACGGCAGCCGACAGCGCCACCGATGTCCTCCATCCACTGATCACGGTCACCCGTGGACTGCGCCGGCTGGCAGCCGCCGGACGGCGCAAGTGGGCCGTCACCCCCAAGGACCGGCGCGGACCGCTGCTGTTCCTGGTGGCCTCGGTCGTCCTGATCGTGGCCCTGGTGCCGTACGGACCGCTGCTCGCCGTCATCACCCTGATGGCGGCGGCGGCCTGGACCGGTCGCGAGCGCACCCCACCGCCCGCGACCGGCCCGGACGAGGCACAGCTCGGACGCCTCCAGTCCCTCTACGAGGCGCTCGTCCCGTACTTCTCCGTGGCCGACGACCCGGCTCCCCTGTACGCGCACGGCGGCGACTGGGAGAAGGCGTTCGCCTCGTACGACTTCGACGACGACGGACGGATCTCGCGTCTGCTCGTCCACTACCCGGCGTACTTCACGGACGGCGAGGCGGACTCCCGCGCGCGCATCGAGCAGGTGCTGCACGCCAAGTCGGGCCGCGGCCGTGAGTACCACTTCGACTGGGACGAGGAGGGCAACGAACTCACCGTCACGGTCCTGCCGCCCCTGCCCACCGACATCGCCGCCCAGCGCTTCGTCACCGCGCCCGGCGAGACGGTTCTCGGATTCACCGATCCGGGCGACGTCCAGCGCACGCTCCCCCTCACCCACGGGGAGGAACGGCGCGACGTCCCTCCGGTGGTCTGGCGCACGGGCGTCCGCTCCACCGAACCGCATCTCCTGATCACGGGCGAACCGGGCGCCGGCACGACGACCCTCCTGCGCTGCATCGCGTTGCAGGCACTCCAGTACGGCGAGGTCGTCGTCGTCGACGGCGGAGGCACCGGCGAGTACGCGTGCCTGACCGGGCGCGAGGGCGTCCTGGCCGTCGAGTGCTCGACGGGCGGGGCGCTCGCCAGTCTGGAGTGGGCGGCGCACGAGACCGAACGGCGGCTGATCGCCGCGAATCGCGCCCGCCAGGCCGGGCACCCCGCCCCCGGAGACACCAGGAACCCACTGTGGATCCTGCTGGACCGGCCGAGCGCGCTCGGCCATCTGGCCGCCGCCGACGGACGCGAGGACCCGCTCTCCCTGCTCCAGATCCCGCTGCGGCACGGCCGCGCGGCGGGCGTCACGGTCGTGATCGCCGAGCACGCCGAGAACCTCGACTTCATCGGCGACGCGGTGCACCAGCACACCCGCGCGCGGGTGGTGCTCGGCACCGTCCCGGCCGCCCAGCTGGAAGCGGTCCTCGGCGCTCCCCCGCACACCACCCCGACCCGGGACGTGCCGCCCGGCCGCGGCTACGCCCGCCTGGGCACCGGGCCCGTCCTGCGCCTCCAGGTCCCGGCCACGCCGGACCCCTACGACGACGCCACGAGCGAGGCGCAACGGCGGGCGGTGCTCGACCTGCTGCCGGAACGGACGACTCCGGGTGACGCGGCGGAGCGGGTGACCTCCGAGGTCGCCGGGATCGCCGGGGCCGCGGTGGCGGAAGGATAGGGCACCGACCCCGAGGACCGCCCACGCCCATGGAACGGGCCGGAGACCCACCGCGGGGTCTCCGGCCCGTTCCTTCGTCCGACGGCCACCACGGACCTCCGGTCCGTTCCCGTGTCCACGGCCATCGCGGACCTCCGGCCCGCGCCCGTGCCGGACTCCCCGCTCCAGCGCCGCCCTCCGCTCCGCGGCCCCCGTACCGCTACGCCACGAACGTCCGGGGCTCCTCGTCCCCGCCTCTGGCGCCCGTCTCCACCAGGCGGGCGGCCGCGGCCAGGCGCGTCGCCGCCTCGTCCGCCACCGCGCCGCCCACCGTGAACGGCAGCCGCACGTACCCCTCGAAGGCGCCGTCCACTCCGAACCGGGGCCCCGAGGGCACCCGTACGCCCACGCGCTCGCCGACCTCGGCCAGCCGCGACCCGGACAGGCCGCCCGTGCGCACCCACAGCGTCAGACCACCGCGCGGTACGGAGAACTCCCAGCGGGGCAGCTCGCGGCGCAGGGCCGCCACCAGGGCGTCACGGTTCTCGCGCGCCTGGTCGCGCCGGATGTCGACGGCCTCCTCCCAGCCACCGGTGCTGAGCAGCCAGTTCACGCCGAGTTGTTCCAGCACGGGCGTGCCGAGGTCGGCGTAGGCGCGCGCGGCCACCAGGCTGCGGATGACGTCGGGGGCGGCCCGCACCCAGCCGATCCGCATGCCCGCCCAGAAGGCCTTGCTCGCCGAGCCCACGGTGATCACGGTCGAACCGGCCGGGTCGAAGCCGCACACGGGGCGCGGCATCTCCAGCCCCTCGTCCAGATGCAGCTCGCTCATCGTCTCGTCGACGACGAGGACGGTTCCGGCCGAGCGCGCCGCGTCCACGAGCCCGCGCCGCTGGTCCTCGTCGGCGAGCGCGCCGGTGGGGTTGTGGAAGTCGGCGACGACGTAGGCGAGGCGGGGCGCGGCGTCGCGCAGCACCTGGCGCCAGCGGTCCATGTCCCAGCCGGCCAGGCCCTCGGCCATCGCGACGGGCACCAGCCGGGCACCGGCCTCGCGCATCAGCTGAAGGATGTTGGCGTAGGAGGGGGACTCCACGGCGATGCGCTCGCCGCGGCCCGCGAAGAGATGACAGATCGCGTCGATCGCGCCCATCGCCCCGGTGGTCACCATGATCTGCTCGGGCATGGTCGGGATGCCGCGTGCCGTGTACCGCTCGGCGAGCATGGCGCGCAGCGCGGGCAGGCCGGCGGGGTAGTCGCCGTGCGTGTGCGCGTACGGCGGCAGTTCCTCCAGGGCGCCCTGGACGGCGCGGGTCAGCCACGGCTCGGGCGCGGGCAGCGCCGCGCAGCCGAGGTCGATCATCGAACCGAGTGTCTCGGGCGGCAGCGGCTCCAGACCGCGCGCGGGCAGCGGATTGCCCGCGGGGACCGCGGTCCAGCTGCCCGCTCCGCGACGCGACTCCAGGAATCCTTCCGCGCGCAGTGCCTCATAGGCCGCGGCGACCGTCGTACGGCTGACCGACAGGGCCAGCGCCAGCTCCCGTTCGGCCGGCAGCCGGGCGGCGACCGGTACCCGGCCTTCGAGCACGAGCAGCCGCACCCCGTCGGCGAGCGCCCGGTACGCGGGCGGACGGCGGGTCCCCGGTCCCGCGGGCCGCTCCTGCTGCGAGTTGAGGAGGCGGGCCAGTTGAGCGGCCCCCACCGCCGAAGTCCACTGCGCCATGATTCCAGTCCACCTTCCCCGAATTGGCCATGGATGTAGCCACTTCTCACGCCACAGAGTGTCATGCGCCAGGCCACTTCCACCACTGAGGGGCATCCCGTGTCCACACCTTCCGAGTCCGCAGCCACCGGGGCTCCCGGTTCCGGGCGGCTCCCCCGCCGCCTCGTCCAGCTCTACATCGGGCTCGCCGTGTACGGCGCGAGCGCGGCGTTCATGGTGGAGGCGGGCTTCGGCCTGGAGCCGTGGGGAGTCCTGCACCAGGGCCTCGCCGAGCGGACCGGTCTGACGATCGGTGTCGTGTCGATCATCGTGGGGGCCGCGGTGCTGCTCCTGTGGATCCCGCTGCGCCAGCGGCCCGGCCTCGGCACCGTCTCCAACGTCTTCGTGGTCGGCCTCGCCATGGACGGCACACTCGCGCTGGTCCCGGACGTCCACTCCCTCGCCCTGCGGATCCCGCTGCTGGTGGCGGGTGTGGTGCTGAACGGTGTGGCCACGGGTCTGTACATCTCGGCGAGCTTCGGCCCCGGCCCCCGCGACGGACTCATGACGGGGCTGCACCGGCGTACGGGCCGCTCGGTCCGTGTCGTGCGCACGGTCCTCGAAGTGGCCGTCGTCGTGACCGGCTTCGCGCTCGGCGGCACGGTCGGCATCGGCACCGTGTCCTACGCCGTCGCCATCGGACCCCTGGCCCAGTTCTTCCTGCGGGTGTTCGCCGCCCGCCCGGCACCGGTCGTCAGCGCCGTTGTCGCCCCTGGTCAACCCGAGCACGCCATACTGCCCGGGTGAGCACGCGCACCCTTCACCCTTACCTCGATCACCCCGGCCCGATCCCCTTCGCGCACCGCGGCGGGTCGGCGGACGGCCTGGAGAACACCCTGGCGCAGTTCCGGCGGGCGGTGGACGCCGGATACCGCTACATCGAATCCGACGTGCACGCCACGGCGGACGGCAGGCTGGTCGCCTTCCACGACACGACCCTCGACCGGGTGAGCGACGGCGCGGGCCGGATCGCGGACCTTCCGTGGGCGGACGTGCGCCAGGCACGTGTGGCGGGCAAGGAGCCCGTCCCCCTCTTCGAGGAACTGCTCGAGGAACTCCCCGACGTGCGCTGGAACATCGACGTCAAGGCCGAGCCGGCCCTGATCCCGCTGCTCGATCTGATCGGCCGCACGGACGCCTGGGACCGGATCTGCGTCGGCTCGTTCTCCGAGGCCCGCGTGACCCGAGCCCAGCATCTCGCCGGACCGCGCCTCGCGACCTCGTTCGGCACCCGAGGCGTGCTCAACCTGCGGCTGCGCTCCTGGGGCGTGCCGGCCGCGGTGCGCCGCTCCGCGATCGCGGCGCAGGTTCCCGAGACGCAGTCGGGTGTGCCGGTGGTCGACCGCCGCTTCGTGCGGGCCGCCCACGCGCGCGGGCTCCAGGTGCACGTATGGACCGTGAACGAACCGGAACGCATGCACCGGCTCCTGGACCTGGGGGTCGATGGCATCATGACCGATCACATCGACACACTGCGCAAGGTCCTGGAAGACCGGGGCACCTGGTTCTGAGCCTCCTCGCGCGGTCGTTCACGGGGAAGCGAGGGCACGGATGAGCACGGACACCGTGCGGGCGGGGGCGGCCGACGAGGTCGCGGAGCGCCGGCGGGAACAACGCGGCTGGTACTTCTACGACTGGGCCTGCTCCGTCTATTCGACGAGCGTGCTCACCGTGTTCCTCGGCCCCTATCTGACGGCGGTGGCCAAGCACGCGGCGGACGCGGACGGGTTCGTCCATCCGCTGGGCGTACCGGTGCGCGCCGGATCCTTCTTCGCGTACGCGGTCTCCGCCTCGGTCATCCTGTCGATCTTCGTGATGCCGATGGCGGGCGCCGCCGCCGACCGCAGCGGCCGCAAGAAGCCGCTGCTCGCGGCCGCGGCCTATCTGGGCGCCGCGGCCACCACCGGCATGTTCTTCCTGGACGGCGACCGCTATCTGCTGGGCGGGCTGCTGCTGATCGTCGCGAACGCCTCGCTGGCCGTCTCGATGGTCCTGTACAACTCCTACCTCCCGCAGATCGCCCCGCCCGAGGAACGCGACTCCGTGTCCTCCCGGGGCTGGGCCTTCGGGTACGCGGCGGGCTCGCTGGTGCTGGTGGGAAACCTGGTCCTGTTCACCGCCCACGACAGTTTCGGCGTCTCCGAGTCGACGGCCGTGCGCATCTGTCTGGCCTCGGCGGGTGTCTGGTGGGGCGCCTTCACGCTCGTACCGCTGAAGCGGCTGCGCGATCGCCAACTGCCTCCGGCCTCCGCCGGACAGGCGTCCGCGCACGGATGGAGGCAGCTGGCCGCCACGGTGCGGGACATGCGCCGCCAGCCCCTGACCCTCTCGTTCCTGCTCGCCTACCTCATCTACAACGACGGCATCCAGACGGTCATCTCGCAGGCCTCGGTCTACGGCTCCGAGGAGCTGGGCCTCAGCCAGTCGACCCTGATCACGGCCGTACTCCTGGTCCAGGTGCTCGCGGTCGGGGGCGCACTGGGCATGGGCCGGCTGGCTCGTACACACGGCGCCAAACGCACCATTCTCGGCTCGCTCGTCGCCTGGACGCTCACCCTCGCCGCCGGCTACTTCCTGCCCGCCGGCGCGCCCGTGTGGTTCTTCGTCCTGGCCTCCTGCATCGGGCTGGTCCTCGGCGGCAGCCAGGCGCTGTCGCGGTCTCTGTTCTCGCACCTCGTGCCGAGCGGTAAGGAGGCCGAGTACTTCTCCGCGTACGAGATGAGCGACCGCGGGATGAGCTGGCTCGGTCCGCTGCTGTTCGGGCTGACCTACCAGCTGACGGGAAGCTACCGGGACGCGATCATCTCGCTCGTGGTCTTCTTCGTCATCGGCTTCGCCCTGCTCGCGCGGGTCCCGGTGCGCCAGGCGGTGCGTGACGCGGGCAATCCCGTACCGGACAGGATTTAGCGTCCGGGGCCAAAGAGCGGTAGTGTACGCGTTTGGCCTGCCTGCCGTACCGTTACTGCGCGTCAATGATACTGAAGCGTTGGGTGACATCTGATGCCAGATGTGACAAAGCGGGCGACGGTGGGTACAACAAGGGGCGGCTACGACGGCGACGCATGACCCACATCGGGAATCTTTACCGCCGACCGGACGTTGACCGGATGACGACGACAGCGACACCTGTCCTGTGGGCGACAAGCCCGGGAGGCACGATTCATGAGTGAGCGAGCTCTTCGCGGCACACGCCTCGTAGTGACCAGCTATGAGACGGACCGCGGCATCGACCTGGCCCCGCGCCAGGCCGTGGAGTACGCATGCGAGAAGGGGCACCGGTTTGAGATGCCCTTCTCGGTGGAGGCCGAAATTCCGCCGGAGTGGGAGTGCAAGGTCTGCGGGGCCCAGGCACTTCTCGTCGACGGCGACGGCCCTGAGGAAAAGAAGGCGAAGCCCGCGCGCACGCACTGGGACATGCTGATGGAGCGGCGCACTCGCGAGGAGCTCGAAGAGGTCCTCGAGGAGCGTCTGGCCGTTCTTCGCTCCGGCGCGATGAACATCGCGGTGCATCCGCGGGACAGCCGCAAGTCCGCCTGACCCCTTCGAGGGTCGAGCGGCATACACCGCACGCCGAGACCGCGGGCACCGTACTTCAGGTACGGGGCCCGCGGTCTCGTGCGTTCCGGTGCACCCAGAGGTGGGGGCGACGCAGCTGAGACGGTGACGGTGGACCCCTGTGAACGCGAGTGCGCCGGATCCCGGTGAACGTCTCCCGCCGAGCCCCCCGGATCCCGGTGAACGCACGAAACCGCCGGCCCCGGGACCTTGTCACGGCCCGGGATCCGGCGGAGTGGAGGCTTCGTGGAGGCCGGGGCCGTGTCCGCGACCCCGGGCCGTGTCCGTGGCCTAGCGGTTCAGCGGCGGATAGGGGCCGCCCGGCTCGCTCGGGGTCTCGTCCCTGATGACCTCGCCCTGGACCACCTTGCCGTCGGGGCGGTGCATACGGGCCTGCTGGAAGGCGTCGCCGACGGAGCCGGGGGCGGCCAGCCGCACCTTGCGCTCGAAGGTGCGCTGCGCCGAGCGGCTGACGATCTTCTGGACCGGCGGAATCAGCAGGAGCAGGCCGATCGTGTCGGAGATCAGCCCCGGGATCATCAGGAGCAGACCGCCGAGCATCGTCAGGCCGTTGCCCCGGCCGCTGTCGCCCGGGGACGTCCCACCGCTCTGCGCCTGCTGGAGCGTCTGGCTCAGATTCCGGAAGGCGCGGCGGCCGGCCCGCTTGATGACCACGGCGCCGAGGACGAACCCGGCGACCAGCAACAGGAACACCGTGAAGCCGCTCGTGGCACGGGCGACGAGCGTCAGCAGCCAGATCTCCAGCACCAGCCACACCGCGACACCGATCGGCAGGAAGGTGCGCAGCCGCGAGCGCGGCGGGCGGGAGGAAGTGGGGGTCGGAACGCCTGTCGTCATGCTCCCAGTGTGCCTGGACGCGCCTCAATACGGGATAAGCGGATGCTCAATCCCCGTCGGCGGCGGCCGGCCCCGCCCTGCGGACACCGCTCGCGGGCCCCGGCGGGACCCACCGGTCGCCCCGTCGCCAGGAGGGCCGGCGGACCCGGGGGCCCGCGCTGTGTCAGAAGGGTGTCAGGACTGCTTGCGGCGGGCGGTGAGCTTGCCGACCCGCTCGCCCACACCCCACGTGGTGACGCGCCACAGCGCCTCCACGAGGATGTCGCGGCTCATCTTGGAGTCGCCCAGCTCGCGTTCCACGAAGGTGATCGGGACCTCGACCACGTGATAGCCGGCCCGCACCGCACGGCGGGCCAGGTCGACCTGGAAGCAGTAGCCCTGCGAGGCCACCTCGCCGAGGCCGAGGCCTTCGAGGGTCTCGCGGCGGAAGGCGCGGTACCCGCCGGTCACGTCCCGGATCGGTACGTCGAGCAGGACGCGGGAGTACAGGCTGCCGCCGCGCGAGATGAACTCGCGGGACTTGGGCCAGTTCACCACACGGCCGCCGGGGACCCAGCGTGAGCCGAGGACCAGGTCGGCGCCCTTGAGCGCGGTCAGCAGGCGAGGAAGCTCCTCCGGCTGGTGCGAGCCGTCGGCGTCCATCTCGATGAGGACGCCGTAGCCGTTCTCCAGACCCCAGCGGAATCCCGCGAGGTAGGCGGCGCCGAGCCCTTCCTTGCCCTTGCGGTGCAGGACCTGGACCTGCTCGTCGTCGGCCGCCAGCTCGTCGGCGAGCTTGCCCGTGCCGTCGGGGCTGTTGTCGTCCGCCACCAGCACATGCGCCTCGGGCACGGCGGATCGCACCCGGCCGACGATCTTCTTGATGTTCTCCGCCTCGTTGTAGGTCGGAATGATCACCAAGGCCGTGCCGAGCGGGCCGAACCGCCTCCCCTGGGCTTCCGCCGCGAGGGTCCCGTCGCCGTCGTTCACTGCTGCCCCTTCGTATCCGTACGCAGGGCTCCACCATAGTGCGCCCAGCCTGCGCCGCCGCGTCGCGGCCGCCCTACGGGGGTGTCGATTCGCCAAGAGGCGGGTAAGAGCGGACCCGCCGGAGCGAAAAACGCGTCCCGCGGTGTCCTGCGGATCGGGGCCCGGCGCCCTTCGGGCCGACCTGGGACCCGCTGGCTGCGGGTCGACCGAAAGCCGTTGTCTACTGAACGTCCGGGCCCCACCCGGGTCGCACCTGCCGACGTGTCGGAACGTTCCCTCGCCTCGTGGCGCCGGCGCTGGGCCTGGCTCCCAGTGGCCGGTGCGCCGGTGCGGCGCACCACCCCTGACCCAGCGGCGCCGCGAGGCCGTGCGGAAGTTCCCCGGTCGGCCGTCCGGTGGTGGACGGGCCGAACCTACCCGCCCCCTGCCGCAGGCTGTCAACACTGGCTTGATCTGCGCCTTTACCGACAAAGCCCAGGTCAGAGCCGAGGATGCGCAGGTCGAACGTCGGGGTGCCGGGCCCTGGAAGCACGCCCGGCACCACGGGACATCACTCGTTAGGCCGTACGAATACCGTGCGCCCGCCGACCACCGTGCGCAGGCAGACGGGCAGGTCGCCGCCGGGAGTCAGATCGGGGAGCCCGGGTGTGCCGGAGCGCGGGTCGGTGGACCAGCGCGCGACCCGGTCGTCGGGGGCCTGGACGACGAGGTGGCCGGTGCGCCACACCGCGTAGTCCGCGGGCGCGCCCGGCACCAGGACGCCCGCGTCGTCGCGTCCGACGGCCCGCCAGCCGCCCCGGGTGTGGGCGGTGAAGGCGGCCCGCACGGACACCCGGTGCTCGGGCGTGCGGTGGAACGCCGCCGCGCGGACGGTGCCCCACGGGTCGAGCGGGGTCACCGGGCTGTCGGAGCCGAAGGCGAGGGGCACACCGGCGCGCAGCAGGGCCGCGAAGGGGTTGAGCGACCGGGCCCGGTCCGCTCCGAGGCGCTGGGCGTACATGCCGTCCTCGCCGCCCCACAGCGCGTCGAAGGCGGGTTGGACGGAGGCGGTGAGGCCGAGCTCGGCGAAGCCCGCGACGGTCTCCGGGGTGAGCATCTCGGCGTGCTCGATCCGGTGCCGGGCGGCGCGCACGCGGGCCAGGCCGACCTTCTCGGCGGCTGCGCGGAAGCCCGCGACCACGGAGGTCACCGCGGCGTCCCCGATGGCGTGGAAGCCCGCCTGGAGGCCCGCCTCGGTGCAGGCCACCACGTGCTCGGCCACGGCGTCCGCGTCGAGGTGGACGATTCCCGTGTGGTCCGCGTCCCGGTAGGAGTCGTGCAGACAGGCGGTGTGCGAGCCGAGGGAGCCGTCGACGAACAGGTCACCCGCCGCGCCGACGGCGCCCAGGGACCGTGCCTTCTCGATGTCGCGGTCGGCCCAGTAGCCGACGACCCGCGGTCCCGGCTCCTCGGCGGCGAGCCGCAGCAGGCCGGTGAAGTCGACCTCGGAGGAGATCTCGGGGCCCGCGCACTCGTGCACGGAGCCGATGCCGAGCGAGGCGGCGTGGGCGAGCGCGGCGCGCTGGGCCTCGGTGCGCTGTCCGGTGCCGACGGCGCCGAGGGCGGCCGCGCGCACGGCGTGGTGGGCGTCGCGGGTCAGGGGGCCGTCGGCCGCGTACCCGGCGAGCGAGGTGACCCCGGGGACCAGGTCCAGGAGCGCGCTGGTGGCCACGGCGGAGTGGACGTCGATGCGGGAGAGGTAGAGCGGGCGTCCGCCGGTCGCGGCGTCGAGATCCGTGCGGGCCGGGGGCCGGCCGCCTGGCCAGCGGGCCGCGTCCCAGCCGTGGCCGAGGAGCACCCGGTCGCCGGGACGGGAGACGGCGAAGTCGCGCACGAGGGCGAGGGCGGCTTCCAGGGTCGGCGCGCCGGACAGGTCGAGTCCGGTGAGCGCGAGCCCGGTGGCGGTCGTGTGCACGTGCGCGTCGGTGAACGCCGGGGTGACCAGGGCGCCTTCGAGGTCGACGACCTCGTCGACGCCTTCGGCGAAGGCGTCGGCGGCGCCTTCCGAGCCGACCCAGGCGACCTGGCCGCGTTCCACGACCATGGCCGTGGCGAAGGGGTCGGCGGGGCTGTGGACTTCTCCACCGCGCAGCAGCACGGTGTCCGACGGGGCGGTGCTCTCACTCATGGGGACAGTCTCGCGCCTGCCGGCGGCGGGGCGTCGCCCGGGTGGGGTCGACACGGCGCGGCGGGCCGGCCGTCGCGCCCGGTCGCGTGTCCGTGTGCCCGCGGGTTCGCCGGAGCGAACCCCTCAGATGCGGGGCGGACGGGACTCGTACGGGGTCGACAGGACGACCGTGGTGCGGGTGGACACACCCGCGAGCGCCCGCAGCCGGCCGAGGAGCTCCTCGAGTTCGTGCGGGGTCGAGACCCGCACCTTGAGGATGTAGTTCTCGTCGCCCGCGACACTGTGGCAGGCCTCGATCTCCGGTACGCCGGCGAGGCGTTCGGCGATGTCGTCGGGTGCGCTCGGGTCGAACGGCTTCACCGAGATGAAGGCGGTCAGGGGCAGCCCGACGGCCTCCGGGTCCACGACCGCGGCATAGCCCCGGATGACGCCGCGCTGTTCGAGGCGGCGCACCCGCTGGTGCACGGCGGACGTGGACAGGCCCGTGGCCTTGCCCAGGTCGGTGTAACTCATCCGCCCGTCTGCGACGAGCAGCTGCACGATCTGTCGATCCAGCTCCTCCATGGCGCAAGAACCTACAGGGCCGCCGACACGCCGGGATACCTCAGCGGTGCAGGTCATAACCGCTTTGTGATGTGACCCGGTCCCGGTGGGCCGCCCGTCGGCCGTCGGTTTTCCGCCAGGCGGGGCACCTGCGGGCGGCATGTGACGAAGGACACATGAATGCAACCGGGTCGGCGAAGTTCGCGTGATTACCGCGGAGACGGGACGGGAAGTGCTTGCTGTGGTCGAGGTCGCAGCTTCTTGCCGGCCCACCCGAGGGGGAGAAACCCATGCAGAGTCTTAAGCGCCCTGGTCGTACCGCACCCAAGCGGCAGCAGGCCGTTCTCGAACCCGAGCCGGAGGGCGTCGAATCCGACACCCTCGAAGGCGATGAGTTCGACGCGTACGACACTTTCGAGATGTACCGGGTGATCTGCCCGGACTGCGCGCAGCCGATCGCGCTGCTGGCGGACGAGGAGTTCCTGCCGGAGCACGCCCTGTGCGCCTCCCCGTGGAACCCGTTCGGGCTCACGGTCTGTTCGGGTACGGGCCGCGCGGCCGCCGAGGCCCCCTCCGCGGACGACACGGCGGAACCCCAGCAGCAGGACACCGGCCTCCTGTTGACGCTCCCCCAGGGACTTGACTGGCGCACGCAGCCGTTCTCCCATGTGGGCGGTCCCGGCTCGGTCCCCATGCGGACCTCCGAGCTGCGGCGCGCGGCCTGACGGCTCGGCGCGTTCGGCGGGTGCCACCCGCTTCGTCCCCGTGACTGCCCTGCACCATGGCCCGCGGGCCGCCGTGGTGCAGGATCAGCGTGTCCGGGTCCGGGTCAATGTCCCCGGGGGGGGGCGCTCGCCTCGCCGAAGTGCGCCTGGCGGTAGGCGATGCGCCGCGTGAGCCTCACAGGAGGTGCTCATGGACACACGCCCGATTCCCTGGACGGGTGACCTGTCCGGCCGCCCGCCCGTTGGCCCGGTATGAGCCCCACACCTTCCGCGACCGGGAACCGGCGCCGGATCCTCGTCCCGGCTCCGGCGGTTCACTGGGTACCACCGCCACCGCCGGCCCCGCCGGCTCAGGACCCGCCCATCTATCGCGCCCTGATGCGCGCCTGGGCCGACCGCGGCCGCACCCTGCCGGGGCACCACGACCCCGAGTGGTCACGTCTCGCGGCGCCGTCGGTGATGTACGGCTACGTGCGGTTCGGCGGCGTGCTCGCGGAAACGCGCGAGGAGGAACGCTTCGCCGCGGCCCGGGACCCGCACGGCGACGGCCGCTTCGGCGCGTCCCGGGATCCGCGCGACGAGTTCGGCGCCGCCCCGGACGCGCGCGGTGAACTCAGCGCTCCTCGGGACCCACGAGATGCCGTGCGATGACCATGCGCTGGATCTGATTGGTGCCCTCGACGATCTGGAGCGCCTTCGCCTCGCGGAGGTAGCGTTCGGCCGGGAAATCGGCGGTGTATCCGTACCCGCCCAGGATCTGGACGGCGTCCGTGGTGACCTTCATCGCCCCGTCCGTGCACAGCAGTTTCGCCATGGCCGCCTGTCGGGAGAAGGGCCGGCCCGTGTCGCGCAGCCGGGCGGCGGCCAGACAGAGCGAGCGGCCGGCCTCGATCCGGGTGGCCATGTCCGCGAGCAGGAAGCGAAGCCCCTGGAAGTCCGCGATCCGCCGCCCGAACTGGCGCCGCCCGCGGGCGTACGCGACGGCCTCGTCCAGCGCGGCCTGGGCCAGGCCGGTGGCGCAGGCGGCGATCCCGAGCCGCCCCGAGTCGAGCGCGGCCAGGGCGATCTCGAAGCCCCGGCCCTCGCCGCCGAGCAGGCGGCCGCCATCGACCCGTACCGCGTCGAAGTGGACCTGCGCGGTCGGCGAGCCCTTCATGCCCATCTTCCGCTCGGGCGGCGAAGCGCTCAGCCCCTCCGCGTCGCCGGGCACCAGGAAGGCCGAGATGCCGTGCGAACCCTCGGCACCGCTTCTGGCGAACACCGTGTAGAAGTCGGCCACCCCGCCGTGCGTGGTCCATGCCTTGGTGCCGCTGATGACCCAGTCGTCCCCGCGGCGTTCCGCCCTCGTCCGCAGTGAGGCGGCGTCGGAGCCGGAGGAGGGTTCGGAGAGGCAGTACGCGCCGAGCAGTCCGCCGCCGAGCATGGCGGGCAGATGCGCGGCGCGCTGCTCCTCGGTTCCCTGGTGCGCCAGCGCGTGACAGGCCAGGGTGTGGACGCTGACGCCGAGGCCCACCGTGAGACGGGCCATGGCGAGCTCTTCGAGGACCTGGAGGTAGACCTCGTACGGCTGGCCGCCGCCCCCGTGGGCAGGGTCGTAGGGCAGGCCGAGCAGTCCGGACTCCGAGAGCAGGCCGAAGAGTTCACGCGGGAAGCGCCCTGCGTCCTCCTCCTCGGCGGCCCCGGGCGCGATCTCGCGCCGGGCCAGGTCGCGGACGAGCGAGATCAGATCCCTGGCCTCGTCCGTGGGCAGCTGACGGTCCACCGGCTGCGCGGCGCGATCGGGCACGGTGGCGCTCCTCCCTGGTCGGGCACGCCCACGGACGCCGCCCGGGACGGCGCCGCCGGGCCTCCCCCGGCCCCGCCGATGCTCCCCCTCCCGCTCCCGGAACCCGGCCGACACCGGACGTGGCGCCGGGAGTACGCCCGAACGGAGGCACCCCGCGCCGGATGACGAACGGTCACCGACAGGACGCCCTCCCGGACACGGCCACCGCCACGGTCACGGCCGCGCCCGGAGGAACCGCGGAATTGGTCCGAACCATTGGCCCTAGTCCTCATACGGTTTCGTCAGCTGTCCCGCCGGGCGTCGGGCGGGGCCGCGTAGGACGGGTCGATCTCCTCGACGGCACGCATCGCACCCCCCAGCATCTTCACGAGCAGCTCGCGCATCGTGTCGCGCGGCAGGGCGGGACGGTCGATCCAGTCGAGGGTGGCCCCCTCCACGCCGTGCAGCCAGCCGAGAAGGGCGACGCGCGGCAGCGGTCCGACCCTGCGCCGGCCGTACGCCCCCTCGGCGATCGTCGCGACGATCGCCTCGCGCACACCCTCGCGTATCGCCTGCACCTCGGCGTCGAAGCCCACACCGCCGGTGACGATCGTGCGGTAGGCGGCCTGATTGTGCTCGGCGTAGCGGAGATAGCCGTCGATCGTGCGATGGACCCGCTCCGCTCCGGGCAGCTCCGGACCGTCGGCGGCCCGGGAGACCAGGTCCGCGACCGAGTCCTCGACGATGGCGAGGTAGTAGCCGCGCTTGGACTTGAAGTAGTAGTAGATCAGCCCCTTGGCGACATGCGCCTGTCGCGCGATGTCATCCATCGACAGTGCGTCGTACGAGGTGTCGGCGAACAACTTCCGCCCGATGGTGATGAGTTCGGCGCGGCGCGCCAGTGAACGGTCGGTGCCCCGCGCCCGGGGGCGGTCGACCTCACGCTGTTGACTATTATTCAATTCCGGCCCTGGTCTCCAACTGCCGACGGAACAAGCGCAGTATGGCAGAACCGTGCCGACCGTCATCCGGGGGCGATCGGCGCCCGGCGGTCCCGGACGACGTCCGGGGAACGGTCTAGAGCAAGCCGAGCCGCGTCACCAGCATCGCCACGACCATCACGAAGATCCAGCCCAGGACGTGTTCGAGGATCTTCGGGCCGTCCTCGCCGGGACCTCCGGTCCGGGCGCGGAGACGAGGGGCGGTGGCTGAGCTCGCGGTCATGGCATCTCGCTGACGTCGTGGTGCGGTGGTGTCCCCCGCCGGCTCCCCACCGACCCGACCACCTTGCCACCGGAGCCGCCGACACCGGTAGAGACCCCGGTCACGTCCGCGACCCGGCCGGCGCCGGGGCCCCGTGGGGCGCGCCCGGCGCGCACCGCCTGTGCGGATCGTCACACGGTCCCGGCCGGCCGGAAGCCTCCCCGCGGGAAGGTCCCGGCCGTGCCGGTGGCCCGCTACCGCGGGGAGCCGCTCCTCAGCTCACCTGATGCCGACCGCCGCGAGCGCCTTGCGCTGCCGGGCCGAGGGATGCGCCGGGAAGTACAGGTAGCAGACACCGCCGGTGCCGGAGACCACCTTCCCCGAGGCGTTGTAGCGCTTGGTCCGCAGCCAGATGTTCTCCCACTCGGCGCGCTTGTAGACCCTGCGCACCGCGTCGTCGCCGGGCGAGGCCGGGTCGTTGGCGATCACATCGCCGTCCGCGGTGAACCCTATGACCGTCATGAGGTGGCCCGAGGTGCCGTAACCCGCGCCCGTGAGCTCGGACTTGAGGAACGACTGGGACGTTATGGCCGGGATGCCCGCGGCGATCAAGGTCTCCAGGTCGGTCAGCGAGCCGAGCCGGGTCACCACACCCTGGAGGTCCTTGTACGTGGCCGCGTAGGCGGCGTTGAAGGGCCAGTTGCCGCAGCCCGCGTACTGGTAGTCGTAGGTGGAGCGGGCCGCGAGGCACACCTGCGGGTCGGCGAAGGCGGGGTCGACCCAGGCGAGCTGCTCGGAGGTGGGCCTGCGACCCCAGTATTCGATGATCATCTGCGAGGAGGTGGGGCTGCACCAGGCCTCGCCGCCGTTGTCGTACTCCGGGTACTGGCCGGCGTGGATCTCCTGCGAGTAGCGCGGGACGTTCAGTTCCTGGGCGAGGCCGGGGGCGGAGGCGGGGACGGTGAAGCGGTCCGGGATGTCCGAGCCCATCGCGCCCAGCCGCCACACGGTGGGCGTGATCCGGGTGCCCGGGGTGCGGTAGAGGGTCAGCCGCAGCCGGTACGAGACGAGGCGCAGGCCCGAGGCGGCGTCGTCGACGGAGAAGGTGTCCGTCCAGATCGTGCTGCGGCCGTCGGTCTGGCCGTCCACGGAGGTGCGCCGGATGTCCTGGTCGCCGGAGGCCCAGCGGCCCATGACGTACCAGGGCGTGTCCGTGCCGTCGGAGTAGGTGCCGGTCAGTTCGACCTGGAGCCAGCTGCCGGCCGGGGTGTGCGCGTTCCAGGAGGCGATGGCCTCCGTGGCGGGAACGGCGAGCCGGTGGACCGGCGAGGTCCAGGTCGCGTACTCCCAGGTGGCCGTCCTGCCGGTGTGCGGGTCGGTGTAGTCCGTCGTGCCGGCCGGGGCGACGATCACCAGGCCGGGACGGGTACCCGGAACGGCCCGCGCGCCCCGCGCGGTGCCCGCACGCCAGTCGCTGTACGAGGTCCAGGCGCGGTTGTCGACGAGACCGCCGGGCGCTCTGGTCCGGCGGGCCGCGGCGGCGGCCGGCGGCCCCGCGGCTCCCACCGCCGCCGCGGCGGCGACCGCGGCGGCCAGGACGGTTCTGCGGGACGGCTGTTCGGCTCTGCTCATGGGTGGAGAACCCCCAGGGGTGTCCGGAACGGGCGGGCCCAATGCTCTGTCGTGCGCCAACTATGGACGCCGGAGGGCGACTTCTGCCAGCACTTCGGGCCGTGCCGCGCCCACCAATATTGGTCGGGACCACTGGCATGACCTGGGACGCCTCGGCCCCGGCGGGTGCCGGGGCCGAGGCGGAAGACGATCAGACGAGATCCATGGCGGCGACCTCGTCGGGGCGGCCGTAACTGACGGGACCCTGGAAACGGCGGCGCGCCGTGGCGAACCACCACACCGTCGCGACGACCAGCACCACGGCCAGGGCGATCGAGGCGTAGTTGAAGTTGTCCCCGGTGATCGGCGAGGTCTGGGGCAGCATGAAGAGCACGCTGCTGACGAGGATCCAGGTCACCGCCACCCAGCCGACGGGCTTGCTCCACCGGCCCAGGTTCCAGGGTCCGGGCTGGAACTCGTCCCCGAGCCGCAGCCGCAGGAAGACCGGCACGGCGTAGGCGAGGAAGAGTCCGACGACGTTGACACTGACGATGGCCGTGAAGGCGGTGTGCGACCACCATCCGGGCAGGACGAGGGCCAGCGAGCACGCGACCGCCAGCCAGACGGCCTTCACGGGGGTACGGGTGCGCGGCGAGACGGAGTGCCACCAGCGCGAGCCCGGCATCGCGCCGTCCCGGGAGAAGGCGAAGATCTGCCGGGTGTTGCTCGTCAGGTTGGCCAGCCCGCAGAAGAGCATGGACCCGATCACGATGAGCAGGATGAACTTAGCCATGGTCATGCCAAGTCCATCGATGAGGATCTGCACGGGCGGCGCCGAGGAGCGCGCGACCCGGCCGTAATCATGAATGCTGTACACAAGGGCGAGCATCAGGATGAGCCCGGTGATCGCCGAATAGCCGATCGAACGGGTGATCCCCTTCGGCGCGTTGACCGTGGCCCGCACCGTTTCCTCGGACATGTGGAAGCTGCCGTCGAAGCCCGTGAAGGTCCAGCTCGTGACCAGCAGGCCGAGCATCCCTCCGTAAATCCCGTTCGTGAAACCGGTGTTGTTCGCGAAATGGGTGACGAACGAGGCCGACTGGTGGTCGTCGGGCATCACGATGAGTGTTCCCACGATCACGACGAGCCCGATCAGCAGCCACCACACGGAGATCCGGTTCAGCACGGCGACCAGCTGGACGGTGTAGGTATTGGCCAAACCCTGGAGCACGATGATCAGCGCCGTGATCAGGACCGTCTGCTCGGCCGTCGGCCGGTACGTGTCCCACTGAAGGGCCACGAACGCCTGGATGAACGTGGCGGCCGCGTATCCGGTGGCGGCCGTGCCTCCCACCTGGCCCACGAAATTCAGCCAGCCCGTGTACCAGGACCAGGCACCCTTGTGCCGCTTGGCGAGCTTGCCCGCGGAGAAATAGAGGGCCCCGCTGGTCGGATACGCGGAGGCGACCTCGGCCATCGCGGCACCGATGAAGAGCACCATCACCGAAACGCCGATCCAGCCGAACACGAGAATGCGCGGGCCACCCGCGTTCATTCCGAACCCGAAGGACGAGAAGATACCGGAAATGACGTTGATGATGGTGAAGGAGATGGCGAAATTGTCGAACGCCTGGAATCGACGGGTGAGTTTCCTCGGATATCCCATCGCGTGCAGCGTCGCGTCGTCGTCGAAGGCGACGGAATCGTTTCCGCGGCCGCTCGTACGGCCCGGGGCCGTTATTCGCTCTGACACAGCCGACCTTTCTCTGGGGGGTGGTTCGGGACGTCGGGCAAGGAGGGCCGGCGGTCAGCCGCCCCCCGGCACGGGCAGCCCGCAGGCGCGGCGGGCGCGGGAGAGCTGCTCCTCGGGTTCGCCGAACACGCTCCACGGCATGCGGCAGGCGTACGGCCCCATGGCCATGAGCACCGCCCGCGCCTCGAACTCGCGCTGCGCCATGTAGAGCGCGTGCGCCAGATACGCCAGGTCGAGCACCGGCGTGAAGCGGTGTCCGGAGACCTCCGGAAGCCAGTTCTGGTAGATCGCGAGCGCCGTGGAACGCCACTGCGGCTGCTCCCAGGTGCGGTCCACCAGCAGGTGCGTGGGGTTGTAGCTCTCCACCAGGGCCACCAGCGGCAGCAGCCGCAAGGAGGAGGAGGCGGGGGCGCGCTGGCTCAGGAAGGCGGCGACGTCCCAGGCGGCGTTCACGGAACCGCCGTACCGGGTGAAGAAGAACGCCAGGAACCGGTGATGGCCCTCACGGTTCCAGGGATCGAGGCGCAGGACGTGGGAGAACAGGCGCCAGGGGCCGTGGGGCTGGGTCAGGAGCCCCTGTGGGGCGGTGTCGCGCAGGTCGTGCAGCCGGGCCATGGACAGCCGGGCGACCCAGGGCGTGGGATCAGCCCGGTCCATCAGCGCGGCGCGGTCGCAGGCGGTCAGCGCGATGCGTTCCAGGGCCTCGGCCCGGTCGTCCTTGGCGTCGGCCGCCCGTAACGCCCGCAGGACGGCCACGCGGGCCCACATCAGGGCGGCCTCGGGGGTCCGCTCCTCGGCCAGCCAGCGCTCGGCGAGGTCGGAGTCGGCGGCCTCGGAAGCCAGGACGAGGGAACGATGAGCCCGTAATCCATAGTCGGAGCGGGTCTCCGCGAGAGCTTCGTGGGCGCTCAGATAGCGGCCGGCTCTGACATCCGTGCAGACGCTCGCGAGTGTGCGGTCGTCGGCCGCCGGATGCCACACGTACTGCCCCTCGAATAACCCCGCGGCCATCTTCCCCTGTCCATCCCCGTACGACACCTCGCCGTTCCGCAACAGGAACCCTACTCAGCAACACCGAGTACTGGAACGCCCTATCTGAAATACCTGGTTCCGCGGGCTCGGGAATGTTCCCGGACGGGCTCCCGAAGGTCTTGGGGATTGTTCAATGAATAGTTCAACGCGACACCATCCTGAACCCATGGATCCGCAGTGGGCGACGCCTCGATAGAATGTTCCCCAGTACTGTGCCCCCGCCGTACCTCCACCCCGGGAAACCCCATTCACGACCTCGCCTCACGGCTGCTCCTGCTGCCGCCCTCCTGCGGACCCGTCCGCCTGATCGGCGTGGACGGCCACGCCGGCTCCGGCAAGACCACGTTCGCCGGGAGACTGGCGGCGGCACTGGGTGGCGCGCCCGTGCTGCACCTGGACGACATCGCCACCCACGAGGAGCTCTTCGGCTGGACCGGGCGCCTGCTGAGCTCGGTGGTCGAGCCCTGGGAGCGGGGCGAGACCGCGCGCTACGCCCCCTACGACTGGACTGCCAGGGAGTTCGGGCCGGTCCGCGAGCTGCCGGTCGCGCCCGTGGTGATCGTCGAGGGTGTCGGCGCGGGACGCCGGGCGCTGCGGCCCCGGCTGGCGCGGCTGCTGTGGATGGAACTGCCGCACGAACAGGCCTGGGAGCGGGGCCGGCGACGGGACGGGCAGGCGCAGAACGACTTCTGGGACGGATGGGTCCGCGCCGAGCGCCGGCACTTCACCGAGGACCCCTCACGGCCGTTCGCCCACCAGGTGGTGCGTCAGTGTTCCGAGGGATACGAGGTGCGAGAGGGGCCCGCTGGGGCGCCTGGACCGGACCAACTCGTCACGCACCGTGATGGACCATCCGCAGCGTGCTGACGTTGCGAAGACCCACTCCGGAGAAGTTGCCTCAGTGCCCCAACTCTGCTTGACCAGGGGGCCGTACAGGTCTTACGTTCTGAAGCAGCGGCCCTTCGGGAGCCGCCCGCAGTCGCGAAGCCCCCGGTTGTTCCCCCGTGATCGGGGGCTTCGTTCTGCCCACACCCCCTCTTTCCGGACACCCCACGGCGCCCCGCGCTCACCCTGGGTCACCGTTTCCGGACCGCCCCGTCCCCTCCCACCTCGTGGAACGGGCTGTGCGGCACCCTTCGGCAGGCCCGTCCCCCGCGGGTACCATGCCTCTCGGTGCGACTTTCGGACGGCTGCTCTGCCCGCACCGCTTCAACTCCCGTCCGCGGCACAGTCGTTCGACCAGAGCTGCCGACGGGCACCGGCCCGGCGGCAAGGGGATGTCCTGATCCGCGAGGCACTCCCCGACCATCGGGGGCACGGTTTGTGGGGGACGTGATGGACTTCGGCACCCAGGGCCCCGAGGCCCCGGCCGACCTCGCCTGGCTGCGAGGTGTGGACGCCTACACGATGGGCGCCTACCCGCAGGCGGAGGAGGAGTTCCGCGCCGCGGTCCGGATGGACCCCGGTATGGCGGACGGCTGGCTCGGACTGCACGCGTTACGCGTGGACACGACGACCGCGCTGCTGCGGATGTTCCGGCACCGGGACCGCTTCGGCGAGCAGCGCTCCCGGCACCGGCGCACACTCAACTCCTGGTACTGGCTGGGCTGGTGGGTCCAGCCCGTACTGGAGAGTCCGCGCGACCTGCTGCTGGCGCACGCCTCGCACTGGCTCGACGGACGTCATGTCCCCGAACTGGACCGGGCGTTGGCCGGACTGCCGCCGGTCGACGCCGACCACCAGGTCCGGTTCCTGCACGCGTGCCGCGCCTATCTGGTCAAGGACTGGGAGCAGTTGGTGCGGCACACCGATCCGCTGATCAACGACCCCATGCTCGGCATCGAGGCCGGTCTGTTCGGCGGCATGGCCCGGGTCCGGCTGGAGATGTACGGACAGGCCGAACCGCTGCTGTCGTCCGCGCTGATGCGCTGCCGCAGCGAGCAGCCGCAGCGCAAGGAACTCCGGTACTGGCTCGCCCGCGCCCACGAGGGCACCGGACGCTCCGCCGCGGCCCTGCCCCTGTACCGGGCGGTGCACCGGGTCGACCCCTCCTTCATGGACACCTCGGCGCGGCTCGCGGCCATCGCCGAGGGCGACGGGTACGACGACGCCGCCGCCGACCTCGCGGCGATCACACTCGCCGGGATCGGGCAGGACGTGCTGGAGGGCCCGGACGGCATGGACGCGCTGTTCGGCACCGAGGGACGCGATCTGAGGCTTCCCGATCCCGACCCCTCGCCTCCCGGCGGGCTGCCTCCCCAGCCGGACGGCTTCCGGGAGAAGGCCGCGATGCCGGTGCAGCCGATGCCCCCGGGACCGACCGATCCCGCCCTGCTCGACGAGGCGCTCGCCGAGCTGGAGCGCATGGTGGGCCTTGAGCCGGTGAAACGCCAGGTCAAGGCGTTGTCGGCGCAGCTCAACATGGCACGGCTGCGCACCGGGCAGGGTCTGCCGGTGCAGCCTCCGAAACGGCACTTCGTCTTCTCAGGGCCCTCGGGCACGGGCAAGACCACGGTGGCGCGGATTCTCGGCCGGGTCTTCTACGCCCTCGGGCTCCTCGGCGGAGACCATCTGGTCGAGGCCCAGCGGTCCGATCTGGTCGGCGAGTACCTCGGCCAGACCGCCGTGAAGGCCAACGAGCTGATCGACTCGGCGATCGGCGGCGTCCTGTTCGTGGACGAGGCGTACTCCCTGTCCAACTCCGGCTACGGCAAGGGCGACGCGTACGGCGACGAGGCCCTCCAGGTCCTGCTGAAGCGGGCCGAGGACAACCGGGACCATCTGGTCGTGATCCTCGCCGGCTACCCCGAGGGCATGGACCGGCTCCTCGCCGCCAACCCCGGTCTCTCCTCGCGCTTCACCAGCCGTGTGGACTTCCCCTCCTACCGCCCGCTCGAACTGACCTCCATCGGCGAGGTGCTGGCCGCCGAGAACGGCGACATCTGGGACGAGGAGGCGCTGGACGAGCTGCGTTCGATCGCCGGGCACGTCGTCGACCAGGGCTGGATCGACGAGCTCGGCAACGGCCGGTTCCTGCGCACCCTCTACGAGAAGAGCTGCGCGTACCGCGATCTGCGGCTGTCGGGATACCCCGGCACACCCTCGCGCGACGACCTGTCGACGCTGCGCCTGCCCGACCTCATGCAGGCCTACGGAGAGGTCCTCTCCGGCCGGGGCCCGCAGGATCCGTCCGCGATGTGAGCGGGCCCCGGTCGCGCCGGGGCCGTACGACCGTCACCGGATCGCACGGCCCCGGGAACCGGGGCCCGTCCTCGCGGTCAGCTCGCCAGCGCCTCCTCGGCCTGGCTGGGGCGCTGCTCCGCGACCCGTACCGGCGTGACATCGCGGTGCGCCGGGTCCCGTACCTCGCCGACCAGCAGCTCCAGTACGTCCTCAAGGGTGACCAGGCCCATGACCCTGCCCGAGGCGTCGGCGACCTGGGCGAGGTGGGTGGCGGCGCGGCGCATCACGGTGAGCGCGTCGTCCAGCGGGAGTTCGGACCTCAGGGTCGTCATCGGCCGCCAGAGCTGCTGCGGTACCGCCCGCTCGGACTCCTCCAGGTCGAGGACGTCCTTCACATGGAGGTAGCAGCCCATGAAGGCGCCGTTCTCCGCGACCACGGGGAACCGGGAGTACCCGGTGCGCGCGGTGAGCGCGACGACCTGGCCCGGGGTGACCGAGGGATCCACGGTGACGAGCGAGGCGCTGTCGAGCAGGACGTCGGTGACCGGGCGGGAGCCGAGTTCCAGGGCGTCCTCCAGACGCTCCTGTTCCTCGGGTTCGAGAAGTCCCGCCTGTCCGGAGTCCTCGACCAGCCGGTTGAGCTGCTCGCTGGTGAAGACCGCCTCGACCTCGTCCTTGGGCTCGACCCGGAACAGTCTGAGGATCAGCGCCGCGCAGGCGCCGAGGCCCACCGTGACCGGACGGCACACCCGGGCGAAGGCGACCAGGCCGGGGCTGAGCCACAGGGCCGTCTTCTCGGGCGCGGCCATCGCCAGGTTCTTCGGGACCATCTCGCCGATGACGAGGTGGAAGAAGACGACGAAGGCGAGCGCGATCACATAGCCGAGGGGATGGATGACCCCCTCCGGCAGCCGGACGGCCGCGAAGAGCGGTTCCAGCAGCTGGGCGACCGTGGGCTCCGCGACCGCGCCGAGGGTCAGCGAGCACATGGTGATGCCGAACTGGGCCGCCGCCATCATCTGCGGCAGGCGCTCCAGGCCGTACAGGACCTGGCGGGAGCGGGCGGTGCCGAGCGGTTCGATCTGGCTGCGCCGCACGGACACGAGGGCGAACTCGGCGCCGACGAAGAAGCCGTTGGCGAGCACGAGCAGGCCCGCGAACAGCAGTTGGAGCATGCTCATCGGACGGCCTCCGGGGCGAGCGCGGTCCGCACGAGGCGAACGCGTTCGGCGCGGTAGTGACCGACCTGCCGCACCACGAGCCGCCAGCCCGGGAGCTCGGCCTTGTCACCCGGGGCCGGAATCCGGCCGAGCAGGTCGGCGACGAGGCCCGCGACGGTCTCGTACGGCCCCTCGGGCACGTCGAGGCCTATGCGCTGGAGGATGTCGACGCGGCAGCTGCCGTCGGCGTCCCAGGCGGGCCTGCCGTCCTCGGGCGGAGCGGCCGCGAGCTCGGGCTGTTCGCCCTGCACGTCGTCGTGCTCGTCGCGGACCTCGCCGACGAGTTCCTCGACGATGTCCTCCAGGGTGACCACGCCGGCCGTGCCGCCGTACTCGTCGACGACGACGGCGATCGGCTGCTCACTGCGCAGCCGCTCCAGGAGGGGCTGTACGGGCAGGGACTCCGGGACGAGGAGCGGGGCCTGCGCTATCCGGCCGACGGGGGTGCGCAGGCGCTCGCGCGAGGGGATCGCGAGGGCGTCCTTGAGGTGCACCATGCCGACGATCTCGTCGATCCGCTCCCGGTAGACGGGGAAGCGGGACAGACCGGTGGCGCGGGTGAGGTTCACCACGTCCTCGGCGGTGGCCGACGACTGAAGGGCGCTGACCCGCACCCGCGGCGTCATGACGTGCTGCGCGGTGAGGTCGGCCAGGGACATCGTGCGGACGAAGAGGTCCGCGGTGTCCTGCTCCAGCGCGCCGGCGCGGGCCGAGTGGCGCGCGAGGGAGACGAGTTCGCCGGGGGTGCGGGCGGAGGCCAGCTCCGCGGCGGGTTCCACGCCCAGCGCGCGGACGAGCCGGTTGGCGACCGTGTTCAGCGCGGCGATCACCGGCCGGAACAGCCGGGAGAAGACGTGCTGCGGGCCTGCGACGAAGCGGGCCACCTGGAGCGGCTTGGAGACGGCCCAGTTCTTGGGGACGAGTTCACCGACCACCATCTGCACGGCCGAGGCCAGCAGCATGCCGGTCACCACGGCCACGCCGGGCACCGCGCCCGCGGGCAGTCCGAGCGCCCGGAACGGGCCGTCGAGCAGCCGGGCCAGGGCCGGTTCGGCGAGCATGCCGACGACGAGCGAGGTGATGGTGATGCCGAGCTGGGTGCCGGAGAGCTGGAAGGACAGCTCCTTGAGCGACTCGACGACCGTGCCGGCGCGTTTGTCGCCCTCGGCCGCGGCCTTCTCGGCGTCGGGGCGCTCCACGGTGACGAGGCCGAACTCGGCGGCCACGAAGAAGCCGTTGGCGAGGATCAGCAGGAACGCCGCGCCAAGGAGCAACAGGGGGATGGTCATGCCGCCGCCTCGCTATGTCGGAAGGGGGCGGCGCAGGTACTACAGGACGATCCGTCCATCGCTGGAGGGAGTCACTCCTCGGGTAGCAGGGGGCCTCTGAGGGCGGGAGCACATCGGAGGCGGAGGCGCGATGAAAAACGCCTCCGCCGACAGATTAATCAAGACATGGGCTCTCAGGGCAGGGTGGAGGGCCGAGAGTCAGCCCCGATGTTCGTCCCGGTGTCCGTCCGGCTCCGGGATCGCGCGGGCCGAAGCCAGGGCGCGCAGGGCGCGGGCGTCCTCGATGGCGCGCTGCCGGGCGATGCCCGGCTGGATGCCGAGCACCGGCAGGCTGGTGCCGTCGCTGAGGTCGAGGAACACCCACGGGTCACCGGGACGCAGGTTGACCTGCACGATCTCCGCCCAGTCCAGGTGCCGGCGGCTCGCGATGTTGATGACGGTGACACCGCTCTCGTCGGCGACGACCTTGGGCCGCGAGAGGAGCACGAGCACGCCGAACAGGAGAGCCGCGGTGAAGACGAAGCTCGCCCGCTCCCCCGGACCGAGTTGCTCCAGAAGCATGGCGACCGTGGTGATGACCACAAGGATCGACGCGCCCGCGGTGAGCAGGACGGCCCGCGTCCGGGAGGGGCGGAAGGTTATGGGAAGGGGAGGAAGGTCCGACATGTCCGTTGATCCCGTCAGAGCCGGCAGGCGTGGATGGCCGTGGTCAGGATGGCCCGCGCGCCGAGCTCGTACAGGTCGTCCATGATCCGCTGGGCTTCCTTGGAGGGGACCATGGCACGGACCGCGACCCAGCCCTCGTTGTGCAGCGGCGAGATGGTCGGCGACTCCAGGCCGGGAGTGAGCGCGACGGCCTTCTCCAGGTGCTCGGCACGGCAGTCGTAGTCCATCATCACGTAGGTCCGCGCGACCAGCACGCCCTGGAGGCGGCGCAGGAACTGCTGCACCTTGGGCTCGGCGTCCTCGGTGGGACCGGCTCCGACGCGGCGGACGACGACGGCCTCGGACTTCATGATCGGCTCGCCGAAGATCTCCAGGCCCGCGTTGCGCAGCGAGGTGCCCGTCTCGACGACGTCCGCGATGACCTCGGCGACGCCGAGCTCGATGGCGGTCTCGACGGCGCCGTCGAGGTGCACGACGGAGGCGTCGATGCCGTGTTCGGCGAGGTGGCCCGCGACGATGCCCTCGTACGAGGTGGCGATCGTCCTCCCCTTCAGGTCCGCGATGCCGTCGGCGGTGCCCGGCTTGGCGGCGAAGCGGAAGGTGGAGCGGGCGAAGCCGAGCGGGAGGATCTCCTCGGCGTGGGCCCCGGAGTCGACCAGCAGGTCACGGCCGGTGATGCCGATGTCGAGGCGGCCGGAGGAGACGTAGATCGCGATGTCGCGGGGGCGGAGGTAGAAGAACTCGACCTCGTTGTTCGGGTCGACGATCCGCAGTTCCTTGGCCTCCCGGCGCTGCTGGTAGCCGGCCTCATGCAGCATGTCCGCCGCAGGTCCTGAGAGGGAACCCTTGTTGGGGACGGCGATGCGCAGCATGAGGTCGGCTTCCTTTGCTCGGTAGGGGTGTTCGGGGTGGGTGGGCGGACGGGCTCGGTGGGGGTGCCGCGGGGAGCGGTCCCTACAGATGCGCGTACACGTCGTCGAGGGAGATCCCGCGCGCGACCATCATCACCTGGACGTGGTAGAGCAGCTGCGAGATCTCCTCGGCGGCGGCGTCCTTGCCCTCGTACTCGGCGGCCATCCAGACCTCCGCGGCCTCTTCGACGACCTTCTTGCCGATGGCATGAACGCCCTTGCCGACGAGTTCCGCGGTGCGTGAGGTGGCGGGATCGCCCGTGGCGGCCTTGTGCTGGAGCTCGGTGAAGAGCTCCTCGAACGTCTTATTGGACATGGTGGTCCTCACCCTACGCGCTCGCGGCCGTACCTCAGTGCCAGGGTTCAGATACTGAGCGGAGGGTGGCCGCGGTGGCCACGGCGGCCGTCACCGCCTCGTGGCCCTTGTCCTCGTTGGAGCCCTCGATGCCCGCGCGGTCCAGGGCCTGCTCCTCGGTGTCACAGGTCAGCACACCGAAGCCGATCGGGACGCCGGTCTCGACGGAGACCTGGGTGAGGCCCAGGGTGACGCCCTGGCACACATACTCGAAGTGGGGCGTTCCACCCCGGATGACGACGCCGAGCGCGACGATCGCGTCGTAGCCGCGGCCCGCCAGGACCTTGGCGGCGACCGGCAGTTCGAAGCTGCCGGGGACCCGCAACAGGGTCGGCTCGTCGATTCCCAGCTCGCGCAGGGCGCGCAGCGCGCCGTCGACGAGACCGTCCATCACCTTGTCGTGCCACTGTGCCGCGATGACCGCGACCCGCAGGTCGCCGCAGTTGCGTACGGACAGTTCAGGTGCACCCTTGCCGCTCACGTCTCTCCTTCAGTCCCGCTGTGCCGTGTTGCCGATAGTGCCGCGCCACAGGCGCCATGCCGCCCGCGGTCGCTGTCGTGCTGTCGTGCTGTCGTGCCGGGGCCCGCGGACGGGCCGTCCGTACGGGTCACTGGCTCCCGCAGGCCGACACGGTGACCGGGTCGAGCCAGGGCAGGTCGTGTCCCATCCGGTCGCGCTTGGCCCGCAGGTAGCTCAGGTTGTGCTCACCCGCCTGTACGGGCATCGGCTCGCGTCCGCTGACGCGCAGGCCGTACCGGACGAGCGCGTCGGTCTTGTCCGGGTTGTTGGTCATCAGCCGCAGACTGCGGACACCCAGGTCCTCCAGGATCCGGGCGCCGGCGCCGTAGTCCCGGGCGTCGGCGGGCAGGCCGAGTTCCAGGTTGGCGTCGAGGGTGTCCCGTCCGCGCTCCTGGAGCTCGTACGCGCGGAGCTTGGAGAGCAGACCGATGCCGCGCCCCTCGTGCCCGCGCAGGTAGACCACGATCCCGCGGCCCTCGGTCTGGATGCGTTCCATGGACGTCTGGAGCTGCGGACCGCAGTCGCAGCGGTGGGAGTGGAAGACGTCACCGGTCAGGCACTCGGAGTGGACGCGGACCAGGACGTCCTCGCCGTCGCCGATGTCACCGTGGACGAGGGCGACGTGCTCGACGCCGTCCGCGGTGGAACGGTAGCCGTAGGCGGTGAACTCGCCGAAGACGGTGGGGAGACGGACCTCCGCCTCACGCCGGACGGTGGGGGCGGCGACCGCCCCGGTCTCGTCCGCCGCGCCGCGTTCGGTGGAGCGGCGGTAGGCGATCAGGTCCTCGATGGAGATGATCGTCAGGCCGTGCTTGCGGGCGAAGGGGATGAGTTCGGGCAGCCGGAGCATCCGGCCGTCCTCGCCGGCGATCTCGACGATCGCTCCGGCCGGGCGCAGTCCCGCCAGCCGGGCCAGGTCGACGGCGGCCTCGGTGTGGCCGTTGCGGGCCAGTACGCCTCCGGGCCTGGCGCGCAGCGGGAAGATGTGGCCGGGGCGCACGAAGTCGTCCGCCTCCGAGCCGCCGTCCGCGAGGAGCCGCAGGGTGGCGGCGCGGTCGGCCGCCGAGATGCCGGTGCTGACCCCGTGGGCGGCGGACGCGTCCACCGACACCGTGAACGCGGTCTTCATCGACTCGGTGTTGTCGTCGACCATCTGCGGCAGCCGCAACCGGTCGAGCTCGTCGCCCTCCATGGGCGCGCAGATCAGTCCGCGGCACTCGCTCATCATGAAGGCGACGATCTCGGGGGTCGCCATCTCGGCGGCGACGACGAGGTCTCCCTCGTTCTCCCGGTCCTCGTCGTCGACGACCACGATGGGGCGGCCGGCCGCGATGTCGGCGATGGCCTGCTCGACGGGGTCGAGCGCGAAGTCCGAGGCATCCTGATCATGCCCGGTGCTGTACCAAACCGGCGCCGTTGTCATGCCGGGGCTCCTTCCATGACGGGCTGCCCGGCCTCACGGGAGCGCAGCCACCAGTCGCGCATGCCCCACAGGACGAGCGCGCCGTACAGGACGTAGACGAATCCGGAGAAGGCGTAGCCGTTGGCGAAGTTGAGCGGGACGCCCACCACGTCGACGAGCAGCCAGGCGAACCAGAACTCGACCATGCCGCGGGCCTGCGCGTACATGGCGACGATCGTGCCGACGAAGATGTAGGCGTCCGGCCAGGGGTCCCAGGACAGCGTCGGGTACGCGTGGAACAGGGCGCTGACGGCGAGGGTGCCGACGGCGGCGGCGCCCGCCATGTACGCGCGTTCGCGCCAGGTGGCGAATCGTACGGAGACGCGTCCGTCCTTGCCCTCGCCGCGGTTCCACTGCCACCAGCCGTACAGGGCGACGGCGATGACCACGACCTGCTTGCCGGCGCTGCCGGTGAGGTGGCCGAAGAAGGCGGCGAAGAGGACCAGGCCGGAGAGGAGCTGGACGGGCCAGCTCCACACGGAGCGCCGCCAGCCGAGCGCGAGGGCGATCAGACCGATCACGTTGCCGATCATGTCCGACCACATGATGTGCTGGCCGAACAGGACGAAGGCCTCGGAGTTGAGCCAGTTCACCGGCCGGCCCCCTGGATCCCGGGCGGACCGGCGGGCTGCTCACCGCGCGCGCCCAGCAGGCGCTCGACGTACTTGGCGATCACGTCGACCTCGAGGTTGACCGGGTCGCCGGGCTGCTTGCGGCCCAGGGTGGTCAGGTCGAGCGTGGTGGGGATGAGGCTGACGGTGAAGAAGTCGGGGCCGGCGTCGACCACGGTCAGGCTGATGCCGTCGACGGTGATGGAGCCCTTCTCGACGACATAGCGCGAGAGGTCGGCGGGGAGCGAGATCTTGACGATCTCCCAGTTCTCGGACGGCTTGCGCTCGATGACCGCGCCGGTGCCGTCGACGTGCCCCTGCACGATGTGTCCGCCGAGGCGCTCACCCACGGCCATCGGCCGTTCCAGGTTGACGCGGGAGCCGACGGTGAGGGCCCCGAGGCTGGAGCGGTTCAGGGTTTCGGCCATCACGTCGGCGGTGAACTCGTCGCCCTCGTGCTCGACCACGGTGAGACAGACTCCGTTGACGGCGATGGAGTCGCCGTGCTGCGCGCCCTGCGTGACGACGGGGCCACGCAGCCGGAAACGCGAGGCGTCGTCGAGCATCTCGACGGCGGTGACCTCACCCAGCTCTTCGACGATTCCGGTGAACACTTCCCGGGTCCTCCTGCCTCATAGGGCACGGACTCCGGGGCCTGTCGATGACGACAGAATGAGCGGACCGCGGCACACCGGGAGCGACGCCGAAAGGACACCCGTCCCGCAGGACGAGCAGCAACAAACGGCAGCGCGCACGAAATGCCCGCCCGCCGCGCACTGCCTCCCATCCGGACTTTAACCGTCGGTCCAGGAATTCCACCTGGTCAACCGGCCGCTGGAAGCGGCCGGGTCGCGGACTATAACCGCCGGTTCGGAATTACACCGACCCCGGAGTGCGCTGCTTCTGGTACATGGCCAGTGTGCCACGCCCGAACGACGGTCATACGGCCGTACCTCTGTGGGGTGGCTCACAGCGGCCCGGCATGGACTTCCACGGACGGGGCACCCGGCCAACCTCCTTGACCCCGTGCGGTCTTGGGGCAGGTCACAGGTTCGCGCAACTGGTCCATACCTATTGACGCTCTGGTCTAGTCCTCTTAATGTCCTCGATCAAGACTGCGTGATCATTCATTGCCGGTCCCCCCACGATCGACCCGGCGGCGGTGACGAAGGCCCTTGCCCCGCCGCCGGGTCTCCAACCGGCCGCGACCGCCCAGAGAGTGCCGGGCATCGCCGGGCACGCGCGGCTTCGCGAACGCCGGCGGCTTCACGGATACCCGCGGCTTCGCGGACAGGCGCGGCTTCGCGAACACCCGCGGCTTCGCGGACACCCGCGGCTTCACGGACACGCGCGGCTTCGCGGACACCCGCGGCTTCACGGACACCCACGGCTTCACGGACACGCCCTACCGCGACGAGGCCGGGGCGAACAGCTCGTCCTGGGCACCGTCGCGCGCGGTCAGCAGGGCTCCGCGCAGCACCGCGCCCCCGCCCACCGTGGTCGCGCGCACCTCGGTGGGGAGCGGCGAGATCCGGGCGAGCCGCCGCTCGACCCGCGCCGCGAGCGCCGCGCCGCCGGCCTGGCCGACCTCGCCGCCGAGGACCACACAGCCGGGGTCGAGCACCGCGCCTACGGACGCCGCCCCGATCGCGAGGCGCTGGGCGAGAGCGTCGAGGAAACCGTCGGACGCCGGGGAGCCGGGGGCCGCCAGCGCCTGCCGCACGAGCGCCGCGGCATGCGGTTCGTAGCCCTCGGGCCGCGCCGAGACGCCGTGCTGCGCCGCCAGCTCCGTGATCGCCGCGGACCCGACCAGGGAGTGGAAGCCGCCCCCGCAGTCGGTCGCCGAGGGCAGGCCCGTGGTGCCCGGCACCGGCAGGAAGCCGATCTCGCCGGTTCCTCCGGAGGCGCCTCGGCGCAGGGCGCCGTCGAGGACCACGGCGGCGCCGGTGCCGTGGCCGAGCCACAGCAGGACGAACGTGTCCCGGTCGCGGGCGACGCCCTCGCGCTGTTCGGCCAGGGCCGCGAGGTTGGTCTCGTTCTCGACCAGGACGCGGGCCTCGGGAAGCCGTTCCTGGAGGGCCGCGACGAGCCTTCGGTGCCACTCGGGCAGCCCGGTGGAGTCGCGGAGTTCACCGCTGGCGGGATCGATCAGACCGGGCGCCCCGATGCCGACCGTGTGCAGCCTGCCCCACCCTCCGGCCCCTTCCCGTTGGGGCGCGCCGGCCTCCTTCGCCACCCGCTCGACCAGCGCGACCGCGCGCTCCACCGCCGGTCCGGTGCCGACACCCTCGCCGATGGGCGCGGACGCCTCGGCCAGGACGCGGCCGACCAGGTCGGAGACGACGACGGAGACTCCCTCCGTACGGACGTCCAGCGCGGCCAGGTGGGCGCGGTCCGCGACGATCCCGTAGACCCGGGCGTTCGGCCCCCGCCGCTGCTCCCCCGATTCCCCGACGACGGTGACGAGACCGGAGACCGTCAAGCGTTCCACGAGGTCGGCGACGGTCGGCCGGGACAGTCCGGTGAGCTGCTTCAGCCGCGTGGCCGTCAACGGGCCTTCCTGCTGCAACAGCCGCAGGGCGAGCCGGTCGTTGATGGCCCGTGCGGTGCTCGGGGATGCGGGCATGGCGGGAATCCTCCCAGATCGGCGAGGCCACCGGGCGACCGGGCGGCGAGCGGGCATCTATTTATCAGGCAGGGTTCCTGATAGTTTACGGCGGCACACCGTGGAAGCATCACCCGGGGAGGGGCCCGAGCATGAGTGGAGCGGTCGAGGACCAGCGCGAGGTCAGGCGCGCCCGGTACGCCGTGGCGGCCGTGTTCGCCGTGCACGGAGCCGTCACCGGGTCCTTCGCGACCCGCGTGCCGTGGATCCAGGACCACGCCTCGGTCAGCGCGGGGCAGCTCGGCTTCGCTCTCGCCTTCACCGCGCTCGGCGCGTCCTGCTCGATGCCGCTGGCGGGCCGGATCACCCACCGCTTCGGCAGCCGCAGGGCACTGCGCGGGCTCATCGCGCTATGGACACTCGCACTGGTCCTGCCGTCCCTGGCACCGAACCTGCTCACCCTGTGCCTCGCGATGTTCGTGTACGGCGCCACGGCGGGAATGGCGGATGTCGCCATGAACGCGCTGGGCGTCGAGATCGAGAACCGGCTCGACAAGTCGATCATGTCCGGGCTGCACGGCATGTGGAGCGCGGGTGCGCTGATCGGCGCGGCGGCCGGCACGCTCGCCGCGCACCTGGGCGCGGACGCGCGCCTGCACCACGCCCTGGCCGCGGCGACCCTCACGCTCCTCGGTCTCGCCGCCTGCCAGTGGGTGCTCGATCTCCAGCCCACCGAGGACGAGGAACCGCCGCCGCGGTTCGCGCTGCCGCCCCGGTCGGCCCTGCTCATCGGCACGGTCGGCTTCTGCGCGGTCTTCGCGGAGGGCGCGAGCCTGGACTGGTCGGCGGTCTATCTGCGTGACCGGCTGGACAGTTCGGCCGCTCTCGCCGCGGCCTCGACCACCGGCTTCATGCTCACCATGGCGGTGGCCCGACTGGTCGGCGACACGGTGGTGAACCGTTTCGGCGCCGTGCGTACCGTGCGGGCAGGCGGTGTCCTCGCCGTGTTCGGCGGGCTGCTGATCGTCCTCGCGGAGGGTCCGGTGGTGGCGATGACCGGCTTCGCGCTGCTCGGACTCGGCATCGCGGTCGTCGTCCCGCTGTGCTTCGCGGCGGCCGGACGCAGCGGCCCCAACCCCAGTCAGGCCATCGCGGGCGTCGCGACCATCACGTACACCTCGGGGCTCATCGCGCCGAGCCTGATCGGGTCGGTGGCACAGGCGACGAACCTGATGGTGTCGTTCGCCCTGGTCACGGTCCTGGCGTTCGGGCTCACCGCGCTCGCCGGCGTGCTGCGCGCGGGAGACCGCACCCCCGCGAAGGTCACTCCCCCGAGCGCAGCAGTTCCCGGCCCACGGTCCTGAACCGCTCGCTCCACGGCGCCGGGCGCAGCGTCCCGGCGTCGAGCCGGACCAGCACCCGGGTCCCGTGGGCGTAGGTGAGCGCGCCGTCGGACGAGCAGAAGCGGAAGCCGTACGTCAGCCCGGTGGTCCCGAGCCTCTCCAGCCAGAGGTGAACGGCGTACCCGCCGGGGCGGTTGACGGGGGCCTCGTAGGTGATCCGCAGTTCCTTGACGGCGTTGCACGAGTCGCCCGCCGCCTCCCAGTCGCCCTCGAAGCCGAAGCCGCGCTCGTTCCACAGCGCGGTCCAGGCGCGCTCCACCAGGACCGGGTAGCGGGCGTTGTGCAGCAGTCCGAGCGCGTCGAGGTCGTCGAAGTGGACGGTGACGGGCAGCAGCCGTCCGTACGGGAGGGCGGGTGCTGCGAGGGCTTCGGCGGTCACGGGCGGGGCTCCTGGGACGTGCTGCGGCACGCGGGCGGGCGGGCCTGACGGAAACGACACCCCCATCCTAAGCAAACGCTCAGGAGATCCTTCCGGGCGGGATCGGCCCGCGGTCGAGTCGAGCCGCTCGGCGGCCGGCCCGGCCGCCACAGATCAGCGCCGGGCGGCGCCTCCGCCTTCGGCCCGGCGCACCCACGCGGCCCGGACCCGCACGGGTGCGCCGGAGTCGGCCGACTCCGGTCATACATATGAATGATGTTCATGAGGTGGACCGGGTGAACCTAAAGCAGCTGGTCGGACGTGACAATGGTCCGGACACATTCACGTACGGAGAAAGCGACCTCTCGACATGGACCTAGGCGTGCGCTGGAAACTGCACGGCGACGGGCGGACCCCCGCCCCGGGAGCTGTCGTCCGCCCCGACGAACGCCTCTCCTGGCCCCGGACCTTCGGACTCGGCGCCCAGCACGTGGTGGCCATGTTCGGGGCGTCCTTCGTGGCTCCCGTCCTGATGGGACTCGACCCCAACCTCGCGATCATGATGTCCGGTGTCGCGACGGTCGTCTTCCTCCTCGCCACCCGTGGCCGGGTGCCCAGCTATCTGGGCTGTTCGCTCTCCTTCGTGGGCGTCGCCGCCGTGATCCGCGCCCAGGGCGGCACCAGTTCCACGGTGACCGGCGCGTGCTTCGTGGTCGGCGTCGCGCTGTTCCTCGTGGGTCTGACCGTCCGGCGCTTCGGGGCGAGGATCATCCACGCCGCGATGCCGCCGATCGTGACCGGCGCGGTCGTCATGCTGATCGGCTTCAACCTGGCGCCGGTGACCGCGTCCACCTACTGGCCGCAGGACCAGTGGACCGCGCTGCTCACCATGCTGGTCACCGGCGCGGCCGTGGTGTGCCTGCGCGGCTTCTGGTCACGCATCGCGATCTTCCTCGGACTCGTCTTCGGCTACGCGATCTCCTGGGCCTTCGACCGGATCTTCGGCCGGATCCACGCGGCGGACGCGAGCGGCAAGGTCACCGACCACTGGCGTCTGAACCTCTCCGCGGTCGAGCAGGCCGACTGGATCGGGCTCCCCTCCTTCCACGGACCGACGTTCCAGTGGTCCGCGATCCTCGTGGCGCTGCCCGTGGTCATCGCGCTGGTCGCCGAGAACGCCGGACACGTCAAAGCCGTCGGCGAGATGACCGGTGACCCGCTGGACGACGAGCTGGGCACCGCGATCTCCGCGGACGGCGCCGCCTCCATGCTCTCCACCGCGGTCGGCGGCCCGCCCAACACCACCTACTCCGAGAACATCGGCGTCATGGCCGCGACCCGCGTCTACTCCACGGCCGCCTACTGGGCCGCCGCCGGCTTCGCCCTGCTCTTCGGGGTGTGCCCCAAGTTCGGCGCGGTGGTCGCGGCGATCCCGGGCGGTGTCCTCGGCGGCATCACCGTCATCCTCTACGGCATGATCGGGCTGCTCGGCGCCCAGATCTGGCTCAACGCCCGGGTGGACCTGCGCAATCCGCTGAACCTGGTACCGGCCGCCGCGGGCATCATCATCGGCATCGGCGGGGTCTCCCTGAAGTTCACCGACCACTTCTCCCTGAACGGCATCGCGCTCGGCACCATCGTCGTGATCACCGGCTATCACGCGCTGCGGGCGATGGCCCCGCCCCACCTGCGCACCGAACCGCTGCTCGACGCGGGGACCTCGGCGTACGACGATCCAGGGGACCAGCGCGCCGGCGCCTAGGCGGAGTCGGCCCGTGCCTCGGCGCGGCGGGGGGACTCGGGCGTGAGCGTCCCGTGCCGCCCGGCCGCGTTCCCCCGTTCCGGGGAAACCGGCGGCCCGGCGGCGCGCCGGCGGGCCCGGTGCTGGGACGCTGCCGTCATGGCCCAGCCGGCACAGCTCACCACCCCCGTCGACATGGTCGTCGCCCGGATGCGCGCCCTGGACACGACGCTGCCCGCGCGCGACGGACTCGCGGTCTTCAACCGGGTCTACCTCACCGTCACCGAGGAGTTCGACCGCCGGCTCGACGCCGGGGCCTTCCCCGACCGGCGGGCCGCGACGGCCCTGGACGTGCGCTTCGCGGAGCGCTATCTGACGGTGGCCGAGGAGGGCCCGGCACCCGCCTGCTGGCGCCCGCTGCTGCGCTTCCGCCGCCATCCCGGGGTACGACCGCTCCAGTTCGCGCTCGCGGGCATCAACGCGCACATCGGACACGACCTCGCGCTCGCCGTGGTCGACAGCTGTCACACGCTCGCCTGCGAACCGGCCGACCTGGAGGACGAGTTCGACCTGGTGGGCGATCTGCTCGTCTCGCTGGAGGAACGCGTCCGCGAGGAGCTGATGCCGGGCCCCGACCTGCTCCAGATCGCCGATCCGCTCACCCACCTGCTCGGCTCCTGGAGCCTGGAACGGGCCCGCGAGGCGACCTGGGCGGCGGCGCGGGCCCTGTGGGCGCTGCGCGGACTCCCGGACCTGGCCGAGGAGTTCGGCGACCGCCTCGACGCGGCGGTGGGCCTGGCCGGCCGGATGCTGCTCACTCCCCTGCCGGGCTGATCCGGCCACCCGGCGCGGTCCTCGCCGGAACATCCGGACGCTCACTGTACGTTGACACGTCGGCACACCCCGATGCGAAGGAGTACACCGGTATGACGACGCGACTCGGCCTCGCCCTCCCGCAGATGAAGCAGTACGACCTCGGACGGGACGTGCCCGACGTGGCACGCGCCGCCGAGGCGATCGGGTACGACAGCCTGTGGGTCTTCGAGCGGGCCCTGTTCCCGGACCCGCCGACCCAGGGTCTCTACGGCATCGAGGGACTGGCCTGGCCGGACGCCTACCGGGGTGTCGCCGACCCGCTGGTGACCCTGACGCTCGCGGCCGCGGCCACCGAGCGCGCCGAACTGGGCACCAGCGTGCTGGTCGCGCCGCTGCACGCGCCCTTCCAGCTGGCCAAGGCCCTCGCCTCGCTCGACGCGGCCGCCGGCGGCCGGGTCGTGGCGGGCCTCGGCACGGGCTGGTCGCTCGACGAGTACGCGGCGGCCTCCGCGCGGCCCTTCGAGGAGCGTGGGGACGCCCTGGACGAGGTGATCGCGGTGTGCCGCGCGGTGTGGGGTCCCGACCCGGTGGTCCACGATGGTCACCTCAGCAGGATCGCCTCGGCCGCGGTCGGACCCAAACCGGCCCGGCCGATCCCCGTCCTGCTCGCCGCCAACACGGGAAGGGCGCGGCGCCGGCTCGTCGACCGGGCCGACGGCTGGATGCCGATCGGCATGGGGGTCGAGCGACTGACCGCGCAGTGGCGGCAGTTGCGGGACCTGGCCGACGAGCGCGGGCGCACCAGGCCGCTGCGGACCGTCCTGCGCACCAACCTCGTCTACACGCCGAAGCCGTACGCGGGCGACGACCGTCAGCCCTTCCAGGGCGCCGTCGACCAGATCGTGGCGGACCTGGTCGACCACGCCGGGATCGGCCTCGACGAGATCTTCCTCGATGTGCAGAGCCAGGTGCGGGACGCCGCGGAACTGAAGGACGTGGCGGCCGAGTTGTACGAGGCGGCACGCGCGGCCGGGGTCTGACCCGGCCGCCCTCGCCGCGGGGTGGGGATCAGTCCTCGGGCAGTTCCACCGGGGCGATCTCGTCGTAGACGTCGCCGGGACCGGGGTTGGTCGGGTCGGTCGTGCCGCCGAGCTGGTGCATGACGCCCCAGACCGCGTTCAGCGCGGTCTGGACGGCGCCCTCGGCCCAGCCGGCCGTCCAGGAGATGTCGTCGCCCGCGAGGAAGATGCCCCGCTTGTCCTCGGGCAGCGACTCCTGCATGAAGTGCGTGAACAGGCGGCGCTGGTAGCGGTAGTGGCCCGGCAGGTTGGCCTTGAACGCGCCCATGAAGTAGGGCTCGTTCTCCCAGGACACGGTCACCGGGTTGCCGATGATGTGCCCCCGGATGTCGACCTTCGGGTAGATCTCGCCGAGCGACTTCAGCATGACCTCCATCCGCTCGCTCGCGGACAGCGGCAGCCACTTCAGGCTGTCGTCGCACCACGTGTACGAGAGGCAGATGACGGCGGGCTTGTCCGGGCCGTCGTCGAGGAGGTAGGTGCCGCGCGTCATCCGGTCGGTGAGCGTCATCGACATGACGTCACGGCCGGTCTCCTCGTCCTTGTCCAGCCAGAACGGCCGGTCGACGGGCACGAAGAGCTTGCTCGACTCCATGTAGTGCGTGCGCTCGATCGCGGTCCAGTGGTCGATCGGGAAGAGCGAGTCGTCGCAGGCGACCTTGGAGAGCAGCATCCAGGACTGGGCGGTGAAGATCGCCGCCTTGTAGGTGCGGATGTCGCCGTTCGCGTCCGTCACCGTGATGCCGTTGCCCGCGGTGCGGTTCAGCCGGGTCACGGCCGGGCGGGGGGTGCCGTCGTGCAGGGTGGAGAGGGAGGTGCCGTACGCCCAGTGGACGATCTTCTCCGGCTCGCGCTCCCACAGGCGCAGCGGGAGCTGCTGGGAGCCGCCGACGATGCCGCGGTGGTGGTCGTCGGCCTCGGTGTAGACGACCCGCAGGATCTCCAGGATGGAGTTCGGGAAGTCGGTGTCCCAGCCGCCGGTGCCGAAGCCGACCTGGCCGAAGATCTCGCGGTGGCGGAAGGACTTGAAGGACTCGGACTCGCAGAGGAAGCCGTAGAAGGTCTGGTTGTCGAGCTTCTCGACGAGCTTCGACCAGATCTCCCGGATGCGCGGGACGTCGCGCTCCCGCATGGCCTGGTTCATGTCGGAGAAGTCGGCGCCGTCCTCCAGACAGGCGTTCCAGGCGTTCATCACGTCGCGGTAGACCTGCGGGAGGTCGTCGACGGAGGTCGCGTAGTGCGACTCGCCCTTGAGGTCGACGACCGTCGAGGGCGTGGACTCGGCGAGGGGGTTGGGGAACGGGCTGGTCTCCAGATCCACCAGGTCGATGTAGTGCTGGAGGGCGGTGGAGGACGGCGGGAAGCGCATCGCGCCCATCTCGGCGGTCAGCGAGGGGTCGCAGCCCTCGAAGCCGACGGTGCGCAGCCGGCCGCCGATCTCGTCGGCCTCGTACACGACGGGCTTGAGGCCCATCTTCATCAGTTCGTACGCGGCCACGATGCCCGACAGTCCGCCGCCGATGACGGCGACCTCGGTGCCGTGCTCGGTGGCGGGTATCTGGCCGAGGCCGGCGGGGTGCGCGAGGAAGTCGTCGTAGGCGTAGGGGAAGTCCGGGCCGAACATGGTGATCGGCGGCTGCTGCACGTCGGCGTGCTGGACGGCGTTGGGCACGGTGGACGTCATGGGGTACGGACTCCTTGCGCGAAAACTGGTGAGGGGAGGGCTGGTCGGACCGGCCGGGGGCGGGCCGGGCGGTCGATTCAGACGAGGGACCCGTAGAGGCCGGGGCGGCGGTCCTTCAGATACGGGTTCGTCTCGCGCGAGGCGGACAGGAGGACCGGGTCGGCGTCGGCCAGGACCAGTTCCTCGCCGCGGCCGGCGCGGGCGCGGGCGACGCCGTCGGGGCCGGCCAGCGTGGACAGTCCGACGAACTCGAAGTCCCCTTCCGGGCCGGTGCGGTTGACGTAGGCGACGTACATCTGGTTCTCGAAGGCGCGCACCGGGACGACGGACTCGGCGACGAACTGGAACGGGTGCATCTGCGCGGTCGGCACGAGCAGCAGGTCGGTGCCGGCGAGGGCGTGGGCGCGGACGTTCTCCGGGAACTCGACGTCGTAGCAGATCATGAGGCCGACCCGGAGTCCGTTCAGCTCCGCCTGGACGACGGACTGTTCGCCGGGCGTGAAGTGATCGTGCTCGAAGCAGCCGAAGAGGTGGGTCTTGCGGTAGTTCGCGAGCCGGGTGCCGTCCGCGGAGATGAGCTGGACCGCGTTGAAGACCGCCGCCTCGCCGTCGGTGCCGGGGACCTCGCGCTCGGGGTAGCCGTAGGCGACGGCGATGCCGTGCCGGGTGGCGATCTCGGCCACCGCGTCGGCGGAGTCGCCGTCTGCGGGCTCGGCGAGGCGCGCGATGTCGTCGCCGATGGCGTAGCCGGTCAGGAACATCTCCGAGGTCACGACCAGCCCGGCCCCCGCCGCGGCGGCGCGGCCCGCGGCCTCGTCGAGGACCTTGAGGTTCTCGACGACCGAGCCGGGGCGGCCGGAGCTCTGGAGCAGGGCTGTGCGCATGCGGGTTCTCCACCGGTACGAGGGGGTTCGGGGGGTCAGATAGACGGTACGGTCGGCCGGCGCGGGGGGACAAGAAGGACCCGTTGCGCGCCGGTGGACGATTCGTTGCGCGCCTCCGGCCCCCGGCGGCGATTCGTTGCGCGGCCCGTCGCGCTCCCCCGTTCAAGGTCCCGAACGTCCCGAACCCCTGGAGACGCAGGTCACAGGAGGGGCCGGCCCGACATCCCCCGCTCCGGGTTGCCCGGTCCGGCCCGGCGGGCGATCACAGCTCGCGCAGACGCTCCACGATCTCGCGGAGCAGTTCCGGGCCGGCCACGGGGGCGCCGTCCGGGGGGCGGTACGGCTCGGCGATGGTCACCAGGCCCGCCTCGGCCAGATCACCGAGCAGCACCCGTACGACGGTCAGCGGCAGGTCGGCGTCCGCGGCGAGCTCCACGACCGGCCGGGGGCCGCGGCGGGCCAGGTCGAGCAGCGCGGCCGCCGCGTGATCGAGACCGGGCCGGCCCTCGTCGGTCTCCAGGACCGTGACCCGGGACATCAGATCGATGACGTGCCGGTCCGAGGGCCGGGTCCGGCCCCCGGTGACGGTGTAGGGCCGCACCATGGGCCCGGTCTCGTCCTCGTACCAGTGCTCGTCGGTCACAGCCGGGTCAGCGGCCCGCGGGGTCGGCCGCCGAACGGACGGCGGCGGCCATGTGGCGGCCGACGCGCCGGACGAGCAGTTCCATCTCGTGGGCGAGCTGTCCGACGTCCGTCTGCACCTCGCTGAGCACGGCGAGCCTGCTTCCGTCGCCCGCGGGGGTGATGAAGAGGTAGGCGTCGTCGAGCATCACCATGGTCTGGCGCACCCCGCCGGCGGCGAAGCGCTCGCCGACCGAGCGGGCGAGGCTGTGGAAGCCCGAGCAGACCGCCGCGAGGTGTTCGATGTCCCGTCTGCGCATGCCGTCCGAGCAGCTCAGGGGCAGACCGTCGGCGGTCAGGAGCACGGCCTGGCGTACGTGGTCGGTCCTGGCCACGAGATCGTCGAGCAGCCAGCCGAGGTCGGTGCCGGGCCGGTCGGCGTCGTCCCCGGTCCCGAGGGCGCCGTCCGCCCGGTCCGGGTGCCGGGCCCCGAGGGTCCGGGCGGGGTGCTCTGGGAGCTGGTCAGGGCGCATCGTGGACGTCCGTTCCTTCCTCGGTGTCGGTTCGCCGCGCCGCGTCGTGCCGCGCGGGGCCGGGCCGCCCGTCGGGGTGCCCTGGGCCGGTGTCTCCCTCTCCGCCCGTCCCGCCGGTCTCCGGCCGGGAGGGCAGGCCCCTGCGGCCCCGGTCGAGGCCGCGTTGGAAGGCTCCGAAGACCGCGCGCATCTCCTCCGGAGTGATCTCGCGCTCCGGCGCCTCGTCGGCCACCGGCGCCTCGGTGCGCAGCTCCGGGGCGAGGGCCTGCTGGCGGACCCGGGTGGGCAGCACGGGCGGTTCCGGTGCCGGGGCCTCGGGCGGTGCGGAGGAGACCTCAGGCGTCGCGGAGGTCCGCTCCCCGGACGCTGTCCGCTGGGCCGGGAGGACCGCGGTGGCCGTCCGTGAGGGCAGCGGCGCCGGAGCCGTGTCCGCCATCGGCAGGTGTGTGGTCTCCACCGGTGCGAGAACCGCCTCCGGCAGCAGCACGACCGCCGTCGTACCGCCGTACGGCGAGCGGCACAGCGTGACCTTGATGCCGTGCCGTGCGGCGAGCCGGCCCACCACGTAGAGCCCGAGCCGGTCGTGCCGGGTCGGGTCGAAGTCCTCCGGCGTGGTGAGGGTGCGGTGCGCCTCGTCGATCTGGTCCTGCGCCAGGCCGAGGCCCCGGTCGTCGATCTCCAGGACGAACCCGCTTCCGGCCCGCCCGGTGCGCAGGGTGACCTGGGTGCGGGGCGGTGAGAACACGGTCGCGTTCTCGACCAGTTCGGCGATCAGATGCACGACGTCGGCGACGGCGTCGGCCGCGACGCCCACCTCGGGCATCGGCGGGACCACCACCCGTGTGTACTGCTCGATCTCGCTCACCGCGGAGGACACCACCTCGGCGACGGGCACCGGCCGCCGCCAACGGCGGCCGGGGGCCGAGCCGGAGAGGATGATGAGGCTCTCCGCGTGCCGCCGCATACGGGTGGTGAGGTGGTCGATCCGGAACAGGTCGTCCAGGACGTCCGGGTCGTCGGTCCGGCGCTCCAGCGTGTCGACGAGCTTGAGCTGCCGGTGGACGAGGGCCTGGTTGCGGCGCGCGATGTTCAGGAGCACCGCGAACAGCCCGCGGCGCAGGGTGGCCTGCTTGACGGCGGCCTCGACGGCGGCGAGCCGGGCGGTGTTGAAGGACCGGCCGACCTGTCCGATCTCGTCGGCCACCGCCTCCACGTCCGCGAGCGGTGGCGCCTCGGCGGCCGCGTCGACCTCCTGGCCCGCGCCCAACCGCTCCATGACCTGCGGTAGTTGACGGTTGGTCAGCAGGTCGGCGGCGTCGCGCAGCGACTCGAGGCGGCGCGAGATGCGCCGGGCGCCGCGTACCGCGAACCAGAGCGAGAGGCCCACGGCGGCCAGTCCGAGGACGCCGACGATCGCGGCCTTGGTGAGCTCCTGGTAGGCGAACGCCCGTCCGCGCGTGGCGGAGTTGAGCGCCGACTGGGTGCACAGCAGCATGTACCGCTTGACGGCGTGGTCGGTGGTGGTGCGCCAGGAGCCGGCCGTGACGGCCTCGCCGGCCTTGCGCGCACCCGCCCGCAGCAGGGCGTCCTCGTCCCGGGTCAGCTCCTGGTGGAGGTCGCCCCGCTGGAAGGTCTCGAAGAGGGAGCGCGAGTCGGACGGCAGGTCGGGCACATAGGTCCGCTCGAAGACCCGGCGGTCCTCGATGGTCGCGGTGAGGGTGTCGTACTGCTGGTCGCTGAGCGTGCCGGCGGCCCGTGCCCCGGCGACGAGGGCGTCCTCGCGCGAGACGAAGTCCCGTACCCGCACCAGCTCGACGACGACCTGTGACTCACGGGCCAGCTGTCCCGCCTGGAGTGCCGTGAGCGCGGACTCGACGTCGAAGGACGGCTCGACCAGGGTGCTGTATTCGGCCACGGCCCGGTCCCAGGTGACCGTGTGCGCCAGGACCCGGCCGCGCAGCCCCTCAAGGCCGTCGACGGAGCGGAGCAGGGCGTCGAGCGCCCGCCGCTGCTGTCCGGAGAGCCGGCCGCGGTCACCGTCGCGGACCGCCGCGCGCAGCGCTGTCACGGCGCGGTCGGTGCGGCGCTCCTGTGCCAGCAGCTCGACTCCCGCCGTGGTCCCGCGCGTCGCGCCCAGGTACGCGGCGGCGAGGCGGCGTTCGATCTGGATCTGGCCGATCGCCGTGTCGACGGGCGTGCCGAAGTCGCTGTAGACACCCTGGAGACGGACGAGTGCGCGCAGGTCACCGGTGACGGACACCATGGCGAAGCTCCACAGCGTCATGAGTGCGATCACCGGGGCGATCGAGAGGGCCACGATCCGCGAACGGACCGTGGGCGGACGGCCGAAGGGCCAGCGCATGGTCTCCCCAGAACGACGGGACGGGTCGGATGGCCGGGTGACGTGTGGTAACCCATGTGTTACTCGCGGGTAGCGGGCGCGCGGCTCAAACTAGTCGATGGTGCGCCCGGACCGCAATGGTCCGGACTGACTGAGCGTTCAACGCGCACTGCACGCCGTCACCGGATCCGCCCTCTCACTCGGCGCCGGGCAGGGCGAAGACGGTGACGACCGCGGCGTGGTCGGAGGGCCAGTCGTTGCCCGTCACGTCCGGCCAGGTCCGCGGGGTGCCACGGACCAGCGTGCGGGAGTCGAGGACGGTCAGCCCCCGGTGCAGGACGAAGTCGATCCGGTCCTGCGGCTCCGGCCGTCCGCTGCCGTCCTCGTGCTCGGCGTGGACGGGCGACCAGGTGTGGCCGGGGTCCCGCGCCGGGTCGGGACGCGCCTGCCGGTAGGAGTCCCGCAGGCCCGCCTCCTCGGTCGCCCGGGTCACCGGCCACGCGACATCCGGCCAGTCCAGATGCGAGGGCACGTTGAAGTCACCGGTCAGGACGACGGGAACGGACGCGTCGCCCGTGTCGGCGATCCGGCGCAGGATCTCCCGCATCCGGGCGAGCCGGCCGCTCTCGTGCGCGATCAGCGCGGCCTCCGGAAGGCCGTCGAAGCGCGCCTCGTAGGGGCCGTACGGCGCGCAGTCGAGGTGCGCGCTCCACACGTCCACCCGCTGCCCGCCGTCCAGTTCGATCCTGACGCCGGTGCCGCCGTAGAAACCGACGTCCGGGTCGCCGAGCCGGGCGGTGATCGGGTGGCGGCTGATGACGCCGAGGTTGTCACCCGCCTGGTGGTGGTACCAGCCGAGGGCGTCGGCGAGTTCGCGCGCCGCGTTCCCGTTCGTCTCCTGGAGCCCGACGACGTCCGCCCCGGTCTCGGTGATGGCCTTGAGCTGCTTCTCGCGGTACCCGTCGACCCTGGTGCCGCCGAACCACAGGTTCCAGCTCATCACCCGCAGCTCGCCCGGGGCGACCATGGCCCGCAGCCGGGCCGGGGAGACTCCTTCCAGGCTGCCGAGCACGGTGCGGCCGGCCGCGGGCGCGATCGGTGCGAGCGAGGGCACCGCGAGGACGGCACAGCCGGCCGACTCGGCCGAGGTGACGCCGGTCTGGGTGTCCTCGACGGCCACGCAGGCGGCGGGGTCGACGCCGAGGGCGCGGCAGGCGGCGAGGTAGGGGTCGGGGGCGGGCTTGGTGCGCCGGGTGTCGTCGGCGGTGACGGAGACGGCGAACTGGTCGGCGCCGAGCGCTTCGAGGACGGTGTCGGCGACCGCGCGCGGGGATGCGGTGACCAGGGCGGTGGGCACTCGTTCGCGGGCGAGCGCCCGGAGCAGTTCCCTCGCCCCGGGGCGGGGCACGATGCCGGTGCGGACCCGGTCCGCGAACTGCCGGTGCAGTTCGGCGGCGGTGTCCTCCATCGGTGCGCCGGTGACGCCGGCCAGCCAGGCGGCGGTGTGCTCGACGGGCCGTCCGAGGACGCGCGGCTGATCGGCCCCCGTCAGCGCGTGCCCGAGCCCGCCGGCCACCTCCTCCACCGCCTCCCACCACAGCCGCTCGGTGTCCACGAGCGTGCCGTCCATGTCGAACAGAACGGCCTGAAGGGGAGGCCGAGCGGTGGTGCGGTGGGTCACTGGGGTCTCTTTCTTCGTGGGGGGGTACGGGGCAGGATCCAGCCCCTCCGGCATCCTCGGACGCGAGGGCAGCATCCAGCCCCTCCGACGGCATCCTCGGACGCGGGGACAGGATCCAGCCCCTCCGGCGTTCGAGGAGCGGGGTCTGGGGCGGAGCCCCGGGACGGGACGGGCAGGGGCGGAGGGGGCGAGAAAAGGTTGTGGGCGGTGGGGGCCTCGACAGGGCACCCACGGTCCGGGGCGGCAGCGGACGCTGTCAGCTCGGACGCGCGGCGACCAGGACCGGACGGTCCGGCAGGGTGACGGTCACGGCGGCGCCCGACCCGAGCACCGCGGCCTCGTGCGTGGGCAGGTCGGCCTTGACCTCGGTACCGTCGGCGAGCCGCACGGTCACCCGGGTGACGGCGCCGAGGAACGCGGTGGCCACGACCCGGGCGTCCCCCGAAGCGTCGGCGCTCACCCGGACCGCCTCCGGCCGCACCAGCACATCGACCGCCCCCGGCGCCGGCGCGTCCCCGTCCACCGGCAGCCGCCGGCCGAGCACGTCGACCCGGTCACCGTCGAGGGTCCCCGGGATCCTGCTCATCGTGCCCACGAACTCGGCGACGAAGGCGGTGGCGGGGCGGCCGTACAACTCGGCGGGAGACGCGCACTGTTCGAGCCGTCCGGCGCGCATCACCGCGACCCGGTCGGCCATCGACAGCGCCTCCTCCTGGTCGTGGGTCACGAACAGGGTGGTGATGCCGAGTTCCAGCTGGAGCCGGCGGATCTCCTCGCGCAGCGAGAGCCGCACCTTGGCGTCCAGCGCCGACAGCGGCTCGTCGAGCAGCAGGACGCGGGGCCGCAGGGCGAGGGCGCGGGCCAGGGCGACGCGCTGCTGCTGACCGCCGGAGAGCTGGTGCGGGAACCGCTCGCCCTTGTCCCCGAGTCCCACGAGATCGAGCAACTCGGCGGCACGGGAACGCCGTTCGGCCGTGCGCACCTTGCGCATCCGGAGCCCGAAGGCCACGTTGTCCAGGGCGCTGAGATGCGGGAAGAGGCTGTACGACTGGAAGACCATCCCGGCGTCGCGGCGGTGGGCCGGGACCCGGGTGATGTCCTGGCCGTCGACCAGCACCTCGCCCGAGTCGGGGTGCTCGAAGCCGGCGAGCATGCGCAGCGCGGTGGTCTTGCCGCAGCCGGAGGGGCCGAGCAGGGCGAGGAGTTCACCGGGCCGGACGGTGAGGTCGAGGCCGTCGAGAGCGAGGGTCGGGCCGAACTCCCGCCTGAGTCCTCGGAATTCGACGGTGGCGGCCTTGTCGAGCGTGGCGACGGTCATGTTCATCCCCGGGAGGCGGAAGCGGTACGGGAGCGGCCGCCGAGGACGGCGAGCGCGAGGAGCAGTGCCCAGGTGAGGAACAGGCTGAGCACGGAGACGGCGACGGACATCTGAGCCTGCGAGCCGCCGATGTCGTAGATCCACACGGCGAAGGGCTGGTAGCCGAGCAGGCTCGCGACCGTGAACTCGCCGAGCACCAGGGCCAGGGTGAGGAAGGAGGCGTTGAGCAGCGCGCCGCGCAGATTGGGCAGCACCGTGCGCACGAGGGCCTGCGGCATGCTCGCGCCGCAGCTGCGGGCCGCCTCGACGAGGGTGCGCACGTCGACGGCGCGCAGTCCCGCGTCCAGGGCCCGGTACACGAACGGCAGCGCCATCACGACGTACGCGAGGACGAGGACGACCGGGAAGCCCGGGTCCTGGATCGCCACGAAGGTCTGGAACAGCGGGGTGCGCGAGAGGTGTTCGGGCCCCCACTTCAGGACGGTGGCGATACCGGCGACGAAGGCGATCGGGGGGACGACCAGCGGCAGCGAGCACACCACCTCGACGACCGGCCGCAGCCGGGCCGATCCGAGCCGCAGCGCGACGGTGGCGGGCACCATCAGGAGCAGCACCACGACGATGGTCGCGGCGGCGAGTTCCAGGGAGAGCAGCAGGCTGGAGAGGAAGCCGTCGGTGGACACGATCCGGCTGTAGGCGTCGAAGGTGACGCCCTGTCCCGGCACGTCGACCGTGAAGATCACGGACGCTGCCATGGGCACCAGGAAGTACAGCGCGGCGAGGGCGAGGACCACCCAGCGCCACGGGTTCAGGCGAGCCATCGCGCGCTCCGTCGTTGCAGGGGCAGGTACACGGCCATGACCAGGCCCGCGATGAGGACCATGTCGAGGCTGAGGGCGAGCGCCACGTTCTCCTGGCCGACCAGCACGTTGCCGGAGATGGCGTCGGCGATCTGGAGGGTGACCAGCGGCACCGCGCTGCCCACCATGGCGGCCGCCGTGGCGTACGCGGCGAAGGCGCTGCCGAAGAGGAGCACGAGTCCGCCGAGGAGCGAGGGGGCGAGGACCGGCAGGGCCACGTGCCGCCAGTACTGGACGGTGGTCGCGCCGTTGTTCCGCGCGGCCTCGCGCCACTGGGAGCGCAGGCCGTCGAGGGCGGGGGTGATGGTGAGGACCATGAGCGGGATCAAGAAGTACAGGTAGACGACGACCAGGCCCCAGAAGCTGTAGAGGTCCCAGCCGTGGTCGGTGAGGCTCAAGTGCCTCGTCAGCACGCCGGAGTTGCCGAGGGTGGCGACGAAGGCGAAGGCCAGCGGGACACCGCCGAAGTTGGCGAGGACGCCGGAGGCGGTGAGCACGGCCTCGCGCAGCGCGCGGAAGCGGGAGGTCACCACGGCCTGGGCCAGCGGCAGTCCGAGGACGGTCGCGAGCCCCGCGGAGACGGCGGACAACTTCACGCTGCCCACGAGGGCGGTCAGGTAGGCGCCCTGGAACGAGCCGGTCAGATTGGCCGTGGTGTACGAAGTGGCGCCGGTGGCCTGGTCCTTGACGGTGAAGGCGCCGTTGAGCATGGCGAGCGCGGGGACGCCGAAGGAGACCGCGACGAAGACGAGCAGCGGGAGGACGGCGAGCGGGCCGGTGGCGCGGCGCCGCCGCTGCCGGTGGGCAGCGGCGGGCGCGACGTCGGCCGGGGCCTCGGTGAGGGCGGTGGTCATCCGGAGACGGCCTTGCCCCAGCCCTGGGCGAGCACGGTCTTGGCCTTGCTCTGCTGGGCCTCGGTCGGGAAGCTCGGGGTGCCCGAGACGGCGGGGAGCTTCGCGGCGGCGGTCTTGTCGAGCGTGCCGGCCTTTTCCATCGCGGTCATCAGGGCCGGACGGGCGTACCCCTTGAGCCAGAGGTTCTGTCCCTCGGCGCTGTAGAGGTACTCCTGCCACAGGCGGGCGGCCGCGGGGTGCGGGGCGTCCTTGTTGACGGCCTGGGAGTAGTACTGCGAGAACTGGCCGTCGCTCGGCACGGCGACCTTCCAGTCGACGCCCTTGGACTTGAACTCGTCGGCGTAACCGGCGTTGAGGTAGTCCCAGTCGATGCTGATGGGCGTCTCGCCCTTCTCGACGGTGGCCGGGGTCGACTCGACGGGCGTGTAGTTGCCGTTCTTCTTCAGCTTCGCGAAGAAGTCGAGGCCGGGCTGGATGTCGTCGAAGGAGCCGCCGCTCGCGAGCGAGGCCGCGTACACGCCGGCGAACGCCGAACCGGACTTGGTGGGGTTGCCGTTGAGCGCGACCTGTCCCTTGTACTGCGGCTTGAGCAGGTCCTTGAAGGTCGTCGGGCACTCCTTGACCTTCTTGGCGTCGCAGCCGATGGAGATGTAGCCGCCGTAGTCGTTGAACCAGCGGGCCTGCGGGTCCTTCTGGCCCTCGGGCAGGTCGGCGAAGCCGGCCACCTTGTACGGGGCGAGCAGGCCCTGCTGGGCGGCGCTCAGCGCGAAGGAGCTGCCGAGGTCGAGGACGTCGGGGGTGCGGTCCTGGCCCTTGCGCGAGGTGACGGCGTTGATCTCGTCCTGGCTGGAGCCGTCCGGGCTCTCGACCTGGATCTTGATGCCGTACTTCTTGGTGAACCCGTCGATGAGGGCACCGTAGTTGGCCCAGTCGCGGGGAAGGGCGATCGCATGCAGCGTGCCCTCCTTCTTGGCGGCCTTGGCCAGGGCGTCGAGACCGCCGAAGTCCGCGGCGGAGGTCGCGGTGGCCGCGCTCTTGCCGTCGGCGGTGGTCGCCTTGTCGTCGGGAGCGGCGCCGCAGGCGCTCAGGGTGAGCGCTGCGGCGACGGCGAGGCCGCCGGTGAGGAGGGCGGTCCTCGGCAGGAACACGGTCACGGTCTCTCCAGGGTGACGCACGAGGGTGGGTGGAACGGAGAACTTGTCTGAACAAGTTGGCCCCAGTAGGCCCGCCGATGGTGTCTTGTCCGTAAACTTTGGTGAAACCGTGACCCCCTATTCCCTGCACAATCCCGGCCGACGCGGATCACCGTCAGATGTCGATTAGGCTGATCACGCTGTACACAGCGGTCGAATCAGAGGGGAAGAATGGCGGCGCGACACGAGGAGATCGCCGAGGAGCTGCGACGGGCCATCGACCGCGAGGAGTACACCGTGGGCAGTCTGCTGCCGGCGGAGACCGACCTCGCGGCCCAGTACGGCGTCTCGCGCGGCACGGTCCGTCAGGCCGTCGCGTCCCTGACCGCCGAGGGGCTCATCGGATCGCGCCAGGGCGCCCGGCGCGTGGTCCTCGCGGGCCGCCGCAGCCAGAGCTTCGCCGAACTGCGGAGCTTCGCGCAGTGGGCACGGGCGATGGGGCGCGAGGCGACGGGACACGTGGTGGCCCAGGAGTACCGCCCGGCGACGGCGGAGGACGCCGTACGGCTCCAACTATCCGAGAAGGCACGGGTGTTGCACGTCCTGCGGGTGCGCGGGCTGGACGGCGAACCGGTGCTGCTCGAACGCACGGTGTACGCGGACTGGATCTCCCCCGCCGTCGCGGCGATCGAGCCCGGGTGCCCCTCGGTCACCCAGCGGCTCCTCGACGACACCGGCCTGGTCTTCGCGTACGGCGAGCACGTCATCGACGCGGTCGCGGCGGGGGCCCAGGACGCCGACCTCCTCGGCGTCCGCCGCACCAGTCCCCTGCTGCGCGTCCGCCGCGTCACCACCACCCGCGAGGGCCGCCCGGTGGAATGGTCCGACGACCGCTACCGCTCGGACGCCGTGACCTTCAGCGTCCACAACTCGATCGGCAACAACGCCTTGGCGAGAAAGACAGCCGAGTAGACACCTGTCAGGAACGCGGGGCCCCGTCAGGGGCGCGAGGAACTGCGCGACAGGCCACGAAGCACCCGCAGCCGCCTGCGGAGGCGGGGCCCCACCCCTGGGGCGCCCCGCACTTCCGGGAACCGGACTACGTCGGCGACCCCGACGAGAACCTCCGCAGGAGGGGCGAGAGCACCAGGACGGACTTCGTCCGCTCGACGAACGACTCCCCCGCGATCCGCTCCAGCACCCGCTCGAAATGCCGCATGTCCGAGGCGAACACCTGCACGACCGCATCGGCCTCCCCGGTGACGGTGGAGGCGGCCACGACCTCCTGGTACCGCTCCAGACCGCGCTGGATCGTCTCCGGCGAGGTGTTCCGGCGGCAGTAGATCTCGACGAAGCCCTCCGTCTCCCAGCCGAGGGCCGCCGGGTCCACCCGTACGGTGAACCCGGTGATGGCCCCGGTGGCCCGCAGCCGGTCGACGCGCCGCTTCACGGCCGGCGCGGACAGGCCGACCAGTTGTCCGATGTCCGCGTAGGACCGGCGGGCGTCCTCGGCGAGGGCGTGCACGATGCGTTCGTCGAGATCGTTCAGCACTGCGGGCGGTTCACTTTTCTGCGAGGAGTTCTACGGTTGCTCGGCGACGGCGGGTTCCGCGGCCGCCATCCGGGACCGGCGGTAGCCGTAACTGAAGTAGAACACGAGCCCGACGGCCATCCAGACGCCGAAGACCACCCAGGTGACGGCGGACAGACTGGCCATCATCCACAGGCACAGCAGGAAGCCGATCGCGGGCACCACCGGCGCGAGCGGCACCCGGAAGGTGCGGCGCATGGCCGGGCGCGTCCGGCGCAGCACGACGACGGCGACGTTGACCAGCGCGAAGGCGAACAGGGTGCCGATGCTGGTGGCGTCGGCGAGCTGCCCGAGGGGGATCGCGGCGGCGAGGACGCCGCAGAACAGCGAGACGATGACCGTGTTGGCGCGGGGGGTGCCGGTCTTCGGGTGGACCCGGGCGAACACCTTGGGCACGAGCCCGTCCCGGCCCATCGCGAACAGGATGCGCGTCTGCCCGTACAGCACGGTCAGCACGACACTGGCGATGGCGACGACGGCGCAGGCGGCCAGGAGCGTGCCCCAGAAGGTCTGCCCGGTGACCTCCTTCATGATCTCCGCGAGCGCTGCGTGCGCGTCGCCGAACTGCCGCCAGGGCTTCGCGCCGACGGCGACGGCCGCGACCAGGACGTACAGGGCGGTCACGATGGCCAGCGAGAGCATGATCGCGCGGGGCAGGTCGCGCTGCGGGTCCTTGGCTTCCTCGCCCGCGGTGGAGGCGGCGTCGAAGCCGATGTAGGAGAAGAACAGGGTGGCGCCGGCGGCACTGACGCCCGCCATGCCGAGCGGCATGAAGTGCTCGTAGTTGCCGGAGCGCAGCCCCTGGACCCCGATCGCACAGAACAGCACCAGCGCGGCGATCTTCACGGACACCATGATGGTGTTGGCGCGCGCCGACTCGCGCGCGCCGCCGAGCAGGAACGCCATCGCGAGCAGGACGACGATGAGCGCGGGCAGGTTGAAGATGCCACCGTCACCGGGCGGCGCGGAGAGCGCGTCGGGAATGGTGACGCCGATGGTGCCGTCGAGCAGTTCGTTCAGGTACTCGCCCCAGCCGACCGCGACGGCCGCGACCGAGACGCCGTACTCCAGGACCAGGCACCAGCCGCAGATCCAGGCGATCAGCTCGCCCATGGTTGCGTACGCGTACGAGTACGAGGACCCGGCGACGGGGATGGTGCCGGCGAGTTCCGCGTAGGAGAGGGCGGAGAAGAGCGCCGTGACACCGGCGATGACGAAGGACAGGGTGACCGCGGGTCCGGCCTTGGGGACGGCCTGGCCGAGGACCACGAAGATCCCGGTGCCGAGCGTGGCACCGATGCTGATCATGGTGAGCTGCCACAGGCCGAGGGAGCGCCGCAGCGAGCCCCCCTCACCGTGTCCGCCCTCCTGCACCAGGCGTTCCACCGGCTTGCGGCGCATGAGACGGGCGCCGAGGCCCGGGGAGGACGGGGCGGAGGTGGGTGGGGACTGCGGGGGTGCGCCTTGGTCGAGCACGCGCTCACTCCTTCATCGCTGCCGGTCGAGGAGGACGGGGACCGGCGGCACCCCTGACAGCCGGGACCCACCGAGCGGGGTCCCCGCCACGCCTTGTACAGCGCCCGACCCTATGAGTTCGGGCTTCACGGGCGTAATGCAGCAACCTTGCGCATCTCCGCAAGATCGTTGCGTTCATCGCATCCCGGCGCCTGTTCGTTGCGCAGGGCACGCCGATGGTTGCGCAAGGCGACCACCGGCCGGGCGAACACGCCTACGGCCCCCGCTCCCGCGAGGGGAACAGGGGCCGTAGGGGGAACTCCCTCGGATCAGCTCCAGCTGGCGTGCAGCGGCTTGCCCTCGGCGTAGCCGGCCGCGCTCTGGATGCCGACGATCGCGTTCGCGGCGAACTCCTCGAGGGAGTTGGCGCCCGCGTAGGTGCAGGAGGAGCGGACACCCGCGATGATCGAGTCGATCAGGTCCTCGACACCCGGACGGGACGGGTCGAGGAACATGCGCGAGGTGGAGATGCCCTCCTCGAACAGGGCCTTGCGGGCCCGGTCGTACGCGGACTCCTCGCTGGTGCGGTTCCTGACGGCCCGCGCGGACGCCATGCCGAAGGACTCCTTGTACAGGCGCCCGTGCGCGTCCTGCTGGAGGTCGCCCGGGGACTCGTACGTGCCGGCGAACCAGGAGCCGATCATGACGTTGGACGCACCGGCGGCCAGCGCCATGGCGACGTCACGGGGGTGGCGGACACCGCCGTCGGCCCACACGTGCTTGCCGTACTTCTTCGCCTCGGCGGCGCACTCCAGGACCGCCGAGAACTGCGGCCGGCCGACGCCGGTCATCATGCGGGTGGTGCACATGGCGCCGGGGCCCACACCGACCTTGATGATGTCGGCGCCCGCGTCGATCAGATCCTTGACGCCCTCGGCGGCGACGATGTTGCCCGCGACGATCGGCACCTGCGGATCCAGCGCGCGCACGGTCCGCACGGCGCTGATCATCGACTCCTGGTGGCCGTGCGCCGTGTCGATGACGAGCGTGTCGACGCCCGCGTCCAGCAGCTGCTTGGCCTTGCCGGCCACATCGCCGTTGATGCCGACGGCGGCGGCGACGCGCAGCCGGCCCCTCGCGTCGGTGGCCGGCGTGTACAGGGTGGCGCGCAGGGCACCCGTGCGGGTCAGGATGCCGGCGAGCTTGCCGTCCGCGTCCACGGCGGGGGCGTAGCGGCGGTTGGCGGCGTCGAGCCGGTTGAAGGCCTCACGGGGCTCGATGCCGGCGTCCAGGAGCAGCAGATCCTTGGACATGACCTCGGAGAGCTGGGTGAAGCGGTCCACGCCGGACAGGTCGGTGTCGGTGACCACACCGACGGGGCGGCCGTCCTCGTCGACGACGACGCCCGCGTTGTGCGCGCGCTTGGGCAGCAGCGCGAGCGCGTCGGCGACGGTCTGGTGGGGCGCGAGGACGATCGGGGTGTCGAGCACCAGATGGCGTCCCTTGACCCAGGTGACGACCTCGGTGATGACGTCGATCGGAATGTCCTGCGGAATGACGACAAGGCCACCGCGGCGGGCGACGGTCTCGGCCATCCGGCGGCCCGCGATCGCCGTCATGTTGGCGACCACGAGGGGGATGGTGGTGCCGCTGCCGTCGGGGGAGGAAAGGTCCACTCCCTGACGCGAGCCCACGGCCGAACGGCTGGGCACCATGAAGACGTCGTCGTACGTCAGGTCGTACGGGGGCTGGATGTCGTTGAGGAAACGCACGTGCTGCACATCCCAGTCGATCAGAGGTGGCCCCCGGACAGGTCAGCCAGGGGGATGAGCACGTACTTCATTGTCCCATGACAGTCGGCGCGCGGTCCCCGGGCGGATCATCCAGGCTGGTCAGGGGGCAGCTGGTCGGATCCTCCAAGGGACAGCACGACCGAGAGGGCCGCGTCGGAGTCCTGGTAGTGGCCGGAGGCCGATTCCAGCACCTCCTGCGCGGTCTCCCACTCGTCGGGCCGGGCCCGCGCGTAGGGGCGCCAGCCGGTCACCACGAGCAGTCTGCCCGGGCTGGCCGGTCCCCAGTCGGGGTCGCCCAGGAGGTCGCCGAGCGCGTCCCAGTTACGCCCGAACCACTCCGGCAGGTCGAGGCAGCGGACACAGCGCGCCATGAAGGCGGCCTTGTCGAGGACCCCGGTGAGGTCGAGCTCGGTGACCTGCCACCCGGCCGAACGGCACACCGCGGCAAGCGGACCGTGCGTCATCTCAGCACCGCCTTGAACGAGTTGTAGTGATCGTCGGTGTAGAAGATCTCCCCGCCCTGCCCGGTGACGATGCGCCGGGCTCCCCGGTCGCGCTCCCCCGGGGTCGGCACCGTGTACTCGTGGTAGTAGCCCCGGGTGTGCCCGGGCAGCACCCGCTCGAAGTTGCCGAAGACGGTGCCGTCCTTGGCGTACGGGAAGGGGCCGCCCCGGTCGATGAGGGCGAGGGTCGAGCGTGCCTCGGCGGGCAGCGCGGTCGCGGGGACGGCCGGCAGCCCGCCGGCCCAGGACGGGGCCGCCCCGGCGCGGCTCACGGCGGTGGCCGCGGGGTCCGGCGGACCGGCCCGGCCCGTCGCCGAGCAGCCCGTCAGCAGGACGGTCAGACAGACCAGCAGTCCCGCGAACAGGCGGACCGTGAACGCCCGAGGGGGCGACCGCAGCAACATGATGTCGATGCTGCCACGGCCGCCCCCTCGGGGCGCGCTTCGCGTGCCGTCCTCAGGCCCCGTCCGGGTCCGCCCGGTTCAGCGCCGGACGCGGCGGCGGGCCCGCCGTCATCAGCGCGTCCGCGGCCGAGGTGTCCGTCACCAGGCTGGTGACGAGCCCGGACCGCAGCACCGCGTCGATGGCGGCGGCCTTGCGCTGCCCGCCCGCTATGGCGACGACCTCGGGGATGCGGCGCAGCCGGTCGGCCTCGACCGTGATGCAGCGCTCGCCCAGGTCACGCCCGACCCGGCGGCCCTCGGCGTCGAAGAGGTGCGCGGACATCTCGGCGGCGACACCGAGCGAGGCGTAGTGCGCGCGCTCCGCGTCGCTGAGCATGTCGTGCACCGTGGAGATGCCGGGCTCCCAGGACCCGATGGAGACACAGGCGACCGTCACCTTGTCGAAGTACTCGAAGGCGCGGGCGATCCCCGTCTGGTGGCGCAGCGCCGCCGCGGTGGCCGCGTCGGGCAGCAGCATCGGCGCGTAGATGGGGTGGGCGTCGCCGCCCGACACCTGCGCGGCACGCCGGACGGCCTCGACGGAGCCGCGTTCGGCGGTCCCGGCGTCGTACACGCCCGTCAGCTGCACCACGGTGCACGGCGGGAGCCGGTCGAGGGCCGCCGCCATGTGGATCGTGGAGCGGCCCCAGGCGAGGCCGAGCACGTCGCCCTCGTTGACGAGTTCGCCGAGCAGGTCCGCGGCCACCTCGCCGAGGTTCTCCGGGTCGGGCGACTCCTCGGCCTCGGCCGGGGACTCGACGACCACGGCGTGCCGCAGGCCGTAGCGGGCACGCAGAGCGTCCGAGCGCTCCGCGTCGAGTTCTGCGGGGACGCGGATCTCGATCCTCACGAGATCCCGTTCGAGAGCGGTCTCCAGGACCCGGGCCACCTTGAAGCGGCTGACGCCGAACTCCTCGGCGATCTGGATCTTGGATTTGCCCTCGAGGTAGAAGCGGCGGGCCATGGCCGCCGCCTGGACCAGCTCAGCGGGTCCCATCCGCATGGCTGACCGGCCCGCCGACATACCCGACACGGCGATCTCCTCACTTCTGTTCACACTCTGGATTCGCCGTTCATCCTTGCAGATCCGGCGCACTTGATCCGCCCTGATGGGCGGCGTTCACGTTCCCTTGGCTCAGTGGCCGCACGCCCACGACGCACGGCTCGTCGCCCCCTCGGCCTGGGTGCGCAATGCACGTACCGCCTCGGCCGGGTCCGCGGCCCCGTACACCGCCGAACCGGCGACGAACACGTCGGCGCCCGCCTCCGCGCAGCGCTCGATGGTGGAGGCCGAGACACCTCCGTCGACCTGGAGCCACAGTTCCAGGCCGTGCTTGCTGATCAACTCGCGCGTGCGGCGGATCTTGGGGAGCATGATGTCAAGAAAAGACTGGCCCCCGAATCCGGGCTCGACCGTCATGATCAGCAGCATGTCCAGCTCGGGCAGCAGATCCTCGTACGGCTCGATGGGGGTCGCGGGTTTGAGCGCCATCGAGGCCCGGGCGCCCTTGGCCCGGATCTCGCGGGCGAGCCTGACGGGCGCGGCGGCCGCCTCCACATGGAAGGTGACGGAGCCGGCACCGGCTTCCACGTACTGGGGCGCCCACCGATCGGCGTCCTCGATCATCAGATGGCAGTCCAGCGGAGTGTCGGTCGCACGGGCCAGAGACTCCACGACCGGGACCCCGAGGGTGAGGTTCGGTACGAAATGGTTGTCCATGACGTCGACATGGAGCCAGTCCGCGCCTTCCACCGCCTTTGCCTCCTCGGCAAGACGGGCGAAGTCGGCGGACAGGATGCTGGGGTTGATCTGCGCGGCCATGCCCCAAGACTGCCACGTCCCGGGGCCGTTGCCCGCCTCGGTCCGGACCTGGTTCGCTCCGTGGACACCGTACGAGCGCCCGCCGTGCCCTGCGGAACGGTCCGGCGGCGCCGCGTCCGGTCCCGGGGGTGGGCGTGAACCGGCTCGACGACTGGAAGCACGGGGCCATCTCGGCCGTGTGCGGCAAGCGGTCCAAGTGGCTGGTCCTGGCCCTGTGGCTGCTGGTCCTCCTCTTCCTGGCACCCCTCGGAACCAAGCTCAGCGGAGCCGAGGACAACGACGCCCAGTCCTGGCTACCGGGCTCGGCCGAGTCCACCCAGGTCCTCGACATCTCGAACGGGTTCAGGCCCGAGCAGATCCCCGCGGTCGTCGTCTACGCGCGCCCGGACGGTCTGACGGCGCAGGACCGCAGGCAGATCGCCGAGGACGTCGGGCAGCTGAAGACGCTGCGGGAGCACGGCGTCCGCGGCGAGGAGACCCGGGGTCCCGTCTTCGACCGGCGGCCCGATCCACGCGCGGCGCAGATCTACGTCCCCATCACCATGGACGCGTCCGGCTGGCAGCGGATCGCGCCCGCCGTCTCCTCCATCCGTGACCAGGTGGGCAAGGGCGGCGACGGGCTCTCGGTGCACATCACCGGGCCCGGTGGCACGGCGGCCGACTCCTCCAAGGCCTTCGAGGGCATCGACTCGACGCTGCTCTTCGCCGCGATGGCCGTCGTCATCGTGATGCTGCTGATCACCTTCCGCAGCCCGATCCTGCTCTTCGTGCCCCTGCTCGGCGTGGTCGTCGCCCTGTTCACGGCCCAGGCGCTGATCTATCTGCTGGCCAAGCACGCGGGGCTGACCGTCAACGGGCAGAGCGCCGGTATCCTGACCGTGCTCGTGTTCGGGGCGGGAACCGACTACGCGCTGCTGCTGGTCGCCCGCTACCGCGAGGAACTGCGCCGCCACGAGGACCGGCACGAGGCGATGAAGCTCGCCATGAACCGGGCCGGCCCCGCCGTCCTCGCCTCCGGCGCGACGGTCGTGCTGAGCATGCTGGTGCTCCTGGTCGCCGAGATGAACTCGACGCGGGGCCTCGGCCCGGTCGCGGCGATCGGCGTGGCCGTCGCCCTGCTCGCCATGCTCACGCTCTTCCCCGCGCTGCTGCTCGTCTTCGGCCGCTGGATCTTCTGGCCCGCCGTCCCGCACGTCGGCTCGGCCGACCCGACCAGGAGCGGTGTCTGGGCGCGTACGGGCCGCCGCATCGCCCGCCGGCCCCGGACCACCTGGGTGGCCACCGCGCTGGCGCTGGGGCTGCTGTCGCTCGGCCTGATCCAGCTGCGGGCCGCGGGCATCCCCAACGCCGACCAGTTCACCGGGAAACCCGACTCCATCGTGGGTCAGCAGGTGTCGGCGCGGTACTTCCCCGCGGGCGACGGGGATCCGCTGGTCATCGTGTCCAACACGGCCCAGGCCAGGGAGGTCGGCCGCACCGTGGCGGCGGATCCGGACGTGGTGCCGGCGAGCATCGGTGTGCCTCCGGGCACCGCGCCCGTGCACGACGGCAGGGTGCTCTTCGAGGCGACCACGCGCGCTCCCTCCGACAGCGCGGCGGCGAAGACAACGGTGGAGCGGGTACGCGAGGCGGTGCACGCCGTGCCGGGGGCGGACGCGAAGGTGGGCGGCGGGGCGGCGGCGCTGCTGGACATGGAGAACGCCCAGACGCACGACAACTATCTGGTCATCCCGCTGGTCCTGCTGGTCGTCCTGCTGGTCCTGAGCGTCCTGCTGCGCGCGCTGGTCGCACCGCTCCTGCTGATCGGGACCGTGGTGCTGTCGCTGGCCACCGCCCTCGGGGTGAGCGCGCTGGCCTTCCGGCACGTCTTCGACTACGCGGGCGAGGACGTGGCCTTCCCGCTGTTCGTGTTCGTGTTCCTGGTGGCGCTCGGCATCGACTACAACATCTTCCTGACCACCCGCATCCGCGAGGAGGCTACGCGCCACGGCACCCGGCAGGGCGTGGTCACGGGACTCGCCACCACCGGCGCGGTGATCACCTCGGCCGGGCTGGTGCTCGCGGGCACGTTCGCGGCCCTCGGCACCCTGCCGATCGTGGGTTTCGCGGAGATCGGCTTCGCGGTCGCGCTCGGCGTGCTCCTGGACACCTTCGTGGTCCGCTCGGTCCTGGTCACCGCGCTCTTCCTCGACGTCGGCCCGAAGGTGTGGTGGCCGAACCGGCTGGCGCACGAGGACGGCGGCTCCCCTCCGGGGGACCCGAGGGCGCCCGGCGGGCCGGGGGAACCAAGGGGGCCCGGAGAACCCGGGGAGCCTGGGCAGCCCGGGATGTCGCCGGATGCCGGGGGCACCGGAGACTCCACGCCCCCGCCTCGGCCGCCCGGCTGAGGGGAGGGAGCGGTACGGCGCGTACGCGACCGGGCGAGGCGGCGCGGGCCGCGCCGTGGTCGGGCGGGCGCGCGAAGCCGCACGAACCGGCCGGGTCAAGCGGCCCGGCTGGTCAGGCGGTCCGGCGGATCAGGCGGTCCGGCGGATCAGGGCCAGGTACATCGCGTCCGTTCCGTGCAGGTGCGGCCACAGCTGGATGTCGGGGCCGTCCCCGAGGGCGGGCACCCCGGGCAGCAGCGGGCGGGCGTCGAGCAGTTCGGCGGAACCGTCCTCGAAGTGCTTGAGGACGTCGTCGACGACGGCGCGGGTCTCGGCGAGGTGCGGTGAGCAGGTCGCGTAGCCGACGACGCCGCCCACCCGTACGGACGCGAGCGCCGTGCGCAGCAGCCCGCGCTGGAGCGGCGCGAAGCCGTCGAGGTCCTCGGGGCGGCGGCGCCAGCGGGCCTCGGGACGGCGGCGCAGCGCGCCCAGGCCCGTGCAGGGCACGTCCATGAGCACCCGGTCGAACGTGCCGGGCCGCCACGGCGGGCGGGTGCCGTCGGCGGCGATGACCTGGTAGGGACCGGGGTTCCCGGCGAGCGCCTTGGCGACCAGCCCCGCGCGGTGCGGCTGCTTCTCGGAGGCGAGCAGCGTCGCCCCCCGCTGCGCGGCCAGACCCGCCAGCATCGCGGCCTTGCCGCCGGGCCCGGCGCAGCCGTCCAGCCAGAGCCGGTCGGGCCCCTCGACCGGGGCGTTCGCCAGGGCGATCGCGACCAGCTGGCTGCCCTCGTCCTGGACGCCCGCACGGCCCTCGCGCACGGCCTCGACGGCACCGGGTTCACCGCCCTCGGTGAGCCGCACGGCGAACGGGGACCAGCGCCCGGGAAGCGCCGAGTCCTCGTCGAGGGAGTCGAGGAGTTCCTCGGAGGTGGAGCGTCCGGGCCGGGCGACGAGGGTGACCTCGGGCCGTTCGTTGTCGGCCTCCAGCAGGTCCTCGATACCGGCCCGGCCGCCGCCGAGGGAGTCCCAGAGCGCGGAGACGACCCAGCGCGGATGCGAGTGCACGACGGCGAGGTGGTCCTCGGGGTCCTCGTCGTAGGGCGGCGCGACCTGTTCGAGCCAGGTGTCGAGGTCCTGGCGCGCGACCTTGCGCAGTACGGCGTTCACGAACTTGGCCCGCCCGTCGCCGAGCACCACCCGGGCCAGCTCGACGGAGGCGGAGACGGCCGCGTGGGTCGGGATGCGGGTGCCGAGCAGCTGGTGGACGCCGAGGCTGAGCACGTCGAGGACCGGCGGGTCGACCTCCCGCAGGGGCCGGTCGACACAGGCCGAGATGACGGCGTCGTACGTCCCCTGGCGGCGCAGCGTGCCGTACACCAGCTCGGTGGCCAGCGCCGCGTCCCGGGTGTCGAAGTCGCCCTTCTCGCGTGCCTTGCGCAGCAGCGGCGGCATGACGAGGTTCGCGTACGCGTCCCGTTCGTCCACGGCCCGCAGCGCCTCGAAGGCGAGCATGCGGACCGGGTCCTTCTGGGGGCGGCGGTAGGGCTTGCCGGGCTTCTGCGGCCGACGGGGCTGCTCACTCACGAAAAAGGTGCTCCGGATCCAGGAAAAAGGTGCGTCTATCAGCGTACGCCGCGGGTCCGGCGTCAGACTCCGAGGCGTTCGCCGGAGGGAATCCGCACCCCGCGGGCCCAGTCCGCCGCGCGCATCGGCTTCTTGCCCTGGGCCTGCACCCAGAGCAGTTCGACGGCGTACGAGCCGGTGCCGACGTACACGTTGTTCTTGGCGACGGACAGCTCGCCCGGGGCGAGGTCCGCGCGGTCGGGCACCGTGGCGGCCTGGATGAGCTTGAGCCGCTCGCCCCGGAAGACGGTCCAGGCGCCGGGGGCGGGCGTGCACCCGCGCACCATGCGGTCGACCCGCAGCGCCGGGGCGGCCCAGTCGATGTGGGCGTCCTCGACGCTGATCTTCGACGCGGTGCTGATGCCGTCCGCGGGCTGCGGCACGGCCTTGAGGGTGCCGTCCTCGATCCCGTCCATCGTCGCGGCGAGCAGTCCGGACCCGGCGAAGGCGAGCCGCGTGAGCAGGTCCCCGCTGGTGTCGGTGGGCCGGATCTCCTCGGTGACGGTCCCGTAGACCGGTCCCGAGTCCAGGCCCTCCTCGATGAGGAAGGTGGTGGCGCCGGTGATCTCGTCACCGGCCATGATCGCGTGCTGGACGGGGGCGGCGCCGCGCCAGGCCGGCAGCAGCGAGAAGTGCAGGTTGACCCAGCCCTGGGCGGGGATGTCGAGGGCGACCCGGGGCAGCAGCGCCCCGTACGCGACGACGGGGCAGCAGTCGGGGCCGATCTCCCGCAGCCGGGCCAGGAACTCCTCGTCCCGCGGCTTCACGGGCTTGAGCACCTCGATCCCGGCCTGTTCCGCCCGCTCGGCGACCGGGCTCGCGACGAGGTGTCGACCCCGTCCGGCCGGCGCGTCCGGCCGGGTCACGACGGCGGCCACCTCGTGCCGCCCGGAGGCGATCAGGGCGTCCAGGGCGGGAACGGCGACCTCGGGGGTGCCTGCGAAGACGAGCTTCATGGGTGGCGGTTGGCCTCTCGGGCGGGAGCACTTCCGTCCCCCGCGCGCGTGCCGGTTCAGGCGGAGCACGGGGCAGCGCACCAGTCTATGCCGCGCGCGGCACAAGGGCTCGGGGGTTCCCCGAGGGGCCATGTCCCGGCGCCCGTACGGGCGGTACGGGCCCGGCGGTACGGACACGAAGCGGGCCCCGCCGGTGAACACCGGGCACGGGCGGCACCGACCGCACGCGAGGCCGGGCCGGGGGCCTACCGGGAAGGGCAGGCGGTACGACAGGGAGGGGCCGGGTGCCTACCGGGAAGGGGGCAGGCGGTCCGACAGGTACGGGCCGAGGACGGTGCGCCGGGCAGGGGTCAGGCGGTCCGGTGGGTACGGGCCGCGTACGGGCCCAGGAGGCGCGGACCGGACGTCGGCGCAGGTGGCGGGCACCGTCCGTGGGCGCACGGGGCGCGTCCGCCGCACGACGGGGGGCGTACAGCGCGTGACGCGCCCCGTTCATATGCTCTTGCGCCCTTGCACCCGTGACCACTCACCCGTCCACGCGTTGGTCAAGAAAGAGTTGACCACTGCGGGCCGCGCACCAGCGGCCCGCTCCCTTTCAACGCCGGTTCGAGAGGTTTGTTCATGGCCGACCATGCAACCCACGACGCCCAGGCTCGGGCCAGCCTGCACCTGCTGGTGCGCGACATCGAGCGGGTCCGTCGGCAGGTGGACGCACTGCGCACGCTCACCGCCCAGTTGGGCAACGTCTACCGTCCGCGCCGTGCCGGCCCCTCGACGGGATTCGTCGTCTACGGTCGCGCACCCGCCCCGACCGTCCGGCTCGCCCAGGAGCTGCGGGACAGCGTCGAGACCCTGGTCACCGCCGCCGTGGACTTCGACCGCTCCCTCGGCTTCTCCTGGGACGCGGTGGGCTCCGCCCTCGGGGTCACCAAGCAGGCCGTGCACCGGCGTTACGGCGCCCGCCGTGCCGCCGCCCAGGCCGCCGCCGAGGCGGAGCGCGCGACGGAGACGGCCGACTCGTGCTCGGTCGCCGTCGACAGTGTCATCGCCTCGGTGCCGACCGTGCCCGCGGCCCGCTCGATGCCGACCCAGCCGACGTCCGGCAGTCCCGCGTTCCGCGACGAGGTCAGGCCCACGGCCTTCCCCGGCCCGCGCAACGGCTGATCCGACGCACCGGGGCGACACCTGCCTCCCGGCGCCAGCCCGGGGGGCAGTCCCACGCGTACCCGCGCCCCCGAGCCCGTACCCCCGCCGGGTCTCACCCGATGTCGGGCGGATCGATCCGGATGCGTACGGGCTCGGCGCCCCCGCGGGCCATGCGTGCCGCCTGGGCGCTCTTCAGCGCCGCCGCCAGAGCGGCCCCGCTGCCCGGGGGCACCCGGACCAGCACCCGCTCCCCGGGCTCCCCCACGGACGGCGCCCCGGGCCGCCGGGGCCGCCCCGGCTCGTCGGCCGGAAGCGGCACGGGCCCCAACACCTCGGCGTCACGCGGCAGTTCGGCCGCCGCGAGGAATCCGGCGAGCGCTGCCGGTGCCCCGGACACCGCGGCCATCCGGGAGACCGGCGGAAATCCCAGCTCGGCCCGTTCGGCGAGTTCACGCACCGCGTGCCCGACCGGATCCCAGCGCACGAGCGCCTGCACGGGCCGCAGGGTCGGTTCGGCCACGATCACGACCGTACCCCCCTCCCCCTGCGGACGGACCAGCGCCGCGGCCCCCGTCCAGCGGCGCAGCGCGTCCTCGCCCGCCCGCAGATCGGGCCGTCCGAGCATGGCCCAGCCGTCGAGCAGCAGGGCCGCCGCGTACCCGCCCTCGGCGACGGGCTCGGCGCCCGGTGTGCTGACCACCAGCGCGGGCGTCTCGGGCACCGTGTCCAGCACCTGCTCCCGCCCGGACGTCCGCACGGGGACGGCCGGGAAGGCCCGCCCCAGCTCCTCGGCGGTCCGCCGGGCGCCGACGACCTGCGCCCGCAGCCTGAACCCGCCGCACTCCTGGCAGTGCCAGGACGGCTCGTCCCGCCCGCACCACGCACAGCGCAGCGCCTGGGCGTCCTGCGCCTCCAGCGGCCCCGCGCAGTGCCGGCACCGCGCGGGCTCACGGCATCGCGCACAGGCCATCCGGGGCACATAGCCGCGCCGGGGCACCTGCACCAGTACGGGCCCCTGCTTCAGCCCCTCCCTGACGACCTGCCAGGCGAGGGACGGCAGCCGGGCGGCCCTGGCCGCCTCGTCGCGCGCGAGATCGGCGTCCGAGACGGTCCGCACCAGCGGCGCGCTCGTACGCACCTGTTCCCGGTCGGCGGCCAGCGGCAGCGCCCAGCCACCCTCGACCAGTTGCGCCGCCTCCACCGTGCAGGTCCAACCCCCCAGCAGGAAGCCGCACTTGTCGCGTGAGGCGCGCAGCTCCAGCACTTCCCTGACATGCGGGAAGGGAGCGTTGTCGTCGCTGTGCGCGCCGTCGCCGTCGTCCCAGACGACGACGAGCCCGAGGTTGCGCACCGGCGCGAACATGGCGGCCCGGGTGCCGACCACCGCCCGCACCGACCCTCGTCGTACGGCGAGCCAGTCGCGGTAGCGCCGCTCCGGTCCGGCGTCCGCGGTCAGCACGGCGTGCTGCCCCTCCCCCATGAGGGCCGTGAGGGCCGCGTCGACACGGGTGGCGGGCCGGCCCGCCGGTACGACGACGAGCGCGCCGCGCCCGGAGGCGAGCGTCGCCTGCACCGCGCGGGCGATCTCCTCGGCCCACTGGGGACCGGGCAGTGCCGTCCAGACCGCGCGCGGGGCGCCGCCCGAGGCGAGGGAGGCGAGAAAGTCCGCCCCTCGTCCGTACCGCCGCCAGGTCCCGGGGTCGGGCGCGGCGGGCGGCGGCGGGGGCGCCGGTGACTCCCGCGCCTCGGCACGCGCGTGCCGGGGCGGGACGGCCAGTTGCACCACATCGGCGAGCGATCCCGCGTACCGGTCGGCGACGGCGCGGGCGAGTCCCAGCAGTTCGGGTCCGAGGACGGGTTCGGGCGAGACGACCTGGGCCAGCGCGGCCAGCGGCCCGGAGTAGTCGGACTCGGCGACCCGCTCGACGAGGTAGCCGTCGATCAGACCGCCGCCCTCGCGCCGCCCCTCCCGCACCGTGCGGCCACCGGCGCCGAACCGGACCCGGACCCGCACGCCCGGCTGCGCGACCTCGTCCAGGTCCTCGGGCACGGCGTAGTCGAAGTAGCGGTCGAGGTGCAGCACGCCCTTGTCGACGAGTACCCGCGCGACGGGCAGTTCCTTGGCCAGCGCGGCACCCCGCCACGTCCGCGGCTTGGCCTTCGGCGCCTTGGCCTGCCGCACGGCCTCCCGGATCAGCGCAAGCTGCTCGGGCGGTGCGCCCTCCGCTCCGCCCGCGCTGTCGTCGGATCGCCCGTTCGCGCTGCTCACAGCAGTATTCCTACCAGACCGCACCGACAGCGCCGCCCGCCCGAGATCGGTGCGGGAGCGGAGAAGCGCTCCCTGAGCGCGGGTCCGCGGCCGTCGCGCCGGGAGGTCATCGGCGTACGGACTCCGGTCGGGCCACCGTTCCTCCCGCGCAGCCGTGAGGCCCGGCACCCCGAGGGGTGCCGGGCCTCACGGCTCTGGCGAATCTTTCGGGGACTACAGGCCGGCGGCCTTGCGCAGCGCGTCCACCCGGTCCGTGCGCTCCCACGTGAAGTCGGGCAGCTCGCGGCCGAAGTGGCCGTACGCGGCGGTCTGGGAGTAGATCGGACGGAGCAGGTCGAGGTCCCGGATGATCGCCGCCGGGCGGAGGTCGAAGACGTCCGTGATGGCGGTCTCGATCTTCTCGGCGTCGACCTTGGCGGTGCCGAAGGTCTCGACGAACAGACCGACGGGCTCGGCCTTGCCGATCGCGTAGGCGACCTGGACCTCGCAGCGCGAGGCGAGGCCCGCGGCGACGACGTTCTTGGCGACCCAGCGCATGGCGTACGCGGCGGAGCGGTCGACCTTGGACGGGTCCTTGCCGGAGAAGGCGCCGCCGCCGTGGCGGGCCATGCCGCCGTACGTGTCGATGATGATCTTGCGGCCGGTGAGGCCGGCGTCGCCCATCGGGCCGCCGATCTCGAAGCGGCCGGTCGGGTTCACCAGCAGGCGGTAGCCCTCGGTCTCCAGCTTGATGCCGTCCTCGAGGAGGGCCTTCAGCTCCGGCTCCACCACGAACTCGCGGATGTCGGGAGCGAGCAGGGACTCCAGGTCGATGTCGGAGGCGTGCTGCGAGGAGACCACGACGGTGTCGAGACGGACGGCCTTGTCGCCGTCGTACTCGATGGTGACCTGGGTCTTGCCGTCGGGGCGCAGGTACGGGATGGTCCCGTTCTTGCGGACGTCGGACAGCCGGCGCGAAAGCTGGTGCGCGAGGTGGATCGGGAGCGGCATCAGGTTCGGGGTCTCGTCCGTCGCGTACCCGAACATCAGGCCCTGGTCGCCGGCGCCCTGCTTGTCCAGCTCGTCCTCGTCGCCCTCGACACGGGACTCGTACGCCGTGTCGACACCCTGCGCGATGTCCGGGGACTGGGAGCCGATCGACACCGACACACCGCAGGACGCCCCGTCGAAGCCCTTCTTCGACGAGTCGTAGCCGATCTCCAGGATCTTGTCGCGGACCAGCTGGGCGATCGGCGCGTACGCCTTGGTCGTGACCTCTCCGGCCACGTGCACCAGGCCGGTGGTGATGAGCGTCTCCACGGCGACCCGGGACGTCGGGTCCTCGCGCAGAAGCGCGTCGAGAATGGTGTCGCTGATCTGGTCAGCGATCTTGTCGGGGTGACCCTCGGTCACGGACTCCGAGGTGAACAGGCGACGGGACACAACGCTCCCTGTGGTTGCAGCGGCTGCTGGCTGATCATTGGTGGACAGGCCGGGGGCTGCGCCCGGCGCCGTCCGAGAACAGTTTATCGGTCGCACTCGGCCGCGGGACCCCTGTCTCGCCTCTCGGAAGGCCTGTGACCTGCGGCACGGGCATTCTGCGCCATGGCCGGGGGTCTCCGCCAGGGTCGCCACGCCCGATTTTGCGCGATTTGTGTGACAGGTGCGACGGGAGAGGATTCACACCAGTCGGCGTGTCACCAGGTCCCATACGGTCTCGGCCAGTGCTTCCTTGGGTCCGTGGGGCACCGGGGTCTCCCTCCCGTCGGCCGCGAGCACGACCGCCTCGTTCTCCTCGGAACCGAAGGTCTTGCGCTCGCCCACCTCGTTCACCACCAGGAGATCGCAGCCCTTGCGCTCCAGCTTCGCCCGCCCGTTGGACAGGACGTCGTCGGTCTCGGCGGCGAATCCCACCACGACCTGGCCGGGGCGCGCTCGGTCCGCGGAGATCTCCGCGAGAATGTCCGGATTGCGGATCAGAACGATCGGCTCCGGTTCCTTGCCGTCCTTCTTCTTGATTTTTCCGGCCGCGTACGCCTTCGGGCGGAAGTCCGCCACCGCGGCCGCCATCACCACCGCGTCGGCGTCGGAGGCCGCCTTCAGCACGGCCTCCCGCATCTGCACGGCCGTGCCCACCTGGACCACGTCGACCCCGGCCGGGTCCGCGAGGCCCGTGTTCGCCGCGATCAAGGTGACCCTGGCGCCACGGGCGGCGGCGGTGCGGGCGAGCGCGTAGCCCTGCTTGCCGGAGGAGCGGTTGCCGAGGAAGCGGACCGGGTCGAGCGGCTCGCGGGTGCCGCCGGCACTGACGACGACGTGCCGTCCGGCCAGATCCGGCTCGGTGACACCGCGGGCGAGGACACGGCGGCAGACCTCGAAGATCTCCCCCGGGTCGGGCAGCCGCCCCTTGCCGGTGTCGACGCCGGTCAGGCGCCCCACGGCGGGCTCGATGACGACGGCACCGCGCCGCCGCAGGGTCGCCACATTCTCCTGCGTCGCCGGGTGCTCCCACATCTCGGTGTGCATGGCGGGCGCGAAGACGACCGGACAGCGGGCGGTGAGCAAGGTGTTGGTGAGGAGGTCGTCGGCGAGTCCGTGGGCGGCCTTGGCCAGCATGTCGGCCGTCGCGGGGGCGACGATCACGAGATCGGCGTGCTGTCCGATGCGCACGTGCGGGACCTCGTGGACGTCCGACCAGACCTCGGTGGACACGGGGTGGCCCGAGAGCGCGGACCAGGTGGCGGCGCCGACGAAGTTCAGCGCGGACGCCGTGGGCACGACCCGCACGTCGTGGCCCGACTCCGTCAGCCGTCGCAGCAGCTCACAGGCCTTGTACGCGGCGATGCCACCGCTGACCCCCAGAACGACCTTGGGCTTGTCCACCGTCTCTCCCCGGGCTCGGAAACGTACGACTCCATGACACACCACAGGCCCGGCGGTCGCGCCGCCGGGCCTGTGGTGAGCGATTGATACGACTACTGAGCGGGGCCCTCGACGGCCTCGGAGGTCAGCAGACCCGCGTTGATCTCGCGCAGGGCGATCGACAGCGGCTTCTCGTGGACGTGGGTGTCGACGAGCGGACCGACGTACTCGAGGAGGCCCTCGCCGAGCTGCGAGTAGTACGCGTTGATCTGACGGGCACGCTTGGCCGCGTAGATCACCAGGCTGTACTTCGAGTCGGTGGCCTCGAGAAGCTCGTCGATCGGAGGGTTGATGATGCCCTCGGGAGCAGTGATGGAAGAGGACACGCTCTGCCTTCCGAATGGTGGAAATTGACCTGAAAGATCAAACAACTGCCACCAAGGCTAGCAGCTCACGCGCCACGTCCTCGACGGAGGTGTTGACCAGGGTGACGTCGAACTCCGGCTCGGCCGCCAGTTCGATCTTGGCCGCGCCCAGTCGGCGCTCGATCACCTCGGGCGATTCGGTACCCCGCCCGGTGAGCCTGCGCACCAGTTCCTCCCACGAGGGCGGTGCCAGGAACACGAGCAGCGCGTCCGCCATGGACTCACGGACCTGCCGGGCACCCTGGAGGTCGATCTCCAGGAGGAGCGGCGCACCCGACTCCAGGTGCTCCAGGACCGCGGCCCGCGGAGTGCCGTAGCGGTTGCCGGCGAATTCGGCCCACTCCAGGAGCTCGCCGTTGGCGATCAGCTTGTCCATCTCGTCGTCGGTGACGAAGAAGTAGTGGACTCCGTGCTTCTCGCCGGGGCGCGGCTTGCGGGTCGTCGCCGACACCGAGAGCCAGACCTCGGGGTGTGCCTTGCGCATATGAGCGACGACCGTGCTCTTGCCGACCCCGGAGGGGCCGGAGAGCACGGTCAGCCGCGGACGTACGTCCGGGGGTACGGGGGACGTCCCCCGGGGTGTTACAGCCATACAGCGATTATTCCAGCAATCCCGGTGTGTCCAGGACTCAGGCGCCGGAACCGCCGAACTCGCGCTCCAAAGAGGCGATCTGGTTCGAGCCGAGACCGCGAACGCGGCGGCTCTCGGAGATCCCGAGTCGCTCCATGATCTGCTTGGCGCGGACCTTGCCCACGCCCGGCAGGGACTCCAGGAGAGCGGAGACCTTCATCTTGCCGACGACGTCGTTCTCCTGGCCCTGCTTGATGACCTCGTGAAGGGACGCGCCGGAGTGCTTGAGTCGATTCTTGACCTCGGCCCGCTCCCGGCGAGCCGCGGCGGCCTTTTCGAGCGCGGCTGCGCGCTGTTCAGGGGTAAGGGGCGGAAGAGCCACGCCTACGTCACCTCGGATGTCGAACTGTCGGATACGGACCGGTGAGGGACCTGGTCGCCCCTCACCGGGGAGCCCGGGCAACACGCTCGCCCGTGGATTCCCGCCGCCTTGACAGCGCGGGAGGTGCTCCCACTCGTCGGAGACTAGCGGGCAAGTGCGCCGGAGTCAGCGAGAACAGAGGAAAAGTCCTGGTCAGCCTCCCTGGAGCCCGACATTTACGACATACCTCCCCGGATTTGAGAATGTATTCAGACTCATGGCGCCGGGAAGGCACCCGTCGGAGGCCCCTCGAACTGCTGTCGCAGCTCTCAGGCGGCCGCCACGGCGGCCCTGATCTCCTCCGCGAACCCCTCGGCGGACTCACGCAGGGCCATGACGTCGGGACCGTGACGCAGAACACCCCGGCTCACGTTCGGGACGACGTTGCGCACGGCGGACCCGAACACCCCCGCGAGGTCCGCGGCCGTCGCTCCCTGGGCACCGATACCGGGCGCGAGGAGCGGGCCGTCGATGTCGAGGTCGTAGGAGGAGAGATCGCCCAGGGTGGCGCCGACGACCGCTCCGAAGGACCCCAGGGGCCTCTCGTCCGCGTTCTCGGCGGCCAGGTGCGCGAGCATCGTCGCCCCGACGCTGCGCCCGTCCGCGCGGACGGCGTGCTGCACCTCGCCGCCCTCCGGGTTGGAGGTGAGCGCGAGGACGAAGAGTCCGGCCCCGCTCTCGCGCGCCAGCTCCACCGCGGGCTTCAGCGAGCCGTAGCCCAGATACGGCGACACGGTCAGCGCGTCCGAGAAGAGCGGCGCGCCCTCGCGCAGGAAGGTCTCGGCGTACGCGGCCATGGTCGAGCCGATGTCGCCGCGCTTGGCGTCCATCACGACCAGCGCGCCGGCCGCCCGCGCCTGTTCGACCGACTTCTCCAGGACGGCGATCCCGCGCGAGCCGAAGCGCTCGAAGAACGCGCTCTGCGGCTTGAGGACGGCGACCCGCTCGGCGAGCGCCTCGACGACCGTGCGGCTGAACCGCTCCAGACCCGCGATGTCGTCGCCGAGCCCCCAGTCGGCCAGCAGGGAGGCGTGCGGGTCGATGCCCACGCACAGGGGACCGCGCTCGTCCATGGCACGGCGCAGCCGCGCGCCGAAGGGTTCCGGGCTCATGCGGGCTTCCTCACGTCGGCGCCGACCGCGTCGGCGAGGGTGGCGTACGGGCTCGTCCGCAGACGGGCGGCGAGGCCCTTGTGGACGGCGCGGCCCCAGAAGGGACCCTCGTAGATGAAGGCGCTGTAGCCCTGGACCAGCGTGGCGCCGGCCAGGATGCGCTGCCAGGCGTCCTCGGCGTTCTCGACGCCGCCGACACCCACCAGGGTGATCCGGTCGCCCACGCGCGCGTAGAGGCGGCGCAGGACCTCCAGGGAGCGCGCCTTGAGCGGGGCTCCGGAGAGACCGCCGGTCTCCTTCACCAGGGAGGGGTCGGACGTCAGACCGAGGCCCTCGCGCGCGATGGTGGTGTTCGTGGCGATGATCCCGTCCAGGCCGAGCTCGACGGCGAGGTCGGCGACCGCGTCGACGTCCTCGTCGGCGAGGTCGGGCGCGATCTTGACGAGGAGCGGGACGCGCCGGTCGGTGACCGCGCGGTCGGCGGCCTCGCGCACGGCGCTGAGGAGCGGGCGCAGGGCCTCGGTGGCCTGGAGGTTGCGCAGGCCGGGGGTGTTCGGGGACGACACGTTCACGACCAGGTAGTCGGCGTGCCGGGCGAGGCGCTCGGTGGACTTCACGTAGTCGCCGACGGCTTCGGCCTCGGGGACGGTCTTGGTCTTGCCGATGTTGACGCCGACGACGGTCCTGAAGACGGGCGTACGGGCCGCCAGGCGCTCGGAGACGGCCGCGGAGCCCTCGTTGTTGAAGCCCATGCGGTTGATCAGCGCGCGGTCCTGCACGAGGCGGAACAGCCGCTTCCTGGGGTTGCCCGGCTGGGCCTCCCCGGTGACGGTGCCGATCTCGATGTGGTCGAAGCCGAGCATCGCCATGCCGTCGATGGCCACGGCGTTCTTGTCGAAGCCGGCGGCGAGTCCGAAGGGGCCGTGCATGCGCAGGCCGAACGCCTCGGTGCGCAGCTCCTTGTGGCGGGGCGCCAGCGCGGCGGCCACGAAGGTGCGCAGGACCGGGACGCGGGCGACGAGGCGGATCCAGCGGAAGGCGAGGTGGTGGGCCTGCTCCGGGTCCATCCGCTTGAACACGAGGCCGAAGAAGAGCTTGTACATGATCATGTCCTCTGAGGGACCCGGTGGGGGACGCCTCTGGAAGGGGCAAGGGGCTCATGAAGAGGGGGACACCGTTTTCCGGTGTCCCCCTCGGGGCTGCTAGTCGCGCGCCGCGATCAGATGCTCGGCGTGTTCCTGGAGCGAGCGCACGCCCACGTCTCCGTGGTTGAGCGCGTCGATGCCCTGGACGGCGGCGGCGAGCGCCTGCACCGTCGTGAGGCACGGGACCGAGCGGGCCACGGCCGCCGTGCGGATCTCGTAGCCGTCGAGGCGGCCGCCGGTGCCGTACGGCGTGTTGACGATGAGGTCGACCTCGCCGTCGTGGATGAGCTGGACGATGGTCTTCTCGCCGTTCGGGCCCTCGCCCTCGCTCTGCTTGCGCACGATCGTGGCGTTGATGCCGTTGCGCTTGAGCACCTCGGCCGTCCCGGAGGTGGCCATCAGCTCGAAGCCGTGGGCGACGAGTTCACGCGCGGGGAAGATCATCGAGCGCTTGTCGCGGTTGGCGACCGAGATGAAGGCGCGGCCCTTGGTGGGCAGCGGGCCGTACGCGCCCGCCTGCGACTTGGCGTACGCCGTGCCGAAGACGGAGTCGATACCCATGACCTCGCCGGTGGAGCGCATCTCCGGGCCGAGCACCGTGTCGACGCCGCGGCCGTGGATGTCGCGGAAGCGCGACCACGGCATGACGGCCTCCTTGACCGAGATCGGCGCGTCGAGCGGCAGGGTGCCGCCGTCGCCGTTCGCGGGGAGCAGGCCCTCGGCGCGGAGCTCGGCGACGGTCGCGCCCAGCGAGATGCGGGCGGCGGCCTTCGCGAGCGGCACCGCGGTCGCCTTCGAGGTGAAGGGGACGGTGCGCGAGGCGCGCGGGTTGGCTTCGAGGACGTAGAGGATGTCCCCGGCCATCGCGAACTGGATGTTGATCAGGCCGCGGACGCCGACGCCCTTGGCGATGGCCTCCGTCGAGGCGCGCAGCCGCTTGATGTCGAAGCCGCCGAGGGTGATCGGGGGCAGGGCGCACGCCGAGTCGCCGGAGTGGATGCCGGCCTCCTCGATGTGCTCCATGACGCCGCCGAGGTAGAGCTCCTCGCCGTCGTAGAGCGCGTCGACGTCGATCTCGATCGCGTCGTCGAGGAAGCGGTCGACCAGGACCGGCCGGGAGGGGCTGATCTCGGTCGACTCGGCGATGTAGGAGGACAGCCGGGTCTCGTCGTAGACGATCTCCATGCCGCGTCCGCCGAGGACGTACGAGGGGCGGACCAGGACGGGGTAGCCGATCTCGTCGGCGATGGCCTTGGCCTCGGCGAAGGTGGTGGCGGTGCCGTGCTTGGGGGCCGGCAGACCGGCCTCGGCGAGGACCCGTCCGAAGGCGCCGCGGTCCTCGGCGGCGTGGATCGCCTCGGGCGGGGTGCCCACCACCGGTACGCCGTTGTCCTTGAGCGCCTGCGCGAGGCCGAGCGGGGTCTGGCCGCCGAGCTGCACGATGACACCGGCGATCGGGCCGGCCAGCGACTCCGCGTGCACGATCTCCAGCACGTCCTCCAGCGTCAGCGGCTCGAAGTACAGGCGGTCGGAGGTGTCGTAGTCCGTGGAGACGGTCTCGGGGTTGCAGTTGACCATCACGGTCTCGTAGCCCGCGTCGCTGAGCGCGAAGGAGGCGTGGACGCAGGAGTAGTCGAACTCGATGCCCTGGCCGATGCGGTTGGGGCCCGAGCCCAGGATGATCACCGCGGGCTTCTCGCGCGGGGCGACCTCGCTCTCCTCGTCGTAGGAGGAGTAGAAGTACGGCGTCTTCGCCGCGAACTCGGCGGCGCAGGTGTCGACCGTCTTGTAGACCGGGCGCACGCCCAGCGCGTGCCGCACCTCGCGGACGACGTCCTCGCGCAGCCCGCGGATCTCGGCGATCTGGGCGTCGGAGAAGCCGTGCCGCTTGGCCTCGGCGAGCAGCTCGGGGTAGAGCTTGTCGGCGGCGGCCAGCTCGTCGGCGATCTCCTTGATCAGGAAGAGCTGGTCGACGAACCACGGGTCGATCTTCGTGAACGCGAAGATCTCCTCGGGTGTGGCGCCGGCGCGGATGGCCTGCATGACGGAGTTGATCCGGCCGTCAGTGGGGCGCACGGCCTCGCGCAGCAGCTCGGCCTTGTCACCGGGTTCACCCACGAAGGTAAACTGGCTGCCCTTCTTCTCCAGCGAGCGCAGCGCCTTCTGGAGCGCCTCGGTGAAGTTGCGGCCGATCGCCATGGCCTCGCCGACCGACTTCATGGTGGTCGTGAGGGTGGAGTCGGCGGAGGGGAACTTCTCGAAGGCGAAGCGCGGGGCCTTGACGACGACGTAGTCGAGGGTCGGCTCGAAGGAGGCCGGGGTCTTCTCGGTGATGTCGTTCGGGATCTCGTCGAGCGTGTAGCCGACGGCGAGCTTGGCCGCGATCTTGGCGATGGGGAAGCCGGTCGCCTTGGAGGCGAGCGCCGAGGACCGTGAGACGCGCGGGTTCATCTCGATGACGATGACGCGGCCGTCGTCGGGGTTGATCGCGAACTGGATGTTGCAGCCGCCGGTGTCGACGCCGACCTCGCGGATGATCGCGATGCCGATGTCGCGCAGCCGCTGGTACTCGCGGTCGGTCAGCGTCATGGCCGGGGCGACCGTGATGGAGTCGCCGGTGTGGACGCCCATCGGGTCGAAGTTCTCGATGGAACAGACGACCACGACGTTGTCGTTCTTGTCGCGCATCAGCTCCAGCTCGTACTCCTTCCAGCCGAGGATGGACTCCTCCAGGAGCACCTCGGTGGTCGGGGAGAGCGTGAGGCCCTGGCCGGCGATGCGCCGCAGCTCCTCCTCGTCGTGCGCGAAGCCGGAGCCGGCGCCGCCCATGGTGAAGGAGGGGCGCACGACGACGGGGTAGCCGCCGAGCGTGTCGACGCCCGCGATCACGTCGTCCATGGAGTGGCAGATCACGGACCGGGCGGACTCGCCGTGGCCGATCTTCTCGCGGACGGCCTCGACGACACCCTTGAAGAGCTCGCGGTCCTCGCCCTTGTTGATGGCCTCGACGTTGGCGCCGATCAGTTCGACGCCGTACTTCTCCAGCACACCCTGCTCGTGCATGGAGATCGCGGTGTTCAGGGCCGTCTGGCCGCCGAGGGTCGGCAGCAGGACGTCGGGGCGCTCCTTGGCGATGATCTTCTCGACGAACTCGGGGGTGATCGGCTCGACGTAGGTGGCGTCGGCGATCTCCGGGTCGGTCATGATCGTCGCCGGGTTGGAGTTGACGAGGATGACCCGCAGCCCCTCGGCGCGCAGGACGCGGCACGCCTGGGTGCCGGAGTAGTCGAACTCGGCGGCCTGGCCGATGACGATCGGGCCGGAGCCGATGACCAGGACGGACTGGATATCGGTGCGCTTAGGCACGCTGGCCCTCCATCGGGACTGTTTCCATCAAAGACGTGAAGCGGTCGAACAGGTAGGCCGCGTCGTGCGGCCCCGCCGCCGCTTCGGGGTGGTACTGGACGCTGAAGGCCGGCTGGTCGAGCAGCTGGAGGCCCTCCACCACGTTGTCGTTGAGGCAGACGTGGGAGACCTCGACGCGGCCGAAGGGAGTCTGGGAGACCTCGTCGAGCGGGGCGTCGACGGCGAAGCCGTGGTTGTGCGCGGTGACCTCGACCTTGCCGGTCGTACGGTCCTGCACGGGCTGGTTGATGCCGCGGTGGCCGTACTTGAGCTTGTACGTGCCGAAGCCGAGCGCGCGGCCGAGGATCTGGTTGCCGAAGCAGATGCCGAACAGAGGCGTCCTGCGGGCGAGGACCTCTCTCATCACGGCGACGGGACCGTCGGCGGTGGCCGGGTCACCGGGGCCGTTGGAGAAGAAGACGCCGTCCGGGTTCACGGCGTAGACGTCCTCGGCGGTGGCCGTCGCGGGCAGCACGTGCACCTCGATGCCGCGTTCGGCCATCCGGTGCGGGGTCATGCCCTTGATGCCCAGGTCGACGGCGGCGACGGTGAACCTCTTCGTGCCGATCGCGGGGACGACGTACGTCTCCTTGGTGGCGACCTCGGCGGAGAGGTTCGCGCCCGTCATCTCGGGCGCCTGGCGCACCTGGGCGAGCATGGTGCCCTCGTCGGGCAGCGCGTTGCCGGAGAAGATGCCGACGCGCATGGCGCCGCGCTCACGCAGATGGCGGGTGAGGGCGCGGGTGTCGATACCGCTGATCCCGACGACGCCCTGGGTGCGCAGTTCGTCGTCCAGGGAACGCCGCGAGCGCCAGTTGGAGGGGACGCGCGCGGGGTCGCGGACCACGTATCCGGCGACCCAGATCCGCTGCGACTCGGGGTCCTCGTCGTTGACGCCGGTGTTGCCGACGTGCGGGGCGGTCATCACCACGACCTGGCGGTGGTAGGACGGGTCGGTGAGGGTCTCCTGGTAGCCGGTCATGCCGGTGGAGAACACCGCTTCGCCGAAGGTCTCCCCCACGGCCCCGTAGGACCGGCCGCGGAAGACGCGGCCGTCCTCCAGGACGAGTACGGCGGGAAGCGCCTTCTGCCTCTGCGAGGCGTTCCCCTGAGTGGAGGTCGTCATCGTGCGCCTTCCGTTTCCGTCTTGTTGATCATGTCGTTCAGGGTGTCGGCCCATTCGTTGTGCTCGGCCGCGCGGTCCGAGCGGAATCCGGAGTCGAGGAGCCTGTCGCCGTGCGCCCAGGTGACGACCAGGAGTCCGCCCTCGGTGAGGACCTTGCCCGCGATGCCCTTGTCGAGCCGAGCCTCGCGCAGCTGCGAGGCCGGGATGAAGAAGTCCTCCGCTCCGGGGCGTACGACGTCGAGACCCGCGTCCGTCAGGGTGAGCTCGACCCGGCTGCGGGTGCCCAGGCCGTGCGCCACGATGCGGTCGAGCCACTGCCCGGCGGTGGTGGAGCCGTGGTAGCGGCCGCTCATGCTCAGTCTCGCCGGGCCAAGCTCTTCCGGCGCGTCAGGCAGCTCCGGCAGGTCGCCCTGGAGGGTGCCCCGCCACTTCCAGCCCTCGCGCATCAGCCAGTAGACGAGCGCGACGAACAGGGCGAGGCCGACGAGCCAGCCGATCCGGGCGGACCAGTCGGTCACTTCCGCGGACTTCTGCGCGGCGGCGATGGAGAGGTGAGGTGTCACGCGAGCTTCCCGTCGACGAGGGTGGCCTTGCCCCGCAGCCAGGTGTGGGTGACCCGGCCCGGCAGCTCACGGCCCTCGTAGGGGGTGTTGCGGCTGCGCGAGGCGAAGCCAGCGGGGTCCACGGTCCCACGGTATGCCGTGTCGACGAGCGTGAGGTTGGCGGGCTCACCTGCCGAGACGGGACGTCCGTGGCCGGTGGCCCGGCCGATCGCGGCGGGCCTGACGGACATGCGGTCGGCGACGCCGGCCCAGTCGAGGAGTCCGGTCTCGACCATCGTCTGCTGGACGACGGACAGCGCGGTCTCCAGACCGACCATGCCCATCGCCGCGGCGGCCCACTCGCAGTCCTTGTCCTCGTGCGGGTGCGGCGCGTGGTCGGTGGCGACGATGTCGATCGTGCCGTCGGCCAGCGCCTCGCGCAGCGCCAGGACGTCGCGCTCGGTGCGCAGCGGCGGGTTGACCTTGTAGACCGGGTTGTACGAGCGCACCAGCTCGTCGGTCAGGAGCAGGTGGTGCGGGGTGACCTCGGCGGTGACGTCGATGCCGCGGGACTTGGCCCAGCGGACGATCTCGACGGACCCGGCGGTCGACAGGTGGCAGATGTGGACGCGGGAGCCGACGTGCTCGGCGAGCAGGACGTCCCGGGCGATGATCGATTCCTCGGCCACCGCGGGCCAGCCGCCGAGCCCGAGTTCGGCGGAGACGACGCCCTCGTTCATCTGGGCGCCCTCGGTGAGGCGGGGCTCCTGGGCGTGCTGGGCGACGACGCCGCCGAAGGCCTTCACGTACTCCAGCGCGCGGCGCATGATCACCGCGTCGTCCACGCACTTGCCGTCGTCGGAGAAGACCGTGACGCCCGCGGCGGACTCGTGCATGGCGCCGAGCTCGGCGAGCTTCTTGCCCTCCAGGCCGACGGTGACGGCGCCGATGGGCTGCACGTCGCAGTAGCCGTGCTCCTGGCCGAGCCGGTAGACCTGCTCGACCACGCCGGCGGTGTCGGCGACCGGGAAGGTGTTGGCCATGGCGAACACGGCCGTGAAGCCGCCGCTCGCGGCCGCCCGGGTGCCGGTCAGGACGGTCTCGGAGTCCTCGCGGCCCGGCTCGCGCAGATGCGTGTGCAGGTCGACCAGGCCCGGCAGCAGCACCTTGCCGTCGGCCTCCACGACCTCGGCGCCCTCTGCGGACAGGCCGGTGCCGACGGCCTCGACGACCTCGCCGTCGATCAGGACGTCCTGCGGCTCGCCGCCGAGCACCCGCGCACCACGGATAAGGATCTTGCTCATGGTCTTACTTCTCCTCGGTACGGGTGTGGGTGACGGCGGGCTCGTTGCCGCCCAGGAGCAGGTACAGGACGGCCATGCGGATGGAGACACCGTTGGCGACCTGCTCCACGACGGTGCAGCGCTCGGAGTCGGCGACCTCGGCGGTGATCTCCATGCCGCGGACCATCGGGCCGGGGTGCATCACGATGGCGTGCTCCGGCATTTTCGCCATGCGCTGGCCGTCGAGACCGTAGCGACGCGAGTACTCGCGCTCGGTCGGGAAGAACGCCGCGTTCATCCGCTCGCGCTGCACGCGCAGCATCATCACGGCGTCGGACTTGGAGAGGGTGCTGTCGAGGTCGTAGGAGATCTCGCAGGGCCAGCTCTCCACGCCGACCGGCACCAGGGTGGGCGGGGCGACGAGGGTGACCTCGGCGCCGAGGGTGTGCAGCAGGTCGACGTTGGAGCGGGCGACGCGGCTGTGCAGGACGTCGCCGACGATCGTGATGCGCTTGCCGGACAGGTCCTGGCCGATCCCGGCGTCCCGGCCGACGAGCCGGCGGCGCATGGTGAAGGCGTCCAGCAGGGCCTGCGTGGGGTGCTGGTGGGTGCCGTCGCCCGCGTTGATCACGACGGCGTCGATCCAGCCGGAGGTGGCGAGGCGGTAGGGGGCTCCCGAGGCACCGTGCCGGATGACGACGGCGTCGACGCCCATGGCCTCCAGGGTCTGGGCGGTGTCCTTGAGGGACTCGCCCTTGGAGACGCTCGACCCCTTGGCGGTGAAGTTGATGACGTCCGCCGACAGGCGCTTCTCGGCGGCCTCGAAGGAGATCCGGGTCCGGGTCGAGTCCTCGAAGAAGAGGTTGACGACGGTGCGGCCGCGCAGGGTCGGCAGTTTCTTGATCGGCCGGTCGGCGACCCGGGCCATCTCCTCGGCGGTGTCGAGGATCAGGACGGCGTCGTCGCGGGTGAGGTCGGCGGCCGAGATGAGATGACGCTGCATCTGTCAGGCTCCGTAAGGGAATTCAGGGAGGATTCGGGCATGCGGGCGCGCGGGGGCGCACTGCGCGGCGTGAGCCGGAGTGCTACCGGGGCTCGCCCGTGGAGGTCCGCTTGGCACCGAGCAGCACGGTGTCGCGACCGTCCTCCTCGGCGAGCTGGACCTTGACCGTCTCCCGCAACGACGTGGGGAGGTTCTTGCCGACGTAGTCGGCGCGGATGGGCAGTTCGCGGTGGCCCCGGTCGACGAGGACGGCGAGCTGCACGGCGCGCGGCCGGCCGATGTCGTTCAGCGCGTCGAGCGCGGCGCGGATGGTGCGGCCGGAGAAGAGCACGTCGTCGACGAGGACGACGAGGCGGCCGTCGAGGCCGTCACCGGGGATCTCGGTGCGGGCCAGCGCGCGCGGCGGGTGCATGCGCAGGTCGTCGCGGTACATCGTGATGTCGAGGGATCCGACCGGGATCTTGCGGTCGGTGATCTCTTCGAGCTTGTCGGCCAGCCTGCGGGCCAGGAAGACACCCCGGGTCGGAATGCCGAGGAGTACCACGTCGTCGGCGCCCTTGGCGCGTTCGACGATCTCGTGCGCGATGCGGGTCAGCACCCGGGCGATGTCGGGCGCCTCCAGTACGGGACGCGCGTCGGCTGCTTCGTGCTGCTTGTCGTGCTCGGTGTCCATGGGAAACGGACCTCCTTCTCCGCCTCACGGGACGGATCATTAAAGGACGTCGGATTTGCGCCATCAACGGTACCAGCCCGGCAACGCTGCTGATCACATCGGTTTGAGCCACCCCTGGTGACACCCGCCCGGGGGCCGGTCGAAAATCCTTCGGCTTGACGGGGGAGAGTAACGCTGCGTAACCTCACAGTGAGTCACCAGCCGCGCGGCGGAGCCGCACGTTGATACAGCGTCCGGGGAGCTATATGTCCAGCGAATACGCCAAACAGCTCGGGGCCAAGCTCCGCGCCATCCGCACCCAGCAGGGCCTTTCCCTCCATGGCGTGGAAGAGAAGTCGCAGGGCCGCTGGAAGGCGGTCGTGGTCGGTTCGTACGAGCGCGGGGACCGCGCCGTCACCGTGCAGCGTCTCGCCGAGCTGGCGGACTTCTACGGAGTGCCGGTCCAGGAGCTGCTTCCCGGCACCACGCCGGGCGGGGCCGCCGAGCCGCCGCCGAAGCTGGTCCTCGACCTGGAGCGGCTGGCGCACGTGCCGGCCGAGAAGGCGGGCCCGCTCCAGCGCTACGCGGCGACGATCCAGTCCCAGCGCGGCGACTACAACGGCAAGGTGCTGTCGATCCGCCAGGACGACCTGCGCACTCTCGCCGTGATCTACGACCAGTCCCCCTCGGTCCTCACCGAGCAGCTGATCAGCTGGGGTGTCCTGGACGCGGACGCGCGCCGCGCGGTCGCCCACGACGAGGGCTGAATCTCCTAGGGACAGCTCAGCAGAAACGTGCCGCCGGGGTGGCCGGAACCTGATGGTTCCGGCCACCCCGGCGGCCGTCTGCGGGCCTGGGACGTCTTCCGGGTACAGGAACGCCGGAGGGCCCGCAGCGAACACGCTGCGGGCCCTCCGGCGTTCCGTACGCCCCCTCGGGGCCGTACGGCTCTGGCTGTCGGTCAGTCCTCGTCACGGCGGAGCGAGGGCTTCAGGTCCTTCAGCCGGCCCAGCAGGCCGTTCACGAACGAGGGCGACTCGTCCGTGGAGAACTCCTTCGCCAGCTGTACCGCCTCGTCGAGCACCACGGCGTCCGGGGTCTCGTCGACCCAGATCAGCTCGTAGGCACCGAGGCGCAGGATGTTGCGGTCGACGACCGGCATCCTGTCCAGCGTCCAGCCGACGGAGTACTGCGCGATGAGGTCGTCGATGCGCCGCGCCTTGACGGCGTAGCCCTCGACGAGCTCCATCGTGTATTCGCTGACCGGGGGCTGCCGGGTGTCGGACCGGGAGTGCCGGATCCAGTCCGCGAGAACCGTCAGGACGTCCACACCGCGCTGGTCGCCCTCGAAGAGGATCTGGAAGGCGCGCTTGCGGGCCGTGTTGCGGGCAGCCACGGTTAGCTGTTCACCCGGCCGAGGTAGTCGCTGGTGCGGGTGTCGACCTTGATCTTCTCACCGGTGGTGATGAAGAGCGGGACCTGGATCTGGTGACCGGTCTCCAGGGTGGCGGGCTTGGTGCCACCGGTGGAGCGGTCGCCCTGGACGCCCGGCTCGGTCTCCTGGATGACCAGCTCGACGGCGGCCGGCAGCTCGACGAAGAGCACCTCGCCCTCGTGCTGGGCGACGCTGGCCGTGAAGCCCTCGATCAGGAAGTTGGCGGCGTCGGCGACGGCCTTGCGGTCGACCATCAGCTGGTCGTACGTCTCCATGTCCATGAAGACGAAGTACTCGCCGTCCATGTAGGAGAACTGCATGTCGCGCTTGTCGATCGTGGCCGTCTCGACCTTGACGCCGGCGTTGAACGTCTTGTCGACGACCTTGCCGGAGAGCACGTTCTTCAGCTTGGTGCGCACGAAGGCCGGGCCCTTGCCGGGCTTGACGTGCTGGAACTCGACGACGGACCAGAGCTGGCCTCCGTCGAGCTTGAGCACCAGGCCGTTCTTGAGGTCGTTCGTGGAAGCCACGGTTGCGGAATCTCCTGGACTGACGTGGACGACCCCGGCGCTCGCGCGCAGCTCTGAAGCTAGAGCGCGAGCAGTTCCTTGGTCGTGATGGTGAGTAGCTCGGGTCCGCCGTCCGCCTCAGGGCGTACGACGAGCGTGTCATCGATCCTGACACCGCCCCGGCCCGGAAGGTGGACCCCCGGTTCGACGGTGACCGGCACGCAAGCGTCCAGTTTACCCATGGCCGCGGGGGCAAGCTGCGGGTCCTCGTCGATTTCGAGCCCGACGCCGTGCCCCGTCAGGGGCGGAAGGCCTTCGGTATGGCCGCCGGAGGCCAGTACCTGGCGGGCCGCGCGGTCCACGTCCCGGTAGGCGGCGCCGGGTGCCAGGGCCTCCCGTCCGGCGCGCTGGGCGGCGAAGACGAGGTCGTAGAGCTCGATCTGCCAGTCGGCCGGCGAGGTGCCGATCACGAAGGTACGACCGATCTCACACCGGTAGCCGCGGTAGGTCGCGCCGAGACACACCGAGAGGAAATCACCCTCCTCGACACGCCGGTCGGTGGGCCGGTGACTCCGTCGTCCGGAGTTCGGGCCGGTGCCCACCGAGGTCGCGAAGGCCGGTCCGTCCGCGCCGTGGTCGACCAGCCGGCGCTCCAGTTCCAGGGCCAGATGGCGTTCGGTGCGGCCGACGAGGATCGATTCGAGGAGTTCGCCTAGGGCCTGGTCGGCGATCTCGGCGCCGATCCGCAGTGCGGAGATCTCCTCCTCGTCCTTGATCACGCGCAGCTGTTCCACCGCGCCGCCCAGGTCGGCCAGGCGCAGCCGCGGCGCGACCGAACCGAGGGCGCGGTGGCGGGTCACGGTCAGATGGTGTTCCTCGACCGCGAGGGACTCGGCGCCCTGGCCGGCCGCGAGTCCGGCGGCGGCGACGGCCGGATCACCTCCGGCGGGCAGCACCCGGATGTCCAGCGCCTCGTCGGGGCGCCCCTCCGCGGGTTCGCCGGACGGCGGGCCGCCGCACAGCAGCAGGTCCTCGTCGGCGCCGAGCAGGAGCACCGCGCCGAGCGGCGCGGCGCCGGCGAGATACCTCACGTTGGCGGGACGGGTGACGAGCGCCGCCGCGCTGCCGCCCGCCGTACTGCGCTCCCGGAGCCGCTCTCTGCGGGTCGCGTACACCTCTGGCATGCACCGAGCCTACGAGCGCTCGGCCGATGCCGCCGGTCCAGAGGGCCGGACGGGTACTCCCGCGCCCACGGGGCCGGATACGCGGCTCCCCCGACGCCCGGCCCGGACGGGCCCGCACCGGCGGGACCCCGGCCGTCCACGGCGTCGCCCCCGTACAGCCGGAGCCCCGGGCCGCGCGCGGAGCCGATCCGGTCGCTCGGTGCCGGGGCGGTGGTCTCAGAGGCGTGACGGGGTAAGCGACCTCACCACTGCGGTGGGCTGGCGATCGAGCGGGCCAGGACGTCGTCCAGGACACGGGCCGTGGCCGCCACGTCGAGCTGGGAGTTGTCGATGATCGGGAGCCCGGAGCCGTACCAGCCCGCCATGCGGCCGTGGATCCGCGCGACCTCCTCGTCACTGAGCCTGCGGTTGCCCGAGCGCTCCGCGTTGCGCTCCAGGACGACCTCAAGGCCCGGCAGGAGCACGACCGGCAGCAGCCCGGGGCCCACGTGCCGCTTCCAGCCGCCGAGGCCGACGACCGGCCGGTCGGGGAAGACGGCGTCGTCGAGGATGCACGAGATGCCGTTGGCCAGGAAGTTGCGGGCGGCGAAGCCGCAGGTGCGGCGAGCGAGACGGTACTGCGCCTCGGAATGGTCGTTCCACCCCGACTGCGGGTCGGCGAAGCCCGAGCGCACCCATTCGCGTACGTCGTCGAGGCTGATGTGGGCCGTGGGCACCCGTCGGTGATCCGCCCAGTACTTGGCGACGCTGGTCTTCCCGGCGCCCGCGGGGCCGATGAGCAGGACCGCGAGCGTGGTCGCCGCCGGGTCGGGCGCGCCCGTGGCGGCCTGCAGGCTCGGCATGGCCACCGAGACGCCCGGGGGCAGTCGCACATGGCCGGTGCTGTCCGGCGCGGACGGATGCGGCGGAGGCTGGGCCGACGGGTACTGAGGATGCTGCGGAGGGTGCGCCGACGGGTGCTGGGGATGCTGCACCGCCGGGTGCTGCGGAGGCTGCTGGGGCATCTGCTGCGGCGGCAGATGATGCTGCGGCGCCTGGGCGGGCGGGGCTCCGGGAGGCACCGGCGCTCCGGCGAAGCCCGGCGCGGGCGCGGAGCCCTGCTGCCCCGGGTACGGTCCGGCCGGCGGCCATCCGGCGGCCGGCCCTTGCCCCGGCTGGTGGGGCGGCGGCAGCGGAGCCCCCACTGCGTGCTGCATCCGGTGCCACTCCGTCTCGTACAGGCGATGTGCGCTGGTGGACGGGACCCGGTCCCGTCGCTACCGAACGGTACCTTCCCCGGCCGTCGTTGTGTGAACGGCCGGGGACCGTGCGAAGTGCCCGGGAAGGAGAGGCAAAACGGGCTGAGCAGGTGTCCTTCGGACCATAAGGCCCGGCGGCACGCGGCCGGTTACTCGCCGACCTCGCCGTAGGCCGCGAGCAGGACGGCCGGATCCGGGCCCTCCAGGACGGTCGGCTTGGCCAGTCCGTCGAGGACGATGAAGCGCAGCAGGTCGCCGCGGGACTTCTTGTCGACCTTCATGTTCTCCACGAGCTTCGGCCACTGGTCGTAGCGGTAGCTGAGCGGGAGACCGACGGACTCCAGGATCGTGCGGTGCCTGTCGGCGGTCGCGTCGTCCAACCGGCCCGCGAGGCGGCCGAGTTCGGCGGCGAAGTGCATGCCGACGGAGACGGCGGCGCCGTGCCGCCACTTGTAGCGCTCGTTCTTCTCGATGGCGTGGGCCAGCGTGTGGCCGTAGTTGAGGATCTCGCGCAGCCCCGACTCCTTGAGGTCGCCGGAGACGACCTCGGCCTTGACCTTGATGGAGCGCTCGATCAGCTCGGCGGTGTGCGGGCCCGCGGGTGTCCGGGCCGCCTCGGGGTCGGACTCGATGAGTTCCAGGATCGCCGGGTCGGCGATGAAGCCGGCCTTGATGATCTCCGCGAGCCCGGAGACGTAGTCGTTGACCGGCAGCGAGTCGAGCGCGGCCAGGTCGCAGAGCACGCCCGCGGGCGGGTGGAAGGCGCCGACGAGGTTCTTGCCCTCGGCGGTGTTGATGCCGGTCTTGCCGCCGACCGCCGCGTCGACCATGGCGAGCACGGTGGTGGGGACGGCGATCCAGCGGACCCCGCGCAGCCAGGTCGCCGCCACGAAACCGGCGAGGTCCGTGGTGGCGCCTCCGCCGACGCCGACGACGACGTCGGTGCGGGTGAATCCGGACTGGCCCAGCGCCTTCCAGCAGTAGGCCGCGACCTCGGCGGTCTTGGCCTCCTCGGCGTTGGGCACCTGGATGGCGACCGTCTCGAAGCCCTGCTCCGCCAGGTCGGCGCGGAGCGCCTCACCGGTGTCGGCGAGCGCCTCGGGGTGGATCACGGCGACCCGCTTGGCCTTGCCGCCGATCAAGGCGCCGAGCTCACCGAGGAGCTGACGGCCGATCAGGACCTCGTAGGGGTCGGTGCCCGCACTGCCGCCGACCTGGACGCGGGTCACTGCCTCGCTCATGCTTCCTTCAACTCCAGTGCGTCGAGGACCTCTTGGGCGACCTCTTGGGGGGTGCGTCCGTCGGTCGCCACGACCGCGCGGGCGACTTCGGTGTACAGGTGGCGACGTGCCTCCATCAGCTCGCGCCACTGCTTGCGGGGGTTGACGGCGAGCAGCGGACGGGCCACGTTCAGGCCGGTGCGCTGGACCGCCTCCTCCACCTCCATGGAGAGGTAGACGACCTGGTGCCCGGCGAGCAGCGCGCGGGTGTCCGCGTCGAGGACCGTGCCGCCGCCCAGCGCCAGCACGCCGTCGTGTCCGGCGAGCGCCTCGCCCACCGCCCGCTTCTCGATCGCGCGGAACGCGGGCTCGCCCTCGTCGACGAAGATGTCGGCGATGCTGCGGCCCTCGGCGGCCACGATGTCCTCGTCCGTGTCCCGGAAGGCGCAGCCGAGCCGCTCCGCGACGAGCGCGCCCACCGTGGACTTGCCGACTCCCATGGGACCGACCAGGACCAGCCGTGGGGCGGTCACCGGATGGCCAGGTTCTCGAGGTAGGACCGGATGTTGCGGCGGGTCTCGGTGACCGAGTCGCCGCCGAACTTCTCGGCCACCGCGTCCGCGAGGACGAGGGCGACCATGGCCTCGGCGACGATGCCCGCGGCCGGGACGGCGGAGACGTCGGAGCGCTGGTGGTGGGCCTTGGCGGCCTCGCCGGTGGCGACGTCGACGGTGGCCAGCGCGCGCGGCACGGTGGCGATCGGCTTCATCGCGGCGCGGACGCGCAGCAGTTCGCCGGTGGTCAGACCGCCCTCGGTGCCGCCGGCGCGGCCCGACGTCCGCCTGATGCCCTCGGGCGTGTTGACGATCTCGTCGTGGGCCTGGGAGCCGGGCACCCGGGCCAGTTCGAAGCCGTCGCCGATCTCGACGCCCTTGATCGCCTGGATGCCCATCAGGGCACCGGCGAGACGGGCGTCCAGCTTGCGGTCCCAGTGCACGTGCGAGCCGAGGCCCACCGGTACGCCGTACGCGAGCACCTCGACGACACCGCCGAGCGTGTCGCCGTCCTTGTGGGCCTGGTCGACCTCCGCGACCATCGCCTTCGAGGTGTCGGCGTCCAGGCAGCGCAGCGGGTCGGCGTCGAGCTTCTCGACGTCGGCCGGGGTGGGGTAGTTGCCCTGCGGGGCCTTCACGGAGCAGAGCTCGACGACGTGCGAGACGATCTCGATCCCGGCCGTCTCCTTGAGGTACGAGCGGGCGACGGCGCCGAGCGCCACGCGGGCCGCGGTCTCGCGGGCGGAGGCGCGCTCCAGGATCGGGCGGGCCTCGTCGAAGCCGTACTTCTGCATGCCGGCGAGGTCGGCGTGGCCGGGCCGCGGGCGGGTCAGCGGGGCGTTGCGGGCGAGTTCGGCGAGGATCTGGGGGTCGACCGGGTCGGCCGCCATGACCTGGTCCCACTTGGGCCATTCGGTGTTGCCGACCATGATCGCGACCGGGGAGCCGATGGAGAGGCCGTGCCGTACGCCGCCGAGGAAGGTGACCTCGTCACGCTCGAACTTCATCCGGGCACCGCGTCCATAGCCCAGGCGCCGCCGGGCGAGGTGGTCCGCCACTATCTCCGTGGTGATCGGGACGCCGGCGGGAAGGCCCTCCAGCGTCGCGACGAGTGCGGGACCGTGGGACTCCCCCGCGGTCAGCCAGCGCAACCTGCTCAACGGTGCTCCTCATGCTCGCGCCCTGTGGTGCTGCTGCGTACACGCGTCCTCGCGTACGGCGACGGCGCGACCGGGTGCGTGGCCCTGGCCCGCCATGTCCGATCCTCCCACGTCCGGGTGCGGGAACCGGCCGGAGGTCCATCAAGCGGACGCGTCCGGCCGGGTCGCGGGACCGCGCGGACGCCGCGGACGCCCCACCGGGACACGCCGCGGCGGGCCGCCGAGGCACCTGGGGCGCGTCCGACGATTCCCGTCCGTCCGGCGGACGCCACGCACGCCCTAGCTGTATTGATCACGAGCGTTGTTGACACTGGCGGGTCTTGAACATGGCGAAGACCTCCGATGTGGTGGAGCTGTCTAGGACTGCACCGCACGGAGG
>NZ_JBVHLK010000020.1:0-137506 GCF_055559015.1 Streptomyces sp. NPDC024698 | reverse complement strand
ACCACGTACACCTGCTCGTGCACTACCCGCCGAAGATCGCACTGTCGAAGCTGATCAACAGTCTCAAGGGAGTCAGCTCCCGGTACCTGCGGGCGGAGTACACCGGCCGGATCAACAGGATCGGCATGGGGTCCGTCTTCTGGTCCCGCTCCTACTTCGCCGGGTCCTGTGGCGGAGCGCCGCTGACTGTGATCCGTCAGTACATCGAGAGCCAGAAGCGGCCTGTCTGACCGCCACCACGAGGACGAAGAACACTCCGGCGCTTCGCTCCTCCGCGTCGAGGATGCGTTTCCCTCCCCGGCTGAAGCCGGGGATACCCACGCAAGATCAGGGATGGACTTCGTCTCGATCCGCATCATCACCGGCGACGTGGCGCGCCTCGTCGCGTTCTACGAGCGGGCCACGGGGGCGCGGGCGACGTGGGCCACCGAGGACTTCGCCGAGCTCAGGACCTCGGGCGCCACCCTCGCGATCGCCGGCACCCGCACCGTTCCGCTGTTCGCCCCGGGCTCCGCCCGCCCGGCGGACAACCACAGCGTGATCACCGAGTTCCTCGTCGACGACGTGGACCGCGTCCACCGCGACCTGGCCGGTTTCGTCACCGACTTCGTCGCCGGGCCCACGACGATGCTCTGGGGCAACCGGTCGCTGCTGTTCCGCGACCCCGACGGCAACCTCGTCAACTTCTTCACCCCCGTCACCCCGGCGGCCGTCGAGAAGTTCGCCCGCTGAGCGGAGGGGGTCACTGGGGCTGGTTGCCGTGTTTGCGGGAGGGCTGGTCCACGTACTTGGTGCGCAGCATGTCGAGGGCGTCGATGAGTCTGACCCTGGTCTCGGCGGGGTCGATGACGTCGTCCACCAGGCCGCGTTCGGCGGCGTAGTAGGGGTGCATGAGCTGTTCCCGGTACTCCTTGATGTGCTGGCCGCGGGCGGCCTCGGGGTCGTCCGCGGCCGCGATCTCGCGCCGGAAGACGACGCCCGCCGCGCCCTCGGCGCCCATGACCGCGATCTCGTTGCCGGGCCAGGCCAGTGACACGTCCGAGCCGATGGAGCGGGAGTCCATGACGATGTAGGCGCCGCCGTAGGCCTTGCGCAGGATCAGCTGGATACGGGGGACGGTCGCGTTGCAGTAGGCGTAGAGGAGTTTCGCGCCGTGCCGGATGATGCCGCCGTGTTCCTGGCCGACGCCGGGCAGGAAGCCGGGCACGTCGACCAGGGTCACCAGCGGGATGTTGAAGGCGTCGCACAGCTGCACGAAGCGGGCGGCCTTCTCGCTGCCCTTGATGTCGAGGACTCCGGCGAGGGCTGCGGGCTGGTTGGCGACGATGCCCACCGCGTGGCCGTCCAGCCGGGCCAGGGCGCACACGACGTTGGGCGCCCATGCCTCGTGCACCTCGAAGAAGTCGCCGCCGTCGACGATCTCCTCGATGACCGCGCGCATGTCGTAGACGCGTTTGTCGTCGAAGGGCACCAGGTCGAGCAGGGCCGGGGTGAGCCGGTCGGGCCGGTCGGCGGCGGGCTCGGACGGGGGCTGTTCGCGGTTGTTGGCGGGCAGGAAGGACAGCAGGTAGCGGACGTCGGCGAGGCAGCTCTCCTCGTCGTCGTAGGCGAAGTGGGCGACTCCGGACAGGGTGGTGTGGGCGTCGGCGCCGCCGAGTTCGTCGTGGCTGATCTTCTCGCCGGTGACGGCCTGGACGACGTCGGGGCCGGTGATGAACATCTGCGAGGTGCCGCGCACCATGAACACGAAGTCGGTCAGGGCCGGGGAGTAGGCCGCGCCGCCCGCGCAGGGGCCCATCATCACGCTGATCTGCGGGATGACGCCGGAGTTGCGGACGTTGCGCTGGAAGATGCCGCCGTAGCCGGCGAGTGCGGTCACGCCTTCCTGGATGCGTGCTCCGGCGCCGTCGCACAGGCCCACGATCGGGGCCCCCGCCGTGGCGGCCATGTCCATGATCTTGTGGATCTTCTCGGCGTGGGCCTCGCCGAGGGAGCCTCCGAAGATACGGAAGTCGTGGGCGTAGGCGAAGACGGTACGGCCGAAGACGCGGCCCCAGGCGGTGACGACGCCGTCGGTCCAGGGGCGCCTGTCCTCCAGGCCGAAGCCGCTCGCCCGGTGTCTGCGCAGTCCCTCGACCTCGGTGAACCGGCCGTCGTCGAAGAGGAGTTGGAGGCGTTCGCGGGCGGTGAGCTTGCCCCTGGCGTGCTGCGTCTCGGTGGCCTTGTCGCTGGGGCCCCGGCGCATCTGGGCGCGTACGGACTCGAGTTCGGCGACCGTGCCGCGCCGCTGCCCGACCGGCGTTTCGTCCAGGGCGGTCATGAAGATCCCTCCGGCCGTCGTGATCAGCCATCCGTGCGATGAGCCGAACGCCAGCGTCCGTCAGGCGACTTGAAGCCGGTTGGAGCGCCGGACGACGGGCGGGCGCGGACGTGCCGGACGCTCCAGCGGCGCTCCAGGGCGCGTCGAGTGGAACGTGTCAGGCTCGGGGCCGTGAGCTCCGATGCGGACGGTCATGAGCCTTCTGGGAGCACCGAAGGGCCCGCCGGTGTCCCCCACCATCCCCCGAGGGCGTCGGCGGGTTTCCTGCCGGTTGCGCTGTCGCAGTCGCCGTGCCCGTCGCGGTCGCGGTCGCGGTCGCGGTCGCGGTCGCGGTCGCGGTCGCGGTCGCGGTCGCGGTCGCAGCATGGCTCATTTCGGTGCCATTCATGGCTCACCGTGATGCCATGTACATGTCATAGTGGTGTCGCGTAAACGGAATGACGCCGGGTACGGCGTACGACACGAAGGAGCCCCCCACCATGTCCGTCACCCTCAGCGACCAGGACAAGCTCACCCTGCGGACCGCCGCCTACGGCGCCGTGACGCTGATGGCCGCGGCCGCCGGCGCCGACTCCCCGCACAAGGTGGCCACCCAGGGCAGCATCGCCCTGACCACCGGCACCGGCCTGGTCGGCCATGTGCTGGCGGAGAAGTCCTCCCCGGTCGGGGACCTGGGCGGCAAGTCCGCGGCCGAGATCGCCGACCGCGTCCTGCCCGCCCTGACCGCCGCCGTGCAGCTGCTGAAGAAGCAGGCCCCCGAGGAGGCCGACAACTTCCGCAGCACCGTCCTGGTCGCCGTCGAGGCGTCCACCCGTACCTCCAAGGGCGAGCCCGGCCCCACCCTCACCGCGACCGCCGGCAAGATCACCGCCGCCCTCGACGCCGCCTGACCCACCGGCCCGCACCGGTACGCCCCCGGCGCCGCTCCGTCCTCATCGCACCCTGGCTCCGCCGCGGAAACCTCCGGCGGAGCCAGGGTGTCTTCGCGTACCACCGCGCACCCCGCCGTCGTGTGTCCCGGCGCTGTGTGTCCCGGCGCTGTGTGTCCCGGCGCTGTGTGTCCCGCCGGCGGGACACGGCAAGTGCGCCCGCCGACAGCCGCGTACCGGTGCCGAGTTGTCTTGAACCGCTCCTTCGCGTGCGTGAGCGTGGAGGGCGGCCAATGCCGTGACAGGCGCAGCAAAAAAAGAGGGGGCACACGTGGGACACACCGGCACGGACACGGATGTGGTGATCGCGGGCGCCGGGCCCACGGGCCTGATGCTCGCCTGCGAACTGCGGCTGGCGGGCGCCGACGTGATCGTGGTCGAGCGGCTCGCGCGGCGCTCGGGCGAGTCGCGGGCCGGCGGGATCCACTCGCGCACCCTGGAGATACTGGACCAGCGCGGCGTCCTGGAACGCTTCCTGGCGGAGGGACAGCTCCAGCCAGTGGGCCATTTCTCCGGCCTCTACCTCGACTTCGACGAGTCGGAGTCACGCCACCCCTACCCGCTGATGATCCTCCAGTCCGCCATCGAGCGGCTCCTGGAGGAGTGGGCCGCAGAGCTCGGCGTGCAGGTGCGCCGCGGGTGCGAGGTGAGCGGGATCGGCCAGGACGAGCACGGTGTGAGCGTCGAGGTCACCGGGGCGCGGGAGGCGCCCGTCACGCTGCGCGCCCGCTATCTGGTGGGCTGCGACGGCGGACGCAGCACCGTGCGCAGGCTGGCGGGCATCGGTTTTCCCGGCACCGAGGCGACGATGACGGCGCTGATCGGTGACGTCGAACTCCCCGGTCTGCCCGAGGACTACGTGTGGGTGCGGCGCACGCCCGCCGGCGACTACTCGGCGATCGCGTTCGAGCCGGGCTGGCACCGGGTGATCACCTCCGAGTTCGACCGGGTCGCCGACCGCGAGGAGAGCGTGACGTTCGAGCGGCTGCGGGAATCCCTGGTCCGGGTCGCGGGCACCGACTTCGGCATGCGCAACCCGCGCTGGGTCTCCCGGTTCAACGACGCGGCCCGGCAGGCCGACCGGTACCGCAAGGGGCGGGTGCTGCTCGCCGGGGACGCGGCGCACATCCACTTCCCGGCCGGCGGGCAGGGGCTGAACATGGGCGTGCAGGACGCGGTCAACCTCGGCTGGAAGCTCGGCTCGGTGGTGTGCGGCCGGGCGCCGGAGAGCCTGCTGGACACCTATCACGCCGAGCGGCATCCGGTCGGGGAGCGGGTGCTGCACAACACCCGGGCGCAGTCGGCCCTGGTGCGTCCCGGACCGCAGACGGACGCGCTGCGCGAGGTGTTCGGCTCCCTGATGGTGTTCGACGAGGTCAACCAGTACCTGCGGCACCTGCTGACGGCGCTGGACATCCGCTACCCCGTCGACGGCGACCACCCGCTGACCGGCCGCCGGGTCCCGGACGCCGACCTGAAGGGCTCCGGCGGCGCCACCCGGGTCCATGAGCTGCTGCACGCCGCCCGCCCGGTCCTGCTCGATCTGACCGGCTCCGCGCGGACGGCGGCGGCCGCCGCGGGCTGGGCCGGCCGGGTGGACGTCGTCGAGGCGCGCAGCGAGGACGAGACCTGGATCGTCCCGGCCCTCGGCGAGATCCCCGCACCGGCCGCGCTCCTGATCCGTCCCGACGGCCATGTCGCCTGGGCTGCCGAGGACGACGCCGCACCCGACACCGGCGCGCTCACGGCCGCCCTGGAGACCTGGTTCGGCCCGGCCCTTCAGGGCTGAGCGACCCCCTTGCCCGAAACGAACGACCGGCCGGATCCCGTCAGCGGGCGGGACCGGCCGTGACGACCCGACGAAGGGACAACTCATCGTGAACAGCACGTGGTTGCGACGCTTCACCACGACCGCGGCGGACGGACCGCGGCTCGTGTGCTTCCCGCACGCGGGGGGCTCCGCGACGGCGTTCAAGGACCTGGCGCGCGCGCTGCACCCGGACATCGACGTGCTGTGCGTGCAGTACCCGGGGCGCCAGGACCGCTACCGCGAGGAGCCGTTCACCGCGCTGGCCCCGCTCGCGGAGGCGGTGACGGAGGAGCTGGCCGGTGAACTGGCCGCGGACGGGCGGCCGTACGCCCTGTTCGGGCACAGCATGGGCTCGCTGGTGGCGTTCGAGACGGCCCGACTGCTGGCCCGGCGTCAACTGCCCGCCCCGCAGCGGGTGTTCTTCTCCGGCCGGGGAGGTCCCGACCTGCGTGACAGCGCGTACGACCTGTACGACGACGCGGACATGCTGGCCGAGGTGCGGCGGCTGGGCGGCACCGACCAGTCCATGCTCGACGATCCCGACATCCTGGAGCTGGTGCTGCCGGCGCTGCGGGCCGACTACCGCATCCTGGGCTCCTATCGCGCCACCGCGGGCGAGCCGCTCACGGCCCCGGTGACCGCCCTGATCGGGGACAGCGACCCGATCGCGTCGGTCCAGGACGCCCACACCTGGCGGGAGCACACCACCGGCGACTTCACGGTGAAGGTGTTCCCCGGCGGCCACTTCTACCTCTTCGACCAGCTCGACCGACTCACCACCGCGATCACGGAGGACCTGCTCACCGGGGCCACGGTTTCCTGACCGGCGTCCGGCGGATGCCGGCGCACGCCTTCATCGGCCATACCGCCCCGGCCGGGCCGGACCTGACGGGGCGGCGGTCCGGGCCCTGCCGCGGCGCGGCAGGGGATCTGGAACCGCAGCCCCCGGCGGCTGCAGAGTTCGGCCCGGACACGAGCATCGCCGGGTTCGACGACCCGTTCTCCGTCCGACCGGCACGTTCGGGAGTCACCCTGACCGGCAAAACGCGGTCGCGGTGGTCTTGATCGTCCTGATATGACAGGGGGATGGCTACCGAAGCGCTGGATCCCACGGACCGTCTGCTTGCCGAGCGGGCCTGCGAACGCCTCGTCATCGAGTTCGTCCACACGCTCGACCTCGGTGATCCGGGCGACGTCGCCGATCTGTTCACGGAAGGCGGGCTGTGGGAGTGGAAGGAAGGCGACCGCCGGATTCAGGGCCGTGACGCGCTCCGGTCGTATTTCGCCGGCCGGCCCGCGGACCGGCTCTCGCGCCGGATCTGCACGAACATCCTCGTCTCCGTCACCTCCGCGGCGACAGCCACCGCGACCACGTACTTCACGACCTACCGGGTCGACGGACACACCGGCGGCTTCGCGCCCCCGCGAGCGCCGACGCAGGTCGGCCACTACGAGGACGCGTTCCGCAAGGTCGAAGGCCGTTGGCTCCTCAGCTCCCGGTCCTTGTATCTGGCCTTCGCCGGACCGACCGAGCGGCTTGACGCGGCAGCCCAGGACTGAGCGACGCGAGCGTGTACCTCCGGCGGGGGTACTCATGCTTCGATGCGCAGCCAGGCGCCGCCCGTGCGCAGCCAGAGGGAGCCGTCGTGGCCTTGGCCGCAGCGCATGACGACCCGGCCGGGCACCCGGAGCGGGCGGCGGCCGGTCACGGTCCAGCCTCGCCGGTGAAAGGGACGTGAAGTCTCCATCCGATCCAGCCCTTGGCGTGGCGGACGCTCAGCGGCCCTCTTCCGGGGCTGATCTGCGGTCGGCGAGGCGGTCCTGGTCGGTGGTCTCGGCGGTGCGGGCCTCGGTGCGGTGGCCGCGTGCCAGATAGTCCCGGACGATCAGCTCGACGGCGTCCTGCGGACTTCTCGTACCGGCCAGCAGCATGACCTCGATCGCCAGATCGCTGTCCAGGCTGATCGTCACCTTCGCCATGGCACCCCCTGAAGGACTCTCCGCGCAGCCTAGCGCCCGGCAGGGCTCAGGCGTACGTGTGAAAGCCCCGGCCGGTCTTCTTGCCCAGGAGGCCGGCCTCGACCATGCGCAGCAGCAGGGGCGGGGGCGCGTAGAGGGGCTCCTTGTACTCCTCGTACATGGCCTGGGCGATGGAGACGGTGGTGTCCAGGCCGATGAGGTCGGCCAGGCGCAGGGGGCCCATGGGGTGGGCGCAGCCCTGTGTCATGCCCTGGTCGATGGTCTCGGCGGTCGCGAGGCCCGACTCGACCATGCGGATCGCGGAGAGCAGGTAGGGGAACAGCAGGGCGTTGACGAGGAAGCCGGCCCGGTCGGGGGAGGCGATCGGCTGCTTGCCGAGGGTGTCGCGGACGAAGACCAGGGCCCGTTCGGCGACCGTGTCGTCCGTCAGGACGGAGGGGACGAGCTCGACCAGGGGCAGTGCGGGCACGGGGTTGAAGAAGTGGATGCCGAGGACCTGGCCGGGGCGCCGGGTGGCGGAGGCGAGCCGTGCGACGGGCAGGGAGGAGGTGTTGGTGGCCAGGATGGCGTCCGGGTCCTCGACGGTCTTGTCGAGGGTGGCGAACAGGTCCCGTTTGAGCTGCTCGTCCTCCTTGACGGCCTCGACGACCAGCTGGCGGTCCGCGAGGTCGGCGAGGTCGCGGGTGAACGACACCCGGTCCAGGGCCGCGTCGCGTTCCTGCGGGGTCAGTCTGCCCTTGGTCACGGCCCGTTCCAGGGAGGCGGCCAGGCGCTGCGGTGCGGTGAGAAGGGAGGTCTCGGAGAACACCGCGACCTTCACGTCGAGACCGCGCTTCGCGCACAGTTCGGCGATGCCGGTGCCCATGATGCCGCTGCCGGCGACGCCCACCCGTTCGATGCCGGTGGTGGTGTGCTGCGTGGACGTGGTCATGCCTGTCTCCCCCAGTTCAGAAGTGTCGCTCCGATCGACATGCCGCCGCCGAATCCGGCGAGCAGGACCAGGTCTCCCTGGCGGAGCGCGCCGGTGCGGTTGGCCTCGTCGAGGGCGACCGGTACGGAGGCGCTGCCGACGTTGCCGTATCTGATGAGCGTGCGGTGGGTCTGTGCGGTGCCCAGGCCGGCGCGTTCGACGACCTCGCCGAGCATCACGCCGTTGGCCTGGTGCGGTACGAAGTGGTCGACCGCGCCGATGTCGACGCCGGCCCTGCGGGTGAGGGCCAGGAGTGCGGGCGGGACGTGTTCGGCGACGAAGTCCCGTACGCCGCGGCCGTCCATCCTGAAGTAGTGGGCGCCCTCGGCGACGGTCGCGGCGGAGGCGGGCCTGCGGCTGCCGCCGGCCTCGACGCGGATCAGATGGTGCGCGTCGCCGCGGCTGGACAGGTCGGTGGCGATGATCCCGTACGGGTCGGGGACCGTGCCGACGATCGCGGCGCCGGCGCCGTCGGCGAACAGGATCGCGGTCCTGTGGTCGGTGAAGTCCAGGATCCGTGAGTAGACGTCGGCGCCGATCACCAGGACGCGGGCGGCGGGGTTCACGCTCACCAGGCTGTGGGCCAGGTTCAGGGCGTAGACGAAGCCGCTGCATACGACGTTGATGTCGAGGCAGGCCGCGCCGTAGGCGCCGAGGCCGTGCTGGACCAGGTAGGAGGTGGGGGGCTGCGGGAAGTCGCCGGTGGAGGTCGAGACGATGATGTGGTCGATCTGATCTGTCGTCAGTCCGGCCTGTTCCAGGGCGCGTTCGCCCGCTTGGACGGCCAGGTCGGAGGTCGCCTCGTGGTCGGCGGCGTAGCGCCGGGACCTGATCTGTGTCTTGCGTTCGATCCATTCCGCGCTGACGCCGACGCGCTCGGCGATCTCCTCGTTGCCGACCTCGTGCTTGGGCAGGTAGGAGCCGGTGGAGAGTATGCCGATGCCCATGTCACGACACCTCCGCCGGGCGCGGTGTGCCGTGGCGGCGCAGCGGGTTGAGGCGGTCGGCGCCGATCCTTTCGCGCAGTGCGGGGTCGGTGACGCCGAGTCCTTCCCCGGGGGCCAGGCACAGGACGCCGACCTTGCCGATGTGCTGGTTGTTCTGGACCCGTCGTGCGGCCTCGCCCACGTCGTCGAGGGGGAAGACCTCGGACAGGACGGGTGAGAGGTGGCCGAGCTGGAAGAGGCGGTTGCACTCGGCCTGTTCCTGGAGGTTGGCGGCGTGGCTGCCGATGATCCGTTTGAGGTTCATCCACAGGTAGCGGTTGTCGAAGTGGTGGTCGTAGCCGGTGCTGGAGCCGCAGGTGACGACGGTGCCGCCCTTGCGCACGACGAACACCGAGATCCCGAACGTGGCCCGGCCGACGTAGTCGAAGACGACGTGCGGGTCCTCGCCGACCTGCCGGCGGATCTCCCGTCCCAGCCGTTTGCCCAGTTCGATGGTGCGTTCGGGGGTGAGCGCGTCGTCGCCGCCCAGGCCGATGTCGTTGCGGTTGATGATCACGTCGCAGCCCAGCCGGCGCAGTGCCTCGGCCTTGCGTTCGGAGCCGACGACACCGATGGCGATGCCGCCGGCGTTCTTGACCATCTGGACCGCGAACGCGCCGAGGCCGCCGGTGGCGCCCCAGATGAGGACGATGTCGCCCTGTTTGATCCGGGCGCCGTTGTCGCCGACGAGCATCCGGTAGGAGGTCGCCGCGGTCAGCAGCACGCCCGCCGACTCCTCCCACGTCAAGTGGGCCGGTTTGGGCAGGAGTTGGCTGGCGCGGACCACCGCGTAGTGGGCCAGGGAGCCGAAGTTGGTCTCGTAGCCCCAGATCTTCTGTCCCGAGCCGAGCATGGCGTCGGCGTGGGTCGCCGGTTCCTGTTCGTCGACCTGGACGCAGCTGACGACGACGTGGTCGCCCGGCTTCCAGTGCCGCACCCCGGCACCGGCGCGGACGACGACACCGGAGGCGTCCGAGCCGACCTGGTGGTAGGGCAGGTCGTGGCGGGCGGCCCAACCGCCCTGGCGGGCGCCGCGCTTGAGGAACTCGAAGGTGGGCACCGGCTCGAACGTCGCCGACCACACGGTGTTGTAGTTGATGGAGCTCGCCATGACGGCGACGACCACCTCGTCCGGCGCGATGTCCGGCATGGGGACCTGTCCGACGTGCAGCGACTTGCGGACGTCGTTGTCCGCCACGCCGTCGAACATGCCGAGGTCCGCGGCGAGCAGGTGCGCCGCCTCGTAGGTCGAGGGGAGTTCGTGCCGCCCGAGTTCGTCCGGGCCGGCCCCGGACAGCAGGGCCTGTGTCAGAGAGTCCATGATTCGTTTCCTTCGCCTTCCGCCGTGCCGAACGCCTTCTCGACCTGAGACCGGCCGAAGGCGAGAACGCCGCCCTGCCGTGCCGAACCGTGCTGACCGGGCCGGGCCGGGCCGCGCCCGGCGCCGCAGGCCCCTGACGCCAGGCCCCCGGCGCCGCAGGGCTCCCGGTGTCGGAGACCCAGGCATCGGAGGCCCCCGGCGTCAGAGGACCGCGCCCTCCTTCGTGCGCCTGCTCAGGCTCGGCCTGCTGGACCGGCCGAGGTCCTTCCACATGTCCGACAGGCCGATGACGGTCCGCGCCGCGAACAGGCGGCGGATGGACACCTCCTGCTTGAGCTCCGCCCGGATCAGGCCGACCAGGCGGATCGCGCGCAGCGAGTTGCCGCCGAGGTCGAAGAAGTCCTCGTCGATGCCGACCCGGTCCAGCTCGAGGACCTCGGCGAACGCCTCGGCGAGGATCCGTTCGGTGTCGTTGCGCGGTGCGCGGTAGGTGTCCGGCTCGGTGACGGGCTCGGGCAGCGCCGCCCGGTCGACCCGGCCGGCCGCCGTCACCGGCAGGTGCTCCAGCACGGTGAACAGGGCCGGGACCAGGGACTCCGGAAGCCGTTTCGCGGCGAACGTGCGCAGTTCGTCGGCGGACACGGTCCGGCCGTTCACCGGGACGACGTAGGCCACCAGGCGCTGCTGCCCGGTGTCGTCCGGCCCGGCGGCGACGACCACGTGGGCCAGGGCGTCGTGCTCGGAGAGCACCTCCTCGACCTCGGCCGGATCGACGCGGACACCGCGTACGTCGGCCTGGGTACCGGCGTCGGCGACATGCTCGATCCGGCCCTCGGCACCCCAGCGCACCCGGTCGCCGGTGCGGTACATCAGGGCGCCGGGAGGGCCGAAGGGGCAGGGGACGAAGCGCTCCGCGGTGCGGGCGGGCCGGCCCAGGTATCCGCGCGCCACACCGGCCCCGGCCACGTACAGCTCGCCGGTGACGCCTGCGGGGACGGGGGCCAGGCCCGGGCCCAGGACGTAGAGGCGGGTGTTGTCCGCCGGGCGGCCCAGGGTGCCCGCGCCGCGTTCCGGTCGGTCCGGGGTCAGGCGGCCGGTCGCGGCGAACGGACCGGCTTCCGTGGGGCCGTGGCCGGTCACGACGGTCAGCTCGGGGCAGGCCCGGCGGATGCGGCGCAGTGCGGCCGCGGGCACGCGGTCGCCGCCGGTGAACACCTCGCGCAGTCCGGCCAGAGCGGCGGGGCGCTGGGCGGCGATCGACGTGAACCGGCCGGCGGGCAGCCATACGGCGGTGACGCCGTGCGCCGTACGTGCCCGGGTCAGGGCGTCGGCGTCGAGTTCGCCGGGAGCGGCGACGACCACGCGGCCGCCGTTCAGCAGGGGCGCCCACAGTTCGAGGGCGAGGGCGTCGGAGGTGGCCGGGGTGTGCCACAGCACAGCGCCGCGGGTGGCGTCCGCCCAGGTGCGGTCCAGGGCGAGCCGGGCCAGGTTGCGGTGCGTGATGCCGACCGCGGCGGGGGCGGCGGTCGCCGGTGAAGCGGGCGTCACGGCAAGGAGGTTGTCCGGGTGCGGAAGCGGACGCGAGAGCAGGTGCGAGTTCGGGGCGGCCGGGGCGCCATCGCCGGGGGTCGCGGCCGCGGTCGTGGTCGTGGTCTCGGTGACGGCGCCCGTGGTCTCGGTGGCCGAGGTCTCGGTGGTCGAGGTCTCGGTCGAGGCGGTCGAGGCCGCGGCACCAGTGGTCTCGGCAGTCGCGGTCTTGGTCGCGGCGCTCGTCGTCTCGGTCTCGGCGGTCGCGTCGGCGAGGTCGGCGAGGTCGGCGAGTACGAGTGCCGGGATCCCCAGGCCCGCGGAGAGCGTCCGGGCGGTCGTGGCGTCGGTGAGCAGGGCGTGTGCGGCGGCGTCGCCGGCCACGAGCTTGGCGTGGGCCGCGGGCAGCGCCGGGTCGAGGGGCAGGTAGGCCCCGCCCGCCTTCACCGTGCCGAGCAGGGCGACGGCCAGGTCCGCCGACCGTTCCAGCGCCACCGCCACGACCGTGTCGGGGCCGACGCCGTGGCCGCGCAGGGCGTCGGCCAGACGGTTCGAGCGCTCGTCCAGTTCCCGGTAGGTGAGGGTGAGGTCGCCGGATTCCAGGGCGACGGCGTCGGGGGCCGACCGCACGCGCTGCGCGAAGAGTTGAGGGACCGTCAGTGCCGGGAGGGGGGTGTCGGTGTCGTTCGGTGCCGTCAGTACCCGCTCCCGCCGGGCGCCGGTGAGGGTGTCGGGTGCGCCGGCGCACTGTTCGCCGTCGGCCGCCACGGCCCGGATGTGGGCGATCAACTCCTCGCCGATGAACCGCAGTTCGGCCCGGTCATAGAGGTGTGCGGGGGCGTCGAGGCGGATGTAGAGGTCGCTGTCGGCGCCGCCGTCGGTGTAGACGCCGATCGACAGTTCGTCGAAGGAGCCGGTGGTTCCGCCGAGGTAGCGGGCCGGGAGGTCGCCGAAGCGGAGCTGCTCGACGAACTCGACGACGTTCATGACGGCGCCGAAGCTGCCGCGGTCGCTCAGGGCGGTTCCGCTCGCGCGCTGGATGTCGGAGTAGTGGCAAGCGGTGTGGCCGGAGATCTCGTACGTCTCGTCGACCACGGCGTCGGCCAGGTCGGTGAAGGTGGCGTGCAGCGGGACCTTCACGCGTACGGGGACGACGTTGACCGCGAGGCCGGGGGTCCTGCTCGCGACGCCGGCACGGTTGCCGACGGCGAGGGAGAGCAGGAACTCGGGGCGGTCGCAGCGGTGGCGGACGTACACGGCCGCGGCGGTGGTCAGCATCGTGGACGTCCACACGCCCATGGCCTTGGCCGCCTCGGTCCAGGCGTCGGCCTCGGCGCGCGGGACGGTCAGGGTGCGGCTGACCATGCCGATGGGCTCGGTCAGTTCGCCCCAGCGGTCGGCGCTGCTCATCGGTTCGGCGAGTGCGGCGCGCTCGGTGCCGGACAGTGCGACGCGCGGGATCCGTGCGGGGGCGGGGGCGTCGGCGAGGTAGTCGCGCCAGAAGCCGGTGTCCTCGGTGAACTGCGGGGAGGCGAGGTAGTCGGCGGTCTCGGCGGTGAAGGACTCGGCGTCCCAGGGGTGCGCCGGGGCGGGGACCTCCTCGCCGCGGGCCAGCGCCGTGTAGACCTCGGCGAGGCGCCGGGAGAGCAGGCCGCCGGTGCCGTACCCGTCCGAGACGAGGTGGTGGTAGGCGATCACCACCAGGGAGCGGGCCGGTGCGAGGGTGATGACGCCCGTCCGGAACAGCAGGTCGTGTCCGAGGTCGAAGGGCTTGCGGATCAGGTCGGCCAGCGCCTCGCGCGCCGCCTGCTCGGGGTCGGCGGCGGCGGACAGGTCCAGGTAGAAGGGCCGCCAGTCCCCCAGTTCGCGCGGCGTCAGGCGCAGTCCCTGGCCGTCGTCGGCGAAGGTGACGCGCAGGACCTCGGCCTCGTCCAGCACGTGCAGGAACGCGGATTCCATGACGGCCGGGTCCAGTTCACCGTCCACGTCCCACATGGTCAGTGCGTGGTTCAGTGTGTCGGCAGACATTTCCTCCGCCAGCCACAGTCCTTTATGCGCGGACGAAGCAGCGAATGCACGCACACGGATCAACCCCTTGGAGAACAGGTCCGAAAACAGGTCAGGGAATCGGAGGAATTCGCGGATCACCCCACCTTCACGGAAGGTGAATCAGCAGGTCAAGACAACTTGGTACGGGGGCGGGACAAGCCGCTTTCGGGCTTGCGGTGTCCCGCCGGCGGGACATTTTCAAAGGGAGCGGCCGGGTGGATCGCCCGGCCGTTCAGCGTGCCGCGGGCTTGGCCAGCGAGGAGACGATGTGCCGGGCGATCAGCCGCGGGGAGGGGTGGCGCAGCACCACGTTCGGGCGCAGTTTCAGGCCGGTCGAGGCGGTCAGGCGTTTGCTCAGGTCGGCCGACAGCATCGAGTCGAAGCCGATCTTCGTGAACTCGCCGTCGGGGTCGATGGATTCACCGGAGGGATGTCCCAGCACGACGGCGACCCGTTCCAGGACATGGTCCAGGACGAGGGCCTGGGCGTCGTCGGGGACGAGTGCCACGATCCGCTGCGGCAGCGGAACGGCCTGGTCGTCGGCCACCGGCGGCGGCTCCTGCATCGGGGTCTCGGCCGCCACGGCCGCGGTGGGCGCCGAGCTCAGCCAGTACCGCCGGCGCTGGAAGGCGTAGGTCGGCAGGTCGACGCGCCGGCGGGTGGTGAACAGGGCGTCCCAGTCCACGTTTCCGCCCCGGGTGTGGAGGGTGGCCAGTGAGGTGAGGACGGCCTCCACCTCGCCCCGGCCGCGCCGCGAGGAGGACAGGACCAGCGCGTCGTCGAGGTCCTCGGTCATCTCCTGCACGGGGACGGTCAGGACGGGGTGCGGGCTCATCTCGACGAACACCCGGTGTCCGTCGGCGGCCAGTTGCCGTACGGAGGATTCGAAGCGGACCTTTTCGCGCAGGTTGTTGTACCAATAGTCGGCGTCGAGCCGTGCGGTGTCGATGATTTCGCCGTACAGGGTGGAATAGAAAGGCAGTTCCGAGGATTGCGGGCTCACGTCGGACAGTGCGCCGATCACCGTGTCCCGTACGCGGGTCACCTGATGGGAATGCGAGGCGTAGTCGACCTTGATGCGCTGGGCCTGGGCGCCGTCGGCCTTCATCTTCTCGATGAACGCGTCGAGCGCGTCGGGTTCTCCGGAGACCACCACCGAGCGGGGCCCGTTGACCACGGCGACGCTGATCCGCTCGCTCCACGGTTCCAGGTGCTGCTGCACCACCGCTTCGGACTCGGCGACGAACGCCATCCCGCCGTGCCCGATCAGTTCCACCAGGGCCTTGCTGCGCAGTGCCACGATCTTGGTGGCGTCCCGCAGGGACAGCGCGCCGCACACGTGGGCGGCGGCGATCTCGCCCTGGCTGTGGCCGATCACCGCGGACGGCTTCACGCCCCAGGACCGCCACAGGGCGGCCAGGGACACCATCACCGAGAACAGGGCCGGCTGGACCACGTCGACCCGGTCCAGGGACGGTGCGCCGTCGGCCGCGCGGATCACGTCGAGCAGTGACCAGTCGGTCCACTCGGCCAGGGCGGCCGCGCACGCGTCCATGCTCCGCGCGAAGACGGGGAAGGCCGCGTACAGTTCGCGGCCCATGCCGACCCACTGGGAGCCCTGTCCGGGGAACATGAAGGCGACGCCGCCGAGGTCGCCCGCGGTGCCGGTGACCACCGCGGCGGACTCCGCTTCGTTGCTCAACGCCGTGAGCGCGCCGAGGAGTTCATCCTTGGTGCGGCCAAGGACCACCGCGCGGTGCTCGAAGCGCGAGCGGTCCGTCAGCAGTGACCAGCCGGCCGCGGCGAGGTCCAGGCCGGTGCCGGAGGCGGCGAAGTCGCGGAGTTTGGCGGCCTGTTGGCGCAGGGCCTTGGCGGTTCTGCCGGACACGGTCCAGGGCACCAGGCCGCCGACGACACCCGCGTCCGGGGCGCGCCCGTCCGCCGGCCCCCGCGACCGCTCCCCCGGCTGCGCCGCCAGCTCCTGCGCCAGCGCTTGCTCCTGCTCCTGCTCCTGCTCTTGCGGGGCCTCCTCCAGGACGACGTGCGCGTTGGTGCCGCTGACGCCGAACGAGGACACCCCGGCCCGCCGGGGGCCGTCGTCGCGGGGCCAGGCGCGGCCCTCGGCCAGGACCCGGACCGCGCCCGCGGTCCAGTCGACATGGTGCGAGGGCTCACTGACGTGCAGGGTCTTGGGCAGGTGGCCGTGGCGCATGGCCATCACGGTCTTGATGACCCCGCCGACGCCGGCGGCGGCCTGGGCGTGTCCGAGGTTGGACTTCAGGGAGCCCAGCCACAGCGGTCTGTCCTGGTCCCGGTCGTGGCCGTAGGTGGCCAGCAGCGCGCCGGCCTCGATGGGGTCGCCGAGGACGGTGCCGGTGCCGTGGGCCTCGACCAGGTCCACCTGGGCGGGGGTGACGCCCGCGTTCGCCAGGGCCTTGCGGATCACCTTCTCCTGGGCGCGGCCGTTGGGGGCGGTGAGCCCGTTGCTGGCGCCGTCCTGGTTGACCGCGGTGCCGCGGACGACGGCGAGCACCGGGTGGTTGTTGCGGCGGGCGTCGGACAGCCGCTCCAGGAGGAGCACGCCCACGCCCTCGGCCCAGCCGGTGCCGTCGGCGCCGTCGGCGAAGGCCTTGCAGCGGCCGTCGGGCGAGAGGGCGCCCTGGCGGGAGAACTCCACGAACATGGCGGGTGTGGCCATCACCAGGGCTCCGCCGGCCAGGGCCAGGGAGCACTCCCCCGAGCGCAGGGACTGCACGGCCAGGTGGAGGGCGACCAGGGAGGAGGAGCAGGCGGTGTCCACCGAGACCGCGGGCCCGGTCAGGCCCAGTTCGTAGGCCACGCGGCCGGAGGCGACGCTCAGGGCGCTGCCGTAGAGCAGGTAGCCCTCCAGGTCCTTCTGGCCGCCTTCCAGGAAGCGCCATCCGTACTCGGAGGAGCTGACTCCGGAGAAGACGCCGACCTCCGAGCCGCGGACGTCGGCGGGGACGATCCCGGCCCGTTCGAAGGCCTCCCAGGAGGTCTCCAGGAGCAGGCGGTGGTGCGGGTCGACGGCGAGGGCCTCGCGGGGGCTGGTGCCGAAGAAGTCGGCGTCCCAGCCGGCGACGTCGGCCAGGAAGCCGCCCTGGCGGGTGTAGGCGTGGCCGGTGGCGTCGGGGTCGGGGTCGTAGACGTCGCGCCAGCCGCGGTCGTCGGGGAAGTCGGTGATGACGTCGCGGCCCTCGCGGACCACGTCCCACAGTTCCTCGGGGGTCGTCACGCCTCCGGGGTAGCGGCATGCCATGGCCACCACGGCGATCGGCTCGCCGCGGCCGGTCTTGAGGGCGTCGTTCTCCTGCCGGAGGCGGTCGCGTTCCTCCAGGAGGGTGCGCAGTGCCCGCTGGACCCGGTCCGCGCCGTCCGCCGTGCGTTCCGCGGAGTTGGTCATCAGATCGTCCCTTCGGGAATGCTCCGGCCTACCGGCCGGGAAGACAAAGCTCCAGCGGAGCAAGGCGGGAAAACGCGCATCGTCGACAGAGTGGTTCGACGGCCAAGCGTCGGCTTATACGCCTCACACACAAGAGAGTTGATAGCGTGTGAGGTGTGACCCAACAGGTCAGGCGGGCTTTCAAGTACCGCTTCTACCCCACTGCCGAGCAGGCGGCTGAGCTGTCGCGCACGTTCGGTTGCGTCCGCCTGGTGTACAACCGGGCGTTGGAAGAGCGCACCCGAGCCTGGAACAGCGAGCAGCGCCGGATCTCCTTCGCCCAGTCGTCTGCTGCGCTGACGCGGTGGAAGCGGACCGAGGAACTGGCCTTCCTGACCGAGGTGTCCTCTGTCCCGCTCCAACAGGCCCTGAGACATCTGCAGACGGCGTTCAACAATTTCTTTGCCAAGCGGACCCGGTACCCGCGCTACAAGTCGCGGAAAAAGTCCCGCGCGTCGGCTTCGTACACCCGCAGCGCTTTCACATGGCGCAAGGGGAAACTGACGCTGGCCAAGACGGCCGGACCTCTGGACATCCACTGGTCGCGTCCCTTGCCCACAGGAGCGGAGCCGACGACGGTGACCGTGTCCCGTGACAGCGCGGGCCGCTGGTTCGTCTCCCTGCTGTGCAAGGACGCCATCGCCCCAGCACCCGCCACGACGGCGGCTGTCGGAATCGACGCAGGGATCTTCTCCCTGGTGACCCTGTCCACCGGGGAGAAAATCGCCAACCCCAAGCACGAGCGCTGTGACCGCGCCCGGCTGGCCCGTGCGCAGCGGGAGCTGTCGCGGAAGGTCAAGGGCTCGAGCAATCGGGCCAAGGCCCGCGTGAGGGTCGCCCGCGTCCACGCCCGGATCGCCGACCGGCGCCGGGACCTCCTGCACAAACTGTCGACTCGTCTCGTCCGTGAGAACCAAACGGTCGCGATCGAGGACCTCGCCGTCCGCAACCTGCTGAAGAACAACCGCCTGGCGCGCGCCATTGCGGATGCTTCGTGGACGGAACTCCGCTCCATGCTGGAGTACAAGTGCGCCTGGTACGGGCGCGAACTCGTGGTGATCGACCGCTGGTTCCCGTCGAGCCGGCTGTGCAGTGGCTGCGGCACGGCCCGCGGGAAACTGTCGCTGAACGTCCGCACGTGGACATGCTCCACCTGTGGGTCCGCGCACGACCGCGACGTGAACGCAGCACGCAACATTCTGGCCGCCGGGCTGGCGGCGTCTGCCTGTGGAGACGGTGTAAGACCTCAACGGGAATCCTCCCGGACGGGGCGGTCGTCGGTGAAGCAGGAAGCCCAGCGGGCGACCGCCGGAACCTCCCAGCTGTAGGTGGAGGACAAGGTCAACTACTTCTCTTCCAGGGCCAGGTCGACCAGTGCTTCGAGATCCAGGTCCGAGAGTTCGTCCGGGTCCGTGCTGTCGTCCGCCGCGGGGGCGGTGTGCGGGCTCTGGGCGCAGGCCAGGATCAGGTCGAGGACGCCCGCGCCGCGCAGGCTGTCGATGGAGACGGTCCGCAGTGCTTCGCGGATCGCCGCGTCCTCGTCCGCGCGGTCCGGTTCGCCGGCGGTTTCGGGGCGCAGCAAGTCACTGATGTGTTCGCTCAGTTCGCGTGGTGTCGGGTAGCTGAAGACGATGGTGGACGGCAGTCGAAGACCGGTGGAGGCGTTCAGGCGGTTGCAGAGTTCGACGGCGATCAGGGAGTCGGATCCGAGGCGGGTGAAGGCCTCGTCGACGTCGACCTTCGCGGCGGAGGTGTGGCCGAAGACGACGGCGACCTGGTCGCGGACCCATTCCAGGACGGTCGCCCGTGCCTGGTCGGCGGGCAGGCCGGTCAGGCGGGCGGGCAGTGCGGCCGGGCCGGTGTCCTGGGTGGTGGCGGCCCTGGTGCGGCGGGGGCGGCCGGCTTCGACGAGGTCGCGCAGCAGCGGGGGCACCTGGGCGGTGTCCTGCTCGCGCAGGGCGGTGAGGTCCAGGTGGGCCGGGATCAGGGCCGCTCCGCCGTTGGTGCGGGCCGTGTCGAACAGGGTCAGGGCGTCGGGGGTGGCCATGGCGGTGATGCCGGTGCGGCGCAGCCGGGAGAGGTCGGCGGCGTCGAGTTCGCCGGTCATGCCGCTGCTCTGCTCCCACCAGCCCCAGGCCAGTGAGGTGCCGGGCAGGCCGCGGGCCCTGCGGTGGGCGGCGAGGCCGTCCAGGAAGGCGTTGGCGGCGGCGTAGTTGGCCTGTCCCGCGGTGCCGAGGGTGCCGGCGAGGGCGGAGAACTGGATGAACGCCGACAGGTGGTGGTCCTGGGTCAGTTCGTGGAGGTTGACCGCGCCGCCGGCCTTGGCGGCGAGCACGTGGTCGATGCTTTCGGCGGTCAGGGACTCGACGGTGCCATCGGCGAGGGCTCCGGCCGCGTGGACGACGGCGGTCAGCGGATGGCGGGGCGGGAGATCGTCGAGCAGGCGGGCCATGGCGGCCCGGTCGGTGACGTCCAGGGCGACGACCCGTACGGCCGCTCCCCTGGCCTGGAGGTCGGCGACGAGTTCGGGGACGCCGTCGGCGGCGGGGCCGCTGCGGCCGGCCAGGAGCAGGCTGCGTACGCCGTGTCGGGTGACGAGGTGGCGGGCGAGGAGGGATCCCACTCCCCCGGTGCCGCCGGTGACCAGGACGGTGCCGCCGCCGAGGCCCTCGCCGAGGTCGAGGACGAGTTTGCCGGTGTGGCGGCCCTGGCTCATCTCGCGGAAGACGGCGCGGGCGTCGTGGATGTCGCGCAGGGACAGCGGGGTGAGCCGCAGGTGGCCGTCGGTGAACAGGTCCATGACGGCGCGGAACATGTCCTGGATCGCGTCGGGTCCTGCCTCGTAGAGGTCGAAGGGCCGGTAGTCGACTCCCGGGTGGGCGGCCGCGATCCGGGCGGGGTCGCGGAGGTCGGTCTTGCCCATCTCGACGAAGCGGCCGCCGCCGGGGAGCAGGGTCAGTGAGGCGTCGACGAAGGTGTGGGCGAGGGAGTTGAGGACGACGTCGACGCCGCGGCCGCCGGAGGTGGTGCGGAACTTCTCGGCGAAGTGCAGGTCGCGGGAGGAGGCCAGGTGGGACTCGTCCAGTCCCAGGGCCTTGAGGGCGGGCCATTTGGCGGGGCTGGCGGTGGCGTAGATCTCGGCGCCGAGGTGGCGGGCGAGCTGGACGGCGGCCATGCCGACGCCGCCCGCGGCGGCGTGGATGAGGACGCGCTGGCCCTTTTGGAGGTTCGCCACGCGGATCAGGCCGTGGTGGGCGGTGAGGAAGGCGCAGGGCACGGACGCGGCCTCGGCGTAGGTCCAGCCGTCGGGGACGGGGACGAGCATGCGGTGGTCGGCCACGGCGGTGCGGCCGAAGGCCCCGCTGAAGATGCCGGTCACGCGGTCGCCGGGGGCGAACGCGGTGACGTCGTCGGCGACGTCGAGGACGGTGCCGGCGCCCTCGCTGCCGAGTCCGGCGTCGATGGCGGTGCGCTCCACCAGGCCCAGGGCGATGGTGACGTCGCGGAAGTTGAGGCCCGCGGCCTGCACGGCGATACGGACCTGGCCTGAGGTCAGGGGTGCCTGGACCTCGGGGCAGGGGATCCAGGTGAGGTTCTCCAGCGTGCCCTTGGCCGGGATGCCCAGGCGGTGGGCTCCGGCGGGCGGTGCTTGGATGCGGTGCTGTGCCGGCTGGGCGGCGGTCAGCCGCGGGACGAGCAAGGTGCCTTCGCGCAGGGCCAGTTGGTTCTCGTCGAGGGCGAGGGCTTCGGGGAGGCGGGCGAGGGAGGCGGCGGTGTCGTCGAGGTCCACCAGCTTGAATCGGCCGGGGTGTTCGGTGGCGGCGGAGCGGATCAGGCCCCAGACGGAGGCGCCGGGCAGGCTTTCGAGGTGTTCGCCGGTGCCGGTGTCGACGGCCAGGCGGGTGAGGACGACCAGCGTGGAGGCGGCGAGGGCGTCTTCGCCGAGGAAGCGCTGGACCTGTTCCAGTGCCCGTTTGTCCGCGTCGGCGACGGTGGCGAGGAGGTCGGGGCCCGGGGTGAGGAAGTCGTCCAGGGCCAGGACGATGTGGCGGGGCGGCTGTCCCGCCAGGACCTCGTCCAGCGAGCCGTGGAGCGGCGCCGGTGCCTCGCTCGCGGCGGTGAGCCGTGCGGCCAGGCCGTCCGGGGTGCCGAGGACGGCCCACTGCTCCGGGCGGGTCTCGTGCGTGGTCTCCTCGGCCGGGTGCCAGCTCAGTTCGTACAGAGGCTGCCGCTCGGTGTGGGCGGTGCGGACCTGGTCGGCGTTCGCCGGGCGGAAGGCGAGCGCGGCGACGGTGGCGACCGGGCGGCCGTGCTCGTCGGCGATCTCCAGGGACACGGCGTCCTGGCCGGCCGGGGAGAGGCGGACCCTGACGGTCGGCGTGCAGGCTCCGGTCACCTCCGCGCCGGACCAGGCGAAGGGCATGCGGCCCTGTTCGCCGGTGACCTCGATGATGCCGCCGGCCACGGACGCGTGCAGGACGGTGTCGAGCAGGGCCGGGTGGAGGGCGAAGGCGCCACCGGCGGTGGGGTCGGTGGTGTCGGGGAGGGTGGCCAGGGCGAAGAGGTCCTCGCCGTGCCGCCAGACCTCCCGCAGTCCGCGAAAGAGCGGGCCGTAGTCGAATCCCGCGTCCGCGAACCGGTCGTAGAGGCCGCTGATGTCGAGCCGCCGCGCCCCGGTGGGCGGCCATACGGTGAGCGGGCCGGTGCCGCTCGCGGGGGCGGCCGGGGCGGCGGGGGTCAGGGTCCCGCTCGCGTGGCGGGTCCAGCCGCCCTGGCTCTCGCTGTCCCCGGCGTGCTGGGAGTACAGGTCCAGGGAGCGGCGTCCGCTGTCGTCGGCGGCGCCGACGGCGACGCGTATCCGCAGCTCGCCGGTGTCGGGCAGGATCAGGGGGACGGCCAGGGTGAGTTCCTCGACGGTGCCGCATCCGGCGTGGGCGCCGGCCGACAGCGCGAGGTCCAGGCAGGCCGTCGCGGGGACGACGACGGTGTCGAACACGGTGTGGTCGGCCAGCCAGCCGTGGGTGCGCAGGGACCACAGGTCGGTGAAGACCAGCTCGCCGGTGCCGGGGTGGTCCACCACGGCGCCGAGCAGCGGGTGCCGGGGGGCGGTGAGGCCCGCGGAGGTGACGTCCGCGCTCCGGGTTCCGGCGAGGAAGTCCAGCCAGTAGCGCTGCCGTTGGAAGGCGTAGGTGGGCAGGTCGACCGTGCGGCGCGCGCCGAACAGGGCACGGAGGTCCACCGGGGTGCCGCTGACGTGCAGCTGGGCCAGGGCGCCGAGCAGTGCCTGCGGGGCCGTGCGGTCGCGCCGTGACGCCGGGACGACCAGGGTGTCGTGCGCGCCCTCGGCGGCGAGGGCTTCCTTGGTGATGCCGGTGAGGGTCGCGCCGGGCCCCACTTCCACGAAGACGCCCGCGCCGGTGGCGCGGGCGCTGTCCACCGCGTCCCAGTAGCGCACGGGGTCGCGGACGTGGTCGACCCAGTGGCGGGCGGACGTCAGCTCCTGGAGCGTGGCCGGGCGGCCCAGGCGGGTGGAGACGACGGGGATCGTCATCTCGCCGTCGGGCAGGTCGCCGAGCTCCGCCGCGAACGCGTCGAGGATCGGGTCCATCAGCGGGGAGTGGAAGGCGTGGCCGACCGGGAGGAGCTTGGCCGAGATCTTGTCGGCGGTGAGCTTCTCGCGCAGGGCGTGGATCTGGTCGCGCAGGCCGGAGACGACCACGGACTCGGGTCCGTTGACGGCGGCGACGCCGATGCGGTCGTGGCCGCCGAGGAGGGTGGCGATGTGCCGGTGCGAGGTGCGGACGGCGAGCATGGCGCCGGGTTCGGTGACCGTCTGCATGAGGCGTCCGCGGGCGGCGACCAGGCGGGTCGCGGTGTCCAGGTCCAGGACGCCGGAGACATGGGCGGCGGCGATCTCGCCGACGGAGTGGCCGATGAGCCGGGCGGGGGTCGGGGCGTAGCGGGTCAGGAGCCGGTAGAGGCTGACCTGGAGGGTGAACAGGGCGGGCTGGGCGATGTCCGTGCGGTCGCGGTCGCGGCCGGTGGGCTCGTCGGCGAGCAGGAGGGGCTTGAGCGGGTGGGGCAGGTGGGTGTCGAAGCGGGCGCAGATCTCGTCGAGGCTTTGCGCGAAGGCGGGGTAGGTGTCGTACAGCTCGCGTGCGGCGCCTTCCCAGGGGGAGCCCTGGCCGGGGAAGAGGTAGACCAGGTCGGCGGGGTCGCCGGCGGTGCCGTGCACGACGGCGGCGGAGTCCTGGCCCTGGCTCAAGGACTGGAGGGCGTCGAGGAGTTCGTCGCGGTCGTGGCCCAGGACCACCGCGCGGTGCTCGAAGAGGGTGCGGCTGGAGAGCAGTGACGAGCCGGTGCCCAGGAGGTCGGGGTCCCTCGCGGCGGCGACGGCGTCGTGCAGGGTGCGTGCCTGGTCGCGCAGTGCCTGGTCCGAGCGGGCCGACAGCGCCCAGGGCACCGGGGTGCCCTGGCAGTGGGGCGGGTGGTCCTCGTCGTCCTCGTCGTCCTCGGGGGGTGCCTGTTCCAGGACGACGTGGGCGTTGGTGCCGCTGACCCCGAACGCGGAGACGCCCGCGCGCCGGGGCCGGCTGTCCGCGGTGGTCCATTCGCGGGCCTCGGTCAGCAGTTCCACGGCTCCGGCCGACCAGTCGACATGGGTGGAGGGCCGGTCGACGTGCAGGGTCCGGGGCAGGACGCCGTGGCGCATCGCCATGACCATCTTGATGATGCCGCCGACCCCGGCGGCGGCCTGGGTGTGGCCGATGTTCGACTTCAACGACCCCAGCCACAGCGGGTCTTGGGTGTCGCGGTCCTGGCCGTAGGTGGCGAGCAGGGCGCCGGCCTCGATGGGGTCGCCGAGGGTGGTGCCGGTGCCGTGGGCCTCGACCGCGTCGACGTCGCCGGCGCTCAGGCGGGCGTCGGCCAGGGCGGCGCGGATCACGCGCTGCTGCGCGGGACCGCTGGGTGCGGTCAGGCCGTTGGAGGCGCCGTCCTGGTTGACGGCCGAGCCGCGGATCACTCCCCAGATGCGGCGGTTGTTGCGGCGGGCGTCGGAGAGCCGTTCCAGGACGAGCATGCCGACGCCCTCGGCGAAGCCGGTGCCGTCCGCCGCGTCCGCGAACGCCTTGCACCGGCCGTCGACCGACAGGCCCCGCTGCTTGGACATCTCCCGGAACACCTGGGGCATCCCGACGACGGTGACGCCGCCGGCCAGAGCCAGTGTGCACTCGCCCTGGCGCAGCGACTGCACCGCCTGGTGCACCGCGACCAGCGAGGACGAGCAGGCGGTGTCGGTGGAGACGGCCGGGCCCTCCAGGCCCAGGGCGTAGGCGATGCGCCCGGAGGCCACGCTGAGCAGGGAACCGGTCTGGGCGTAGCCCGCGATGGCCTCGGGGGTGGTGAAGTGGTTGCCGTAGCCGAAGTAGGCGAGTCCGGCGAACACCGCGGTGTCGCTGCCGCGCAGGGACTCGGGGTCGATGCCGGCCCGTTCCACGCACTCCCACGAGGTTTCCAGCAGCAGGCGCTGCTGCGGGTCGGCGGACAGGGCCTCGCGCGGGCTGATCCCGAAGAATTCGGCGTCGAAGTCACCGGCGTCGTAGAGGAATCCGCCCTTGCGGGTGTAGCAGGTGCCGGGGTGGTCGGGGTCGGGGTCGTGGAAGGTGTCCAGGTTCCAGTTGCGGTCGCCGGGGAAGTCGCCGACGACGTCCGCGCCCTGGAGTACGAGCTCCCACAGGTCCTCGGGGGAGGTGACCCCGCCCGGGTAGCGGCAGGCGGCGCCCACGATCGCGATGGGTTCGGCGGCGGCGTCGGTCAGTTCCTGAAGGCGCCTGCGGGTCTCGATCAGCTCGATCGAGGTGCGCTTGAGGTAGTCGAGGACCTCGGCGTTGTTGTCGTTTGTCATCTGCCTTTTCCCCTAGCCGAGCTCTTTGTCGAGCAGCGCGAGAAGCTCTCCCGCCGAGGCCGCGCCGATCTGGCCGACGATGGCGGCCGGCGAGGCGTCGTCGCCCGCCGTCGGGCGGACTCGGCCCTGCAAGGTGCCGAGCAGTGTGGAAATCGTGGTCCGGTCCCGCTCCGCGAGGGTGCGCAGCGTGTCGTCGAGCCGGGCGCCCAGTTCCTCGATCTCCTTGACCAGGTGATCGGCCGGTGACAGCTGCTGGGCGGCGCCGGGGTCCGGGGTGATGCGCGTGCCCAGGAAGTGGGCGACGGCGGTGGGGGTGGGGTGGTCGAAGACGAGGGTGGCGGGCAGTTTCAGGCCGGTGGCCGCCGCCAGTTTGTTGCGCAGTTCCAGGGCGGTGAGCGAGTCGATGCCCAGTGTCTTGAACGTCGCGGTGGGGCCGACCCGTCCGGTGTCGGCGTGGGCGAGGACCAGGGCGGTCTGTGCCCGTACGGCCTCCAGCAGCACGGTGTGGGCCTCGTCGGCGGGCAGTGAGCGCAGCCGCTGTTCCAGCGGCACGTCGGCGCTCCCGGGGCCGGCGGGGCCTTGGGGTCCGGGGGTGGTCCGGGCGAGGGTGCGCAGCAGCGGGGAGACCGTCTGCCCGGCCTGGGCGGTGCCGGTGGCGGCCAGGTCGAGGAGGGCCGGCACGAGGACGGGTTCGTCGGCGGTGACGGCCGCGTCGAAGAGGGCGAGGCCTTCGCGTGAGGACAGGGGTTTGACGCCGTGGCGGCGCATGCGTTCGACGTCGGCTTCGCCGATGGCGGCGCTCATGTCGCTGCGTTCGGCCCAAAAGCCCCAGCACAGCGCGGTGGCGGCGAGTTTCTGGCCGTGGCGGGCCTCGGCGAGGCCGTTGAGGAAGGCGTTGGCGGCGGCGTAGTTGGCCTGTCCGGGGGTGCCCAGGACGCTGGAGACGGAGGAGAACAGCACGAACGCGGAGAGCTGGAGGTGTGCGGTCAGTTCGTGCAGGTGCCAGGCGCCGTGGACCTTCGGCGCGAGGACGGCGTCGAGGCGGTCCTCGGTCAGGGCCTGGACGACGCCGTCGTCCAGGACGCCGGCGCAGTGGATCACCGCGGTCAGCGGGTGCTCGGAGGGGATGGCGGCGAGCAGGTCGGCGACGGCGTCGCGGCTGGTGACGTCGCAGGCCACGATGTCGGCGTGGGCGCCGGCCGCGGTCAGCTCCGCGCTGAGCGCGGTCGCGGCGGGGGCGGCCGGGCCGCGTCTGCTGGTCAGCAGCAGCCGGCGTACCCCGTGGCGTTCGGCGAGGTGGCGGGCCAGGATCGCGCCGAGGCCGCTGGTGCCGCCGGTGATGAGGACCGTGCCGGAGCCGAGCGCGGCCGCCCGTGGTGTCCTGTCGCGGGGCGGTGCGGGGCTGGCGTGGGCCAGTCGGGGGGTGCTCACGCGGCCGGCCCGGATCTTGAGCTGGGCTTCGCCGGTGGCGGCGGCCGCCGGGAGGAGGGCCAGGGACTCGGGCCGGCCGTCGGTGTCGATCAGGGTGAAGCGCTGCGGGTTCTCGGACTGCGCGGTGCGTACGAAGCCCCAGACCGCGGCCGCCGCGGGGTCGGCGTGGGCGACCTGGTCGTCGTGGAAGGCGTCGCGGGTCACCAGGGCCAGGCGGGAGGCGGCGAACCGTTCGTCGGCGAGCCAGTCCTGGGTCCGGCGCAGCACCTGGTGCAGGCGCTGTCCGGTGGCGGCGGGCGTATCGGTACGGTCGGCGTCGCTCTCGTCGAGGCGGGCGATGACGACGGGGGGTGGTGTCGCGCCGGAGGCGGCGAGCGGGGCGTTGGGGGCCGGTCCGTCCGCTGCTTCCGGCGCGGTGTCGTGGCCGGCCGGTGCTGCGGGGGGAACGGCGAGGGGGGTCCAGTCGACCTGGAACAGGGCGTCCTGGTGGTCGAAGCCCAGCGCGGTGAGCTGGTCGGCGTCCGCGGGGCGCAGGCTCAGTGAGGCGATGGCGCCGAGCGGTGTCCCGCTGCCGTCCGCGAGGGTCACGGACAGGGTGTCGTCCCCCGCGGGGGCGAGCCGCAGGCGCAGGCCGGCCGGGCGGGTGGAGCCCAGGCGCAGTCCGGTGCAGTGGACGGGCAGCAGGCCCTGGGGCCGGGAGGCGCCGGTGGGCTCGCCCGGGGCCGGGAGCAGGGCTGTGGTCAGCAGGGCCGGGTGGATTCGGAAGCCGCTGTGTTCGGCGCTGTCGGCCGCGGGCGGTGCGACCTCGGCGAACAGGGTGTCGCCCTTGCGCCACAGTGTGCGGGTGCCGCGCAGCAGGGGGCCGAGGGTGAGGCCGGCGGCGGCCAGGGCGGTGTGTTCGCCGTCGGCGGGCACGAGGCTCGCGCCGGGGGGCGGCCAGGCGGTGAGGCCGTCGAGGGCGGGGGCCTGCGCGTTGCCGCGGTCAAGGGTTCCGGTGGCGTTGCGGGTCCAGGGGCTGTCGCCGTCGGCGCGTGAGTGGATGCCGATCACGCCGTTGCCGTCGGCCAGGACGCGGATCTCGCGTTCGCCGGTGCGGGAGAGCACCAGCGGGGTGTCCAGGGTGAGTTCGCCGACGGTGTCGCAGCCGCTGCGGTGCGCCGCCCAGGCCGCGAGGTCGGCCAGCACCGCCCAGGGCACCAGGACGGCGCCGTGGACGACGTGGTCGGCGAGCCAGGGGTGGCGCTCCAGCGACAGACGTCCGCCGCCCACCACTCCCCCGCCGTCGCTACCGCCGTCGGCGGCGCCGTCGGGCAGGTCGATCACGGTGTCGAGCAGGGGGTGGTCCGAGGTGCTCGCGGCGGTGGTCTCGGCGGGGGTGTTCAGCCAGTAGCGGCGGCGCTGGAAGGCGTACGTGGGCAGCTCGGCCCCTGGTGCGTCGGTGTCGGGGAAGGCCGCGTCCCAGGAGACGGCGGTGCCCGCGACGAAGGCCTCGGCCGCCGACCGGTAGAGCCGGGCGAGGCCGCCCTCGCCGCGGCGCAGTGAGCCCACCACGTGTCCGGTGGCGCCGGGGGTGGTGTCGAACATCTCCTGGACGGTCATCACGAGCAGCGGGTGCGGGCTGAGTTCGACGACGGTGCTGTCGGGTTCCCGGGCGAGAAGGCGTGTCATGGCGGTGGCGAACTGCACCGGGCGGCGCAGGTTGCGGTACCAGTAGCCGGTGTCCAGTTCGAGGGGGTCGATCAGGTCGCCGGTGACGGTGGAGTAGATCGCCACCGGGGTGGGCCGGGGGGTGACGGGACCGAGTTCCCGCTGGAGGCGGCCGTCGAAGCGGTCCATCAGCGGTGAGTGGCCGGGGACGCTGGACTTGATCAGCCGGGCGCGGGCGCCCTGGGCCTGGCAGGCCGCGAGGAGTTCCTCGACCGCCGCGGTCTCGCCGGAGACCGTCGTGGAGCCGGGTCCGTTCACGGCGGCGATGCCGATGCGGGACTCCTGGCCCGCGAGGAGCTGCTGCACACGGTCCTCGGGCAGCAGGATGCCGGCCATGCTGCCCTGCCCGGTGACCGTGGCCAGCAGGCGTGAGCGCAGGGCGACGATCCTGGCGGCGTCCTCCAGGCTCAGGGCGCCGGCGACGTAGGCGGCGGCGATCTCGCCCTGGGAGTGGCCGATGACGACGTCGGGGCTGACCCCGAGCGAGCGCCACACCTGGGCGAGCGCGACCATCACCGCGAACAGCACCGGCTGGACGACGTCGATGTCCTCCAGGTCCGCGGACCGGGGCCCGCCGCAGACGGTGTCGATCAGCGGCCAGGACACCCACGGCTCCAACGCCTTGGCGCAGGCGTGCAGTTCGGCGGCGAAGACGGGTGAGGTCTCCATCAGTTCGCGGCCCATCGCGATCCACTGGGCGCCCTGGCCGGGGAAGACGAAGACCGTTCTGCCGACCGGTCCGGCGGTGCCGGACACCGCTCCGCCGGCGGGTTCCTGTCCCGCGGCGACGGCGGCGAGGCGGTCCAGGAGTTCGTCGCGGTCGGCGCCGATGACGACCTGGCGGTGCTCGAAGAGCGAGCGGGTGCGCACCAGCGCCCGTCCCACGTCCGCGGCGCTCGGGCCGGTGTCGGCGGCGACGTGCTCGCGCAGCCGTGCCGCCTGCTCGCGCAGGGCCTGCTCGGAGCGGGCAGAGAGCACCCAGGGAACGGCCGCGCCGGCGGCGGGCCGCACGGCGTCGGGGTCCGGGGCCGGGTGCGGTTCGGGTGCGGCGGGGGCCGGGGCCGGGTGCGGTTCGGCTGCGGCGGGGGCCTGTTCGAGGATCAGGTGGGCGTTGGTGCCGCTGATGCCGAAGGAGGAGACGCCCGCGCGCCGGGGCCGGCCGTCCGCGGTGGTCCATTCGCGGGCCTCGGTCAGCAGTTCCACGGCTCCGGCCGACCAGTCGACATGGGTGGAGGGCCGATCCACGTGCAGGGTCCGGGGCAGGACGCCGTGGCGCATCGCCATGACCATCTTGATGATGCCGCCGACCCCGGCGGCGGCCTGGGTGTGGCCGATGTTCGACTTCAACGACCCCAGCCACAGCGGGTCTTGGGCCTCGCGGCCCTGGCCGTAGGTGGCGAGCAGGGCTTCGGCCTCCATGGGGTCGCCGAGCCGGGTGCCGGTGCCGTGGGCCTCGACCGCGTCCACCGCGCCGGCCGGGAGTCCGGCGTCGGCCAGGGCGGCCCGGATGACCCGCTGCTGGGCCAGCGTGTTCGGGGCGGTCAGCCCGTTGGAGGCGCCGTCCTGGTTGATGGCCGAGCCGCGGATGACCGCCCAGATCCGGCGGTTGTTGCGGCGCGCGTCGCGGAGCCGTTCCAGGACCAGGACGCCCGCGCCCTCGGAGAAGCCGGTGCCGTCCGCCGCGTCCGCGAACGCCTTGCACCGGCCGTCGGCCGACAGGCCCCGCTGCCGGGCGAGTTCCACGAACATCCCCGGGGACGGCAGCGCCGACACCCCGCCGGCCAGGGCCAGCGTGCACTCCCCCGAGCGCAGGGAGCGTACGGCCTGGTGGACGGCGACCAGGGAGGCGGAGCAGGCGGTGTCGGTCGAGACGGCCGGGCCCTCCAGGCCCAGGACGTAGGCGACACGGCCCGAGGCCACGCTGAGATAGGTGCCGGTGAGCCGGAAGCCCTCCACCTCGCCGGCCGCGGCGCCGCCGACCCGGGGGCCGTAGTCGACGCCGTACAGGCCGGTGAACACGCCGGTGGGTGAACCGCGCAGACCGGCCGGGTCGATGCCCGCCCGCTCCAGGGCCTCCCAGGTCGTCTCCAGCATCAGCCGCTGCTGCGGGTCCGTGGCCAGCGCCTCACGCGGGCTGATGCCGAAGAACTCCGCGTCGAAGTCCGGGAGTTCGGACAGGAATCCGCCGGTGCGGGTGTACGTCCTGCCGTGCGCGGCGGGGTCGGGGTCGTAGAGCGCCTCCACGTCCCAGCCGCGGTCGGCGGGGAAGTCGCCCATGGCGTCCACTTCGCCGGACACGACGTTCCACAGGTCCTCGGGGGAGGTCACCCCGCCCGGGAAGCGACACCCCACCCCCACGACGGCGATGGGTTCGCGCGCGGACTCCTCCAGCTCGCGCACCCGCTCGCGCAGTTCCTGCGCGTCGCCGACGGCACGTCGCAAGTAGGAGCGGAGCTTGTCGACTTCCTCCACCAGGGGCCTCCCTCAACGGTTGATTGGAAGAACGGGTACGGCTGGACGTGTCCGCTACACATATCCGCGGTCGATCAAGGCGTAGAGATCGTCGTCGCTGCTCACGTCAGGGACCGGCTCCCTCACCGGCTCCACCGGCTCCCTCGGCTTCACCGGCTCCGCGGGGGCGGGGGCGGGGGGTTCCAGGCGGGAGAAGAGGTGGTCGGCGAGCGCCTGCGGCGTGGGGTAGCTGAAGGCGACGGTGGCCGGGAGCCGTACCGCGGCGGCCGCGTTGAGCCGGTTGCGCAGCTCCACCGCCGTCGAGGAGTCGAAGCCCAGGGCCTTGAAGCTCTCGCCCGCCCGCGCCTGGAGATCCGCGGGTGTCAGCGCCAGGCCCTTGGCGGCCAGCAGGGCGGCCGTCTCGGCGCACACCAGGGCGCGGGCCGCCGACGGCGAATCGGGGCCGGCCGTACGTGTGTCGGGGCCGGCCGCGGGCGCGGCGGGCCCGTTCGGGCCGGCGGGCGCGGTCAGCCAGTGGCGCAGGCGCTGGAAGGGATAGGTCGGCAGGCCGATCCGGCGGGTGCGGCCGGGGGTGAGGGCCGCCGTCCAGTCCACCGGGACACCGCGCACGTGCAGTTCTGCCAGCGACGCCAGGACCTTGCCGGCGCTCCCGTCGTGGCGGCTGAGGGTGCCCACCACCGCGGGCGGGACGGCCAGCGCGTCGGCGGCCTCCTCCATCGCCACCTGGAGCACGGGGTGCGGGCTGATCTCCACGTACACGCCGCCGCGTTCGCGCATCAGGTTCTCCACGACCTCGCCGAAGCGGACGGTCGAGCGCAGGTTGGCGTACCAGTAGTCGGCGTCGAGTCCGCGGGTGTCCAGCGGTGCGGCGGTGACGGTGGAGTGGAACTCCACGGCCGTCGTGCGCGCCGTGATGCCGGCGGCGGCCGACAGGACCTTCTCGCGGATGCGTTCGACCTGGTGGGAGTGGGAGGCGTACTCGATCCTGACGCGGCGGACGCGGACGCCGTCCTCGGCGGCCCGGGCGGCGAACTCCTCCAGTGCCGGGAGGTCTCCGGCGATCACCACGGAGGCCGGTCCGTTGACGGCGGCGACCGACAGCCGCCCCGACTGGTGCTCCAGGCGTTCCTCGACCCAGGTCAGGGGTGCGGCGACCGCGTTCAGCCCGCCCAGGCCCGCCAGTTCGGTCAGGGCCCGGCTGCGCAGGGCGACGATGCGTGCCGCGTCCTCCAGGCTGAGCGCGCCGGCCGCGCAGGCCGCGGCGATCTCTCCCTGGGAGTGTCCCACCACCACGTCGGGGACCACGCCCAGCGAGCGCCACAGTTCGGCGAGGGAGACCATCATCGCGAACAGCGCGGGCTGGACGACGGCGTCCCCGCGCTCCAGCGACGGCGCCGTCCCGGCCCCGGTGATCAGGTCCAGCAGGGACCAGTCGAGCCAGGGGGCAAGGGCCTTCGCGCAGGCGTCGACGGCGCGGGCGAAGACCGGGGACTGGGCGTACAGCTGCCGGCCCATGCCCAGCCACTGCGATCCCTGGCCGGGGAAGACGAAGACGACCGGTCCCGCGGGCCCGGTGGCCGTGCCGCGCACCGTCCGCGGGGCGGCGGTGCCGGCGGCCAGCGTCTCCAGGGCGGCCAGGGTCTCGTCGCGGTCGCCGGCCAGGACGACGGCCCGGTGCTCGAACAGCCGGCGGGTCGTGGCGAGCGCGTGGCCGATCGCCGGTGCCGGCAGGGAGGGGTCGGCGGTGACGAGGTCGTGCAGGCGGGCGGCCTGCCGGCGCAGGGCCTGTTCCGAGCGGGCGGACAGGATCCAGGGCACCGCCGTACCGGCGGCGAGCGCCGGGGTGGTGTCCCGGTGCGCGGCGGGCGGTTCGTCCTGCGGGGCGGGGGCCTGTTCGAGGACGACGTGGGCGTGGGTGCCGCCCATCCCGATCGAGGTGACCCCTGCCCGGCGGGGCCGGCCGGGTCGGTCCGGCCAGGGCCGCGCCGCGCGCGGGACGTCGAAGTCGTCGTGGAAGCCGGGGTCGGCGGGGGTGGTGAAGCCGGGGTTGGGGACCAGGTGGGCGCGGTCGAGGCAGAGTGCGGCCTTGACGAAGCCGGTGATGCCCGCGGCGGGCTCCAGGTGGCCGACGTTCGCCTTGACCGTGCCGATGGCCAGCGGGCGGCTGCGGCCGGCGGCGCGGAACACCTCGCGCAGGCCCGCCAGTTCGGCGGGGTCGCCGAGCCGGGTGCCGGTGCCGTGGGCCTCGACGTAGTCGACGTCCTCGAAGCCGATGCCCGCGCGGGCGACGGCGGACAGCACGGCCGCCGCCTGCCCGGTGGGGCTGGGGTCCGGCATCCGGGAGGAGGCGCCGGCGCTGTTGACGCCCCAGCCGCGGACCACCGCGTAGATGTGGTCGCCGTCGGCGACGGCGAGGTCGAGCCGTTTGAGGACGACGAACGCGCCGCCCTCGCCGCGGATGAAGCCGTTGGCCCGGGCGTCGAAGGGGAAGCAGCGGCCGTCGGGCGAGAGCGCGCCCAGATTCGCCAGGCCCGCGCCCGCCTCGGGGTCGACGATCAGGTGCACGCCGCCCGCGATCGCCGTGTCCACCGCTCCGCCGCGGATGCGTTCGCAGGTCAGTGCCAGTGACACCAGGGAGGAGGACTGGCCGGAGTCCGCGCACAGGCTCAGGCCGCGGACGTCGAACAGGTGCGAGATCCGGTTCGCGATCAGCGCGCCGCTGGAGCCGAGCGCCGCGTAGTGGTCGTCGCGGTCGCTGCCGGATGCTCGGCGCAGCAGGTCGTAGCCGGAGGGGGCGGCGCCGACCACGACGTCGACCTCGCGGCCGGCCAGGGCGCTCGCGGGCAGGCGGGCGTCCTCGACGGCCTCCCAGGCGAGCTCCAGGCCCAGGCGCTGCACGGGGTCCATGGCCGCCGCCTCGCCGGGCGCGATGTCGAAGAAGGCGGCGTCGAAACCGTCGACGGCATCCAGGAAGGAGCCGGAGCCCAGGGTGGCGGCGTCCGGGTGGGACCGGTACGTCGAGCGGGCGTCGTCGGCCCGCTGCCCGGGGAACGTGCCGATGGTCGACCGGCCCTCGCGCAGCAGGTCCCAGAACTCGGCGACGCCGTGCACACCGGGGAAGCGGCACGACATCCCGATCACGGCAATATCGGTGGCTGCGCCACTCATGAGTGTTCCTTCCGGTTCCTTCGGTGTACGGCGGGCACGGGCGGCGTCACGGGACGCACGGCCACCGCCGGTGCTGCGGGGCTCACGGCCGCCGGCGGTGGCAAGGGATTCACGGCGGCCGGCGGTGCTACGGGGCTCACGCCACGGGCGGGTGGGGCTCAGAGCCAGCGGGTGAGCAGCTTCGACAGTTCGTCGGGGGCGTTCATGAAGTCGTAGTGGCCGCCGCCGACCACCCGGAACTCGACGGAGTCGGCGTAGCGGCGCCAGCCGTGCAGGTCGCTCAGGGTCACGTCCAGGTCGTCCTGCCAGTGCAGGACGACGATGGGGCAGTCCACCGTGACCGGTGTCTGTCGCCGGTACTTCTTGGCGGCCGCGTGGTCGCGCAGCAGGACCATGAGGCCCAGGTCGATCATGTCGGGGCGCGGTTCGATGCCCCGGCCGCGGACGAACGCCTCGACCTCGTCGCGCAGTTGGTCCTCGGTCATGGTGAGCATCCGGTCGCGTCCGGCGTCGTGCGGGGCGACCTGGCCGGAGACGAACAGGCAGTCCGGTGTGGGCAGCCCGGCCTCGGCGAGGCGGAGCGCGGTCTCGTAGGCGGGCAGGGCGCCCGCGCAGTGCGCGAAGAACGCGAACGGCCGGTCGAGCAGGGGGGTGAGGGGTTCGACCAGGTCGGCGGCGAGGTTCTCGTAGGTGCCGTAGTGGGGGTGGCCGAGCCGGTTCTCGCGGCCGGGGAACTGCACCGGGCAGACCTCGATGTCCTCCAGCGCGGCCGGCCAGGCGCTGAAGGCGGAGGCGCCCGATCCGGAGAAGGGGAAGCAGAAGAGGCGGCCCTGGTGTCCGGTGGACGGCGGCCGGACGAACCACGGCGACGGGGCGAGTGCGGAGCCGGTTGTCATGGCGTCTTTCGTTTCTGCGTGACGATGGGGAGGTGGGTCATCCCGGCGATGAAGTAGGACCGCAGGTGCTGCGGTTCGCCGGCGGGCTCGATCGGTCCGCAGGCCTGGAGCAGTTCCTCGAAGAAGATCCGCAGGGTGAGCCGGGCCAGGGGCGCGCCGATGCAGAAGTGCGGCCCGAACCCGAACGCGACCTGCCGTTTGGCGTTGGGCCGGGTGATGTCGAAGGTGTGCGGGTCGGGGAAGAGGGAGGCGTCCCGGTTGGCCGAGCCGATCCAGGCGACGACCGCCGCGCGGGCCGGGATCGTGCCCCCGCCGATGGGGACGTCGTCCACGGCGTAGCGCATGAAGTTGCAGGCGGCCGAGGTCCAGCGCAGTCCTTCCTCGACCAGGTTCGGGATCAGGGTCGGGTCGGCCTGCGCCTTGTCGAACTGCTCGGGCCGCTCGATGAGGGCCTGCACGGTGCCCGAGACGGTGTGCGGTGTGGTGACGTTGGCGCCGAGCAGGATGCTGTAGCCGTCGAGGGCGATCTCCTCGTCGCTCAGCGGGGCGCCGCCCGCGCTGACGCTCATGAGGTGGGCGAGCAGGGTGTCGTCCGCGCCGCCGGCCGCGCGGCGCCGTTTGACCCACTGGGTGACGTAGTCGACCAGTTCGTGGTGGGAGATGGCCAGGGTGGCGGCCTCGTGGCCGACCATGAAGTGCGGGTCGCAGGGGGCTGTCACCATCGCGGTCAGCTGGACGAGTTCCTCCCAGTCCTTGGCGGGGATGCCCAGGAGCGGGCCGGTGACCATCGCCGGCAGGAGCAGGGCCCGTTCGGCGAGGTCGAAGGTCTCGCCGTCCAGGGCCGGCTCCAGGAAGCGCCGGATCGTCCCGCGGATGGAGTCCTCCCAGGACTTCACCGCGCGGGCGGTGAGCTTGGAGCCGAGCGGGCGGCGGACCTCGGTGTGCCGGGGCGGGTCGGTGGAGGTCAGCAGCCTGCCCGCCGCGGGGTCGTCGATCCCGACGTGGGTGGGGGTCGTGCCGCGTTCGGAGGTGAACTCGCGGTGGTCGCCGAGGACGCGGCAGACGTCCTCGTGCCGGGTCACCGACCAGAACTCCCGTCCGTCGGGCAGGACTTGATGGTGCAGCGGCGCCCTCTCCCGCATCACGTCCCAGACCCGGTGCGGATCGCCCGAGGTGTACAGGTCCAGGTCGAAGAGGTCGACGCCGTCGAGGTCGACGCCGTGCGCGGGACCCGGTGTCAGCCTCACGTCCCCGTCCTTGCCTGCTCGATCAGTTCGGCGACCCGGGTGGGGGTCTGCGCCAGGTAGAAGTCGCGGACGGACAGCTGGACGCCGTAGTCCCGCGCCACCTGCTCGATGATTTTGATGCCGGTGAGCGAATTGCCGCCGAGCACGAAGAAGTCGTCGTCCGGGCCGACTTCACGGTCACCGAAGTGCGCGGCCCACAGTGCGGAGACTTCCCCGACGAGCGAGGCCGGCGCACCGCAGGAAGCGGCCTCTCCTTCCGGTGTCCCGTCCTGTTCGTCCCGCTGGTCGATCACCTTCGGCGAAGATTTCATTTCCAGCCTTTCCTTCCTCTGTCGAACGGGAATTCCCGGGTGCCCGAAGTCACCGCGCTGCCACGGTAGATGGCCGGGGAAACGCCGGGCAAGAGATGACAGGGCGGGCCGTCCCGGCAGGAGCCGGCTGTCCTGCCGACGGGACGGACCGGTGTCTTCGCGGCCCTGCCCGGAGCATGCGGCGGACAGAATACGGACCGCCCGATGGGCTCAAGTCCGGCGCTTCGCCGCTTCGTTGCCTTGCCCGACCGGGAAGAAATATGGTGACGATCGGGTGGAACGCCCAGCGGTTTCCGGGCGCCTCGGACAATCCTGTGCTGGAGGAGATTTCCTTGCTGAAGTCGGAACGGCTCGCGGTACTGCCCATCGATTCGTACGACCTGGGCCCGGAACTGTCCATCGTGGACGAGCACGAATACGGCGGTGAATACGACACGTTCACCTTCGGGTCCTGGTCGTCCCATGTGCTGGCCAACGGCAGCGGCGCCGATTCCGACGTCGCTTTCCGTCCGCACGAGGGCAGCCTTTCCCTGACGGAACTGGGAAAGCGGCTGCCGAACGTCATGTCCCTGGTGGCCGCGCATTTCCCCCTGGACCGCCTCCAGTGGGTGCGGATCTTCGCGCTGCGCGAGGGGATCATCGCCCCGCACGTGGACTTCCTGGAGTGGGCGGAGCCGGGCCTGCGGGTGCAGGTTCCGCTGCGCACCAGCGAGGAGTCCCTGCACTCCGAGAACGACACCGTCTACCACATACGCCGCGGCGAGGTGTGGAAGATCCACTCGACCGATCCGCACTCCGCGCGCAGCACCGCCACGACGGCCCGGCTCTCCCTGTGCCTGGACTTCGCGGGATCCGAGGAGCCGCTGGCGATCCGGGGCGACATCCCCGCCACCCAGCCGGTCCTGCTGCCCGAGCGGCCCGAGGTCGGGGAGGCGGAGCTGGAGGAACTCATCGGCTCCGGGCGCCACTTCACGCCCGAGACGATGCGGGCGGCCTTCCGTCCGTTCGCCGCGCTCCACTTCGAGCGGCGCGCGCACGCCACCGCGGCGTTCGACTGGTATCTGGAGGCCGCGCGGCGCACCGGCGACGGGGACATCGTCGCCAAGGCGCAGGCCTTCCGCACGTACTGCATCGAGAAGCGGGGCGACGGCGAGGCGTTCGTCTGGTGAGAGCTCCTGCCGCGCACTGACGGCGGGCCGGGATCCGGGGCGGTGCCCTGGATCCCGGCCCGTCGCCGTACCCGTACGAACGCCGATGGCCGGGGGGTGCGCCGCACGTGGCGGCGCGCCCCTCGGCCGGTGCGGGCGGGTCATCCCTTGGTGGTGCCCGCGCGCAGCCGCTCGATCATGTGCCGGGTCGTCTCGATGGGGCTCTCCTCGGGCAGGTCCCGGGTGCGCGAGGGCAGTGCCGCGTTGAGCTTGGTGACGTGGTCGTTCCAGTCCTCCTGGCCGGCGAAGGGGATCGTCTCGCCGTCCTGGTAGGTGGGGAACGGGCGGTAGTTGTTCAGGCCGGCCGCGTCGGTCCCGCGTACCAGCAGCGGGTCGAGGTAGATGCCCTCGCTGTGGATGCGGGTGGTCGTGGCGATGTAGCCGATGTCCAGACCGCAGCGCCGCTTGGCGGAGGTGTTCGCCTCCGAGTGGTGCAGCAGGTGGGGGTGGTGGATGGAGACGTCGCCGGGCTGGAGCTCGATGTCCACGACACCGGCCTTGTCGATCCACTCCCGCACGATGGTCTCGTCGGAGGCGGAGAAGAGCATGTTGTCCGTGTCGGTGCGCGACGACGGCTTGTGCAGGGGCAGTCGGTGGCTGCCGGGGATCATGCGCAGGCAGCCGTTGTGCGTGGTGCTCTCGTCGACGGCCAGCCACACCGTCAGTGCCTCCATCGGGCTGAGCGTCCAGTAGGCGCCGTCCTGGTGCCACAGCACGGGCTGTCCGTTGTAGGGGGGCTTGCAGATGTAGTGGGCGGTGAAGCACGCCAGGTCGGGGCCGAGGAAGAACTCCGCGATGTCCACGAGGCGGGGGTCGGAGACCAGGCGGGCCCAGAAGGCGTCGTTGCGGATCAGCGGGTGGTGGAAGTGCTCGGGACGCAGATCCGGGTATTTCCGGGTGAGCCAGTCGACATGGGCGGCCGCCTCCTCCAGGACCTCCGGGGGAATGACATTGCGGATGATGGAGAAGCCCTGCTCGGCGTATTCCTTCGCCGCCTTCTCCAGTACGCCTTCGTCAAGTGTGGTCATGCGTCAACTCCTTCTCGGGTGTCGGATACCGCTTGCCGCGCGGAAAAGGCGTGGAGCCGTCTCGGCGTACCGTCCGCCGGCTCCGCGCATTCGGCGCGGGCCGTGCGCAGGTGGTCGAATGGAGGGTCGACGCGGCATCGCCCTGATATGCGGCCGCTCATCATCCGGGCGGGCGGGCCGCGAAAGGGGCTTCGCTGCCCGGCTGTTCACGGGGTGACGGCTGCCGGTCGCGGCGGCGGTCCCCGGGGCTTCTCACGGCTCGCCCAGCAGTTCCATACTCTTCTCCGCCGCCCGAGAGGGTGTCAATGTCTCGCGGAACTCGAGGCTTTCTCGATGACGTACCGCGTTTCGGGCGGGGCGGGCCGGTCCGGAGGCCGGTCCGCTCTGTCCCGCTGACGGGACGGCGTGCGCGACACCCCCCATTTTTTTCCGGTGCGTGGGAACAGCGGGAATCGACCCCTTCTCCAGTCATCGTCCTTCAGCGTTCGAGGGGGGCCACATATGTTCTTGAGACCCGACGAGGCGGCATTCAACCGACACCGGCTCAGGGCTGATCTGTCCGGCGGACGAGGATGACGTGACTATGTCCAAACAACCAGGGCCGTTCCGGCTGAGTGTCACCGACCTGCACGCGTCGGTCGACGATCCCGCGCTCACTTCCATGACGCTGCTCAACGAACTCGCGGGACGGTATCCGGACGCGGTGTCGTTCTCCGCGGGGCGCCCGTTCGAGGGCTTCTACGACGTCGATGACCTCGCCCGTCATCTGGCGACGTTCCGCGGCTATCTGGAGGGCGAGAAGGGCCTGGCCGCGGAGCAGATGCGGCGCACGTTCTTCCAGTACGGGCGCACGAAGGGGTTCATCCACGAGCTCATCGCCCGTCAGCTGGAGGTCGACGAGGGCCTGAGGGTCGACCCGGAGAGCATCGTGGTGACCACCGGCTGCCAGGAGGCGATGGTGCTGCTGCTGCGCGCCCTCGTCCGGGACGCGCGTGACGTGATCCTCGCCGCCACCCCCAACTACGTCGGGTTCATCGGCGCGGCCCGGGTGGCCGGCGCGCCGGTGCGCTGCGTGCGCGAGCACGAGGGGGGCATCGATCTGGAGGACCTGGAGCGGCAGATACGGGCGGCGCGGCGCGAGGGGCTGCGGCCGCGTGCCTGTTACGTCGTCCCCGACTTCGCCAACCCCAGTGGCGCGAGCATGTCCCTGGCGGACCGGATCGCCCTGCTGGAGCTGGCCAGGCGGGAGCGGATCCTCGTCGTCGAGGACAACCCGTACTCCCTCTTCCGTGCGGACGGTTCCTCGCTGCCCATGCTCAAGGCCCTGGACGAGCGGCATCAGGTGATCCACCTCGGGTCGTTCGCGAAGTCCGCGTTCGCCGGTGCCCGCGTGGGCTACGTGATCGCGGACCAGCCGGTGACGGCGGCGGGCGACGGGCAAAAGGAGCCGGTGCTGCTCGCCGACCTGCTCGCCCGGCTCAAGTCCATGGTCACGCTCAACACCTCGACGGTGGCGCAGGCGGTGATCGGCGGGTACCTGCTGGAGAACGGTTGCAGTCTCAAGCGGGCCACCGCCCGCGAGGCCGAGGTCTACCGCCGCAACCTCGCGACCCTGCTGGAGCGTCTGCGCTGCGTGTTCGCGCCGGTGCCGGGCGCCGGGCAGGACGTCTCGTGGAACACGCCCGAGGGCGGGATGTTCGTCGTCCTGAGCCTGCCGTTCCGGGCGGACGACGCCATGCTGGAGTACTCGGCGTCCCGGTTCGGGGTCCTGTGGACGCCCATGGACCACTTCTACGGTGGCACGTCCGGGTTCCACCAGGCCCGGCTCTCCTTCAGCGTGCTCACCCCCGAGCAGATCGCCCTGGGCGTCGAGCGCCTCGGCGAACTCGTCCAGGACCAGCGCACCCGCCACCTGCCCGGCCTCGCGCACACGGGGGCCGGCCGGCTGCTGGAGCCGCAGAGCGCCTGACCCCTGCCGCGGGCTTGCTGCCGGAGAGGACCCGGCACGATCGGAGACCGGAATCACGCAGCAGAAGCCGCAGGACTCCCCTCTCGCCTTGCGGGGGCGAGGTGCTCGCCCTGGCGAACGGGCGCGTGGGCTCCGCAGGGTCGGAAGCGGGCGAGGTATGCCGGGCTCGGGCCGCGGCGCTCGGTCAGGTGGAGGCCGGCGGCGTCGGCGAGCCGGTGCAGCCGGCCGAAGGGGATCCAGTGCCGGTCGAAGAACTCGCCGATCACCAGCCGCCCGCCCGGTGCCAGCACCCGTGCCGCCTCGCGCAGTACCCGTTCCGGCTCGGGGATCTCGCCGAGCGCGGTCACGGCGTATACGGCGTCGAATGTCCCGTCGGCGTAGGGCAGTTCACGTGCGTCCGAGCGGGTGGGCCTGATCGTCGCCAGGCCGTCGCGCTCGGCGCGGCACATCACGTGGTCGAGCATCTCCTGCTGGATGTCGAGCACATCGAGCCGTCCCTCCGGCCCGAGCTGCGGGGCGACGTGCAGCGACTGCAGTCCGGTCCCCGGGCCGATCTCCAGGATCCGCTCCCCCGGCCGCGGTTGCAGTACGGCGTCCATACGGTCGGCCGTCAGGAACGGCAACGGCACGCCGAGGAGGCCGCGTTGGGCGTACGGATAGGGCGCCGTGTCGCCCAGCCACCAGGCGGCGGCCAACGCGGCGCCCGCGCCGGCGGCGACCGCCCAGCGGGTCCGGGACGGGATCGGGGCGAGCGGGGCGGTGGTGATGCGGTGCATGGTGTTCTCCGGTGGATCGATTCGGTCGTGGCATGTGGCCGGGCGGTCGGTGTCACGCGGGCCGGCTCAGCGCCCGCAGCGCCAACCGGCCGCACAGCGCGGCGAGCGGCAGCTCGGCGCCGAGCGCCATGGCGACCGCGGTGGCGAAGTCGCCGCCCGGGGCCGCGGTCGCGGTGTCGAACCAGGCGTCCACCACAAGCAGCGTCGCGGTCGCGGCGGCCGCCAGGGAGTGCCGCCGGTCACCGCGGGCGGCGAGGAGGCCGGTGGCGATCAGGCCGAGCGCCTCCAGCGCGTCGAGCCCGACCCAGGCGACCGGCCAGTGCGCCGCGGTCGCGGTGGCCGGCAGGCCGGTGGCCAGCGCGTACAGCCACGGCAGCAGAGCGAGCCCGCAGGCGACCAGCAGGCACCCGGCCCGCCGCATGCCCCGCGCCGGGCGCGGCTCCTCCGCCTCTTCGTGGAGCGGGATGACCTCGGCGCGGTCGAAGCCCTCGGCACCGGCCAATTCGTCATTGCACAAATCCAGTTGACGCATCGTCTTACCCCGTTCCCCGCCGGCTCTCCCCTTCACGTGCTCAACCCTCCGCCGCACACCAGGGCGCCGTCAGTCACGCAGGGTTCCGACCCGGGGTGGAGAAAAGTGCACCCCCGAACCGGGCGGCAGCGTCATGGCACGGGGATGGCCTGCGGCTTTACCGTTTGACGCATGCAACTCACGACGTGGCTGCGGCTGGTGCCGGGCCGGCCGTTCCGCAGGGCTGGACACCGGACCGCGCTCGTCGCCGCGGGCCTGCCGCTCCACCTCGCCGTGGTGCCACTGTGGCTCTGGCTGCTCGGCACGATGGCGGCGTTGGTGCCGGCCGCGACTGCGCTGCCCGTGCTGCTCGCGCTCGGGGCGCTGCCCGTGCTGTTCACGCTCGCGGTGACACCCCTGCTGACCGTCGGGCAGCGGCGGCGTTACCGGGCGCTCGTCGGCAAGGACCTCCCGCGCCCCGCCGTACCCGGGCCGGGACGCAACGGGAAGCCGGCCGTGCGCCGGCTGACCACGCGGGCCTGGTGGCGGCAGGTCTGCTACCACGCCGTGGCGGGTCCACTGCTCGCCGTCCTGGACCTCGCCGTCCTCGCCGTCTGGGCCGTCGCTCTCGTGGCCGCCTCCATCTACGTGTGGATCTGGGCGCTGCCCCCGCAGTGGCGGGTCACCGATGTCGGGTACACCACGCAGGCCGCGTACATCACCGCCGGTGGTCTCGCCCTGCTGTTCCTCGGGCCCCGGCTGACCGGCGCTCTGGTGCGGCTGGAGACCCGGGCGGCCGAGGTCCTGCTCGGCCCCAGCCGTACGGAGAAGCTGTCCCGCCGGGTCGCCGACCTCGCCGAGAGCCGGGCCGGCGTGCTCGACGCCGCCGACGCCGAGCGGCGGCGGATCGAGCGCGACCTGCACGACGGCGTACAGCAGCGCCTCGTCTCGCTCGCCGTCAACCTGGGCCTGGCCAGGGCCACCCTCGGCGACCTGCCGGCGGACGCCCGCAAGGTGATCGACGAGGCGCACCGCGAGGCGAAGGAGGCGATCGCCGAGCTGAACAACCTGGTGCGCGGCCTGCATCCGGCCGTCCTCGAGGACCGCGGCCTCGACGCCGCGCTGTCCGGGGTCGCCGCCCGCCTCCCGATCCCGGTGCGCGTGGCGGTGGACCTGCCGCGGCGCCCCTCACCCACGGTCGAGGCCGTCGCGTACTTCGTGGTCTCCGAAGCCCTGACGAACGTGGTCAAACACGCCCAGGCGACCCGGGCGGACGTGACCGTGGAGCGGATCGGGGAGACACTTCTGGTGGTCGTCGCGGACGACGGCGCGGGCGGCGCGGATCTCGCGGCGGCCGGCGGTGGCACCGGGCTCGTCGGGCTCGCCAAGCGCGTCGCGTCCGTCGACGGCGCGTTCTCCTGCCGCAGCCCCGCCGGGGGCCCGACCGTCATCACCGTGGAGCTGCCGTGCGCGCCGTGATCGCCGAGGATTCCCTCTTGCTGCGCATCGGCGTGGTCAAGGTGCTGGAGGCGGCCGGCTTCGAGATGTGCGCGCAGGCCACCGACGCAGAAGGGCTGCTGGCAGCGGTCGAGGAGCACCGGCCCGACATCGCCGTGGTCGACGTGCGCATGCCGCCCGGCTTCACCGACGAGGGAGTGCGCGCCGCGCTGGTGATCCGCCGCCAGTACCCGCGTACCGCCGTGCTCCTGCTGTCGCAGTACGTGGAGGAGCGGTACGCCGCCGATCTGCTCGCCGCCAACACCTCGGGCGTCGGCTATCTGCTCAAGCAACGGGTCGCCGACGTCGAGGAGTTCACCGAGGCGGTACGCCGGGTGGCGGCCGGCGGCACCGCGCTCGACCCGCAGGTCGTCGCGCAGCTGCTGGTGCGCCGGCACAGCGATCCGCTCGACCGGCTGACACCGCGCGAGCGGGAGGTGCTGGAGCTGATGGCGGGCGGCCGGTCCAACTCCGGCGTCGCCGCCGAGCTGGTCGTGAGCGAGAGCGCGGTCGCCAAGCACATCAACAGCATCTTCACCAAGCTCGACCTGCCCCAGGCCGACGCCGACCACCGCCGCGTCCTGGCGGTGCTGCGCTTCCTGGGCGTCGCGACCGCATAGTGCGCGATCACGCCCGCATGCCCGGTCGACAACGGTGCTGAGCAGCACTGAGTGGGGAATGCGGCGCCCTTCGGACAGGTGCTCTCCACCAGTCGGAGCCGGGGAGGACGGGCCTGCCTAGTCGCCGAGGATGCGTTCCCACAGCAGTGCGTCCCGCCAGCTCCCGTCGAGGAGGATGGAGGAGTGTGCGACGCCGTACGGGCTGAACCCGTTGCGGCGCAGCACCCGTTGCGAGGGCAGGTTCTCCAACTGGGTGGACGCCTCGGCGCGGTGCAGTTCGAGTTCGTCCGTCATCACCCCGAGGACGAGCCCGACGGCCCGCCCGGCGTGCCCCTGGTTCTGGGCGGCGCCGGCGATCCAGTATCCGAGGGAGCCGCGGCGCAGGTGCGGCTGCGGCAGGATGCCGCCGACGGTGACCTGCCCGATCACCTGATCGCCGGCGAGCACCACGCCCGGCCAGACCGAACCGGCCCGGTGTCCGGCCAGCAGGCGGTCGATCCGCTCCGCCTGGCCCTGCGGGGTGAAGAAGCCGGCCGGCTGCGCCGGTTCCCACAGCCGGAACGCCTCGACGTCGCGGGCCCGGTGGGCGGCGATCGCGGCGGCGTCGGCGGGCTCGATCAGGCGGATCCTGGTACTGCCGGTCATGAACTGGACCTCGTGGCGGTGTGTCGGACTGGACGGCCAACCTACGCGGGCCTCGTGGCGGTGCGTCGGACTGGACGGCCAACCTACGCGGAGAGGCCGGGCGGCGAGCCCCGTGGGGTGTGCGGCAGCGTGAAGCCGCCCCGGTGGCGTGTGTCGCCGGGGCGGCTCGGGTGGGGGCTTGCCGGTGATCAGGCTCGCTTCTTGAACGTGGACAGTGCCCAGACGTAGCCGAGGACGGCGAAGCCGACGCACCAGGCGATGGCCGCGGTCGCGTCGCCGCTGGAGACGTGGCCGGCCAGCAGGCCGCGCAGTGTCTCGATGATCGGGGTGAAGGGCTGGTACTGGGCGAACTGCTTGACGCCGGCGCCCATCGTGTCCGCGGGGACGAACGCGCTGCTGAGGAACGGCAGCATGATCAGGGGCACGGTGGCCAGGCCGGCCGACTCGGTGGTCTTGGCGGCCAGGCCCATGGCGACGGTGAGCCAGCTGGTGCCGACCGACAGGAGCACGAACAGGCCGAGGACGCCGAGCCAGTCCAGGGCGCTCGCCTTGGGGTCGAAGCCCATCGCGAAGGCCACGCCGACGATGGCGGCGGAGGCCACCAGGCAGCGCACGGTGGTGACGACGACGTGTCCGGTGAGCATGGCGCCGCGGGAGACGTCCATGGTCTTGAACCGGTTGATGATGCCCTTGGTCATGTCGTCGTTCACGGCCGTCGCGGTGGCCCCCAGGCCGTAGCTGACGGCCATCACGAGCAGGCCCGGCGTCGCGTAGTCGATGTAGTGCTGGCCGACGCTGAAGGCGCCGCCGAACACCTTGACGAACATCAGCATGATGACGATCGGGAACAGGACCGCGTTGAACATCGTGGTGGGGTTGCGCAGGGTGTGCTTCACGTTGCGGCGCAACATGATGCTCGAGTCGGCGAACGCCGTCGCGACCGTGCTCATCGCGCGATCGCCTCCTTCTTCTTGCTCGTGTCCTCGGCCGCCTCGGTGTCCTTGCCGGTGTGCTCGGTCAGGGCGAGGAAGACGTCGTCGAGGTCGGGGGTGTGCACGGAGAATTCCTGTGCGTCGAGGGTGTGTTCGTCGAGGCGGTCCAGCAGGGCCCGCAGCGACCTGGACCGGCCGTCGCTGGGCACCCGCAGGGTCAGCTCCTCCTCGTCGCGCGTGGCGCCGGCGAAGATCCGCGCGGCGCCGTCGAGCTGGAGGGTGTCGGCGAACCGGAGCCGTACGTGGGTGCCGGGGATCTGGCGCTTGAGTTCGTCGGCCGTGCCCTGGGCGACCAGGCGGCCCTGGTTGAGGACGGCGATGCGGTCGGCGAGCTGGTCGGCCTCCTCCAGGTACTGGGTGGTGAGGAAGATGGTGGTGCCCTCGGCCACCAGCTCGCGGACGATCCCCCACAGGGTGCGCCGGCTGCGCGGGTCCAGACCCGTGGTCGGCTCGTCGAGGAAGATGATCTGCGGGCTGCCGACGAGGGTCATCGCCAGGTCCAGCTTGCGGCGCATACCGCCGGAGTAGGTCGAGGCGAGCTTGTCCGCCGACTCCCCCAGGTCGAACCGCTCCAGCAGCCGGGCGACCACCTTGTCGGCGGATCGCACGCGCTTGAGGTCCGCCATCAGTTGCAGGTTCTCGCGGCCCGACAGCAGATCGTCCACCGCTGCGAACTGGCCGGTCACACCGATGGCGGCGCGTACCTCCTTGGTCGCGGTCGCCACGTCGTGCCCGGCGACGCGCACCGTGCCCGCGTCGGCGGTGAGCAGCGTCGTGAGGACGTTGACGGTGGTCGTCTTGCCCGCTCCGTTGGGACCGAGCAGGGAGAAGACCGATCCGGCGGCGACTTCGAAGTCGATGCCGTCGAGCACGGCCTTGTCGCCATATGCCTTGCGCAGCCCTGTCACTGCGATAGCGGAACTCTTCATGCCCCCACTGTCGGGCCGGGCGCTGACAAGGTCCTGTCACACCCCTGACACGGTCCTCGAGTCCTCCTCGACGCCGCGGATTCCCGTACCCGGAAGCGGAATCCGGGACGGGCGCGGGGCGGGAGCGGGGCGGGAGCGGGGGTGGTGGGGGCGGACGGGGGATCGCGAGAAGGGCGTCCGCCGAAGCGGACGCCCTTGTCGTACACCGCGGCCCGGGGCCGTCAGCGTGTCAGCGGTCCCGGGCGCAGTCGGCCTCGATCACGTCGAGGATCTCGCGGCCCCGGTCGACCAGGTACATGTGATCGCCCGGGAACTCGGTGCAGCGGAACGCGGCCGTGGTCGCGTCCCGCCACTGGCGGGCCTCGGCGGCGGTGACCAGGCCGTCGGCCTCGCCGCGCAGCGAGGTGATCGGCACGGACACGGGGACGTCGGTGCTGGGGACGTAGGCCTCGTGCATCTCGCAGTCGGCCTGGAGGGTGGGCAGGATCAGTTCCCGCATCTCGGGGTGGTCCAGGGCTTCGTGCCGGAACCCGGCGAACTCCTCGACGCGGGCGAGGAATTCGTCGCCCTCAAGGCCTGCTGCGCGGCGTTCGCGCTGGGTCCAGGGGCCCGGTGAGCCGCTGACGACGAGGCGCTGGACGTACACGCCCCGGGCGCCGAGCAGGTGTGTCAGTTCGTAGGCGAGGACCGCGCCGAGGCTGTGCCCGAACAGCACGACGGGGCCTGCTCCGCCGAGGCCGGCGGCGATGTGGTCGATCTCGTTCTTGGCCGCCTCGACGACGTTGCGGTAGGGCTCGTCGAGGATCCGCCGTTCCCTGCCGGGCAGTTCGACCGAGGTCACCCGCCACCGGCCGGCGGCCAGGTCCTGCCAGGGGTGGAAGAAGGAGGGGCCCGCTCCGGCGAACGGTACGCACAGCAGTGTGGTCCGCTCCCCCGGCTCCGCTGACGTCATGCCGGCCGACTCCTTCCGTTCGTGTCCCTGTTCGTCCGGGCGGCTCACCGCTCGGCCAGCTTCCGGGCGATGACCCGCATGATCTGGCCCGCGGGCCTGGGCATGTGCAGGTCGTGGTGGGTGGCGTCGATGTCGTACTCCTCGATGGTGCCAAGGACGTGCGGCCGCCAGTCGGGGCCGTAGGAGGTGAGTCCGTCGACCTTGTCCAGCCGGGCGTTGAAATACAGCACGTCGCCGCGGTAGACCGGTGACTCGAAGACGCCCATCTTCTGGAGGTTGTTGGCGCCCACCTGCGACATGGTGTCGAGGAAGGCGTCCATGTTGCCGGTGTTCATGAACTTGCCGAAGACTTCCTCGACATCGGCCCGGTAGAGCTCCTTGGTGCGGCCGGCGACCTCGCGGAAGCCGTTGTTCGTGGCGGAGTTGGCGGGCTGGGAGTCCAGGACGGCGATGAGGCCGACCTCCAGGCCGCGCCGGTCCATCGCCTCGGCGACGGCGTGCGCGATGGGGCCGCCGAAGGACCAGCCGACAAGGTAGTAGGGGCCTTCGGGCTGGACGGCGAGGATCTGGTCCAGGTAGTCCTCGACCATCTCCTCCACCGAACTCGCCATCGGCTCATGGCCGTTGGAGCCGCGGGACTGCAAGGAGTAGGACGGCCGGTCGGGCACGTGGGGTGCGAAGGTGAAGAACGCCCAGCCCAGGCCGCCGCCGCCGTGGAAGAACCAGACCGGTTCCTTGCCGGTTCCGGGGTCGCGGTTGAGCGGCAGCACGACGTCGAAGGAGTCGTCGTGGTTGCCGGGGATGCCGCCGATGAGCAGCAGCGCGGCGAGTTCGGCCACGGTGGGGTACTGGATGATCGTGCGCAGCGGCATGTCGACGCCGAAGTGCTTGCGGATGCGGGCGCTGAGCCGGGTGGCGAGCAGGGAGTGGCCGCCCAGGGCGAAGAAGTCGTCGTCGATGCCGACCCGCTCCAGCTTGAGGAGTTCGGCGAAGAAGGAGCACAGCTGCTCCTCGTGGGAGTTGCGGGGCTCGCCCTTGCTGACGGTGGTGGTGTGCTCGGCGGGCAGCGCGGCCCGGTCGATCTTGCCGGCCGGGTTCAGCGGTAGCCGGGACAGCGGCACCATCGCGGCCGGGACCATGTAGTCCGGCAGCCGTGCGCCCAGGTAGGCGGGGAGTTCGGCCAGCAGCGGGCCGATGGCGGTGGCCAGGGCGGGTGCGTTGGCGCGGACGCGTCCGGCGATCCCGCTGGGGACGAACGAGGCGGTGACGGTCTGCCGTGGGGGCAGCAGCACCGCGTCGAAGGCGTGGGCGCTCTGGCCGGACCAGGTCAGGACGGCGTCCAGGCCCTGGTGGTGTGCCCAGGCGGTGACGTCCTGGGGGTCCAGGGGCCTGCCGGTGGGCGTGTCCTCGGCGACGACGCCGGCGAAGCCGGCCGCGGCGGCCTCCTCCACCAGGCGGGCGTTGGGTATCCCGGTGATCCGCAGCGGGCCGCCCGCGCGCTCCAGGTGTCCGGTGAGCTCCTCCAGGGCGGAGATCTCGCCGCCCCAGGGCAGCGCGGGCACGGTGCTCAGATCGAGGGCGTCCGCCGGTTCCTTGTGCAGGACGACCTCGTAGCGGTGGCGGGTCAGCGCGTTGTGTTCCTGGCCGGCCTTGAGGCGGATGTCGGCGCCGGCGTGGTGGCGTGCCGCCCATTGGGCGAACCACTCGGGGGCGATGAGCAGTTCCCGTTCGGCGAGCAGTGCCTGTTCCACGGCCGCCCGGATCTCCTCGTGGGAGGCGTAGGGCTGCTGGGCGCGTTGTTCGGCCGTCGTCAGGATCCGCTGGGTGGCGGCGTTGCGGACGTCGCCGACGATGATCCGGCCGCCGGGTTCGAGGAGGTCCAGGGCCTGGGTGAGTACCTGGTCGAGGTAGTCGGCGCTGGGGAAGTACTGGACGGTGGAGTCGAGGACGACGGTGTCGAAGCCGCCTGGGGGCAGGCCGGTGAGGTCGTCGGCGGCCTGGACGGTGAGGCGGACCCGGTCGCCGTGGCCTGCCTGGCCGGCCTGGGTGCGCAGGCGGTCGATCGCCGTGGCGGACAGGTCGGTGCCCCAGTAGGTGTCGACCTGGCCGGCGATCCGGGACAGGAGCAGGCCGGAGCCGACGCCGATCTCCAGGACCCGGTGTGGTGCGTGGCGCAGGACGTGGGCGGCCGCGGCGTCCTGCCACCGGCGCAGTTGCTCGTGCGGGACCGGTTCGCCGCCGTAGAGGTTCTGCCAGGGCTGGAAGTCCTCGCCCCAGGTCTCGTCGGCGGCGTCCGCGTGGGCGTCGTCGTGGATCCGGCGCCATTCCTCGATCCGGGCGCCGGTGTCGGCGACGGCGGCGTCGGGGTCGGGTTCGACGTAGGCGACCAGGCGCTGGTCGCCCTTGTGGTCCTCGCGGACCACGACGGCGGCCTGCGCGACCAGGGGGTGTCCGGACAGGACGTGGTCGATCTCGCCGAGCTCGATGCGAAAACCGCGGACCTTGACCTGGGAGTCGGTGCGGCCCAGGTATTCGACCTGGCCGTCCTTGTTCCACTTCACCAGGTCCCCGGTGCGGTACATGCGGGCGCCGGCCGGTCCGAAGGGGCAGGCCACGAACCGCTCGGAGGTCAGACCGCTCTGGCCGAGGTAGCCGCGGGCCAGGCAGGTCCCGGCCAGGTGGAGTTCGCCGGCGACGCCGGGGGCGACGGGGCGCAGGGCCGCGTCCAGGATGTAGACCTGGTTGTTCCAGATGGGGGTGCCGATGGGGACGCGGTCGGCGCCGGGGACGTGCTGCCAGCCGGTGACCTCGACGGTCGCCTCGGTGGGGCCGTAGAGGTTGTTGGCGGAGCAGCCGGGCAGCAGTTCGGTGAAGCGGTTGGCCAGGGCCGCGGGGAAGGCTTCGGCGGCGACCTCGATCCAGCGCAGGCTGGAGCAGTCCGCGGCGGCGGGTTCGGTGACGAACGCGGAGAGCAGGGAGGGCACGAAGAACGCCGCGGTCACCTGCTCGCGCTGGATCAGCTCCGCGAGATAGCCGGCGTCGCGCCGGCCCTCCGCGCTGGCGACGACAACACTGGCGCCGGTCTGGAGGTTGGAGAACATCTCCGGGACGGAGGCGTCGAAGCTCGCCGAGGTGCTCATCAGCATCCGGTCCTCGGGCGTGACACCGAAGTGTTCCAGTCCCCATTCGATCCGGTTGGTGATGGAGCGGTGGGCGACCGGGACGCCCTTGGGGCCGCCGGTGGAGCCGGAGGTGAAGATGACGTAGGCGGCGTTGTCGGGCGACAGGGTCCGCTGGGGATCGGTGTCCGGGTAGGCGGAGACGTCCGGCAGGGTGTCTTCGAGGAGCAGCAGCGGGTCGGCGCTCGCGAGGATGTGGCGTACGCGTTCGGCGGGCAGTTCGGTGTCCAGCGGTACGTAGGCGGCGCCGGCCTTGACCACGCCGTACACGGCGGTGAGCAGGTCCACCGAGCGGGGGATCTTCACCGCGATCAGCCGCTCGGGGCCCGCGCCCTGTTCGATGAGCCAGTGGGCGAGCCGGTTGGCGCGGGCGTTGAACTCGGCGTAGGTCAGCGTCTCGTGCTCGCCGATCACCGCGATGCGCTCGGGGGTCCGGGCCGCCTGTGCCTCGAAGGCGTCCGGGAGGGTGGTCGCGGCGACCGGGCGGGCGGTGTCATTGACCTGGCGCACCAGGCGGTCGCGTTCGTCCTCGCCCAGCACCTCGATCGAGCCGATCGGGGCCTTGGGCGTGGCGGCGACCTGTTCCAGGACGCGTACGAACCGGTCTGCGAGGGCTTCGGCGGTGTCGCGGTCGAAGAGCTGGGTGGCGTACATGAGGTCGCCGCGCAGTGCGCCGGTGGTGTCGTAGGCGAGGCTGAAGAACAGGTCGGCCAGCGAGGTGTTGGTGAGGTACTGCTCGAACTCGACCTTGAGGCCGGGCAGTTCGAAGTCGGCCTTCTCGAAGCTCTGCCAGGCGAACATGACCTGGAACAGGGGCTGGTAGGCAGTGGAGCGTTCGGGGTTGATCAGTTCGACCAGGGTCTCGAAGGGCACGTCCTGGTGCTCGTAGGCCGCCAGCGCCTTGTCGCGGACCTGTGGGAGCAGGTCGGTGAAGGAGGGGTTGCCGGTGAGGTCGACGCGCAGGACCTGGGTGTTGACGAACAGGCCGACCAGGTCGGCCAGGCCCTCGTCGGTGCGTCCGGCGATCGGGTTGCCGATGGTGACGTCCTCGCCGCCGCTGAGTTTGCCCAGCAGGACGGCGAGCGCGGCCTGGACGACCATCGACATGGTCATGCCGCGCTCGTCGGCGAGCCGCTGGAGGCGGGCCGCGACCTGCGGCTTCACCAGGAGCGGGAGGGAGTCGCCCTTGGAGTCGCGGGCGGCGGGCCGCGGGCGGTCCAGCGGCAGGCTGAGCGGCTGCGGTACCCCGGTCAGTTCCTTGCGCCAGTGGGTGGCCTGGGCGGCGGCCAGCGAGCCGGGGTCGGTGACGTCGCCGAGGAGTTCGCGCTGCCACAGCGCGTAGTCCTTGTAGGTGACGGCCAGCGGCTCGAAGGCGGGTGCCTCGCCGGTGAGGCGGGCGGTGTAGGCGGTGGTCAGGTCGCGGGCGAGGGGGCCGCCGGAGACGCCGTCGGAGGCGATGTGGTGGATGAGCAGGACCAGGACGTGTTCCTCGGGCGAGCAGCGGAAGAGGCGTACCCGAAAGGGGATGTCGGCCATGAGGTCGAAGCGGTGCGCGATGAACGCGTCGACCGTCTCGTCGAGGCGGCCGGGTGCCACCTCGATGACCGGCACCTCCACGGGGGCCTGGGCGGCGGGCAGGATCCGCTGGTGGGGTTCGTCGTTGTCGTCCAGCACGTAGGTGGTGCGCAGCGTCTCGTGCCGGGCGACGACGTCCTGGATCGCGGCGACGAGGGCGGCCCCGTCCAGCGGTCCTGTCAGCCGGAAGGCCGGGGAGATGTTGTAGGTCTCCGCCCCGCCCTCCAGCTGGTGCGTGAGCCACATGCGGCGCTGTGCGAAGGAAAGCGGAATCACGGGGTCTGCTCCTCTGGGATCATCCTGCGGAGAGCGGGGCGAAGGGGTACAGCCGATTCCTCCGACCAGGCGGCGAGCGCCGCGACCGTCGGCAGGTCGAAGATCTTGCGGATGGGTATCTCCATCCCGATCTCGGCGCGGGCGCGGGTGATCAGCCGGGTGGCGAGCAGGGAGTGGCCGCCGAGTTCGAAGAAGCCGTCGTCGGCCCCGACCTTCTCCAGGCCGAGGATCTCGGCGAACAGGCGGGCCAGTGCCTGTTCGCGGGGGGTGGCGGGCGCCCGGTAGGGGGTGGTGGAGGTGAGGTCGGGTGCGGGCAGGGCCTTGAGGTCGAGCTTGCCGTTGGGTGACAGCGGCAGCCGCTCCAGCGGCACGTAGGCGGCGGGCACCATGTACTCGGGCAGCCGGTCGGCCAGGTGCTGCTGGATCTCGGCCGGGCCGGGCAGGCTCGCGCCCTCGGCGGGCACGAGGTAGGCGGCCAGGTAGGGGGTGGTGTCTCCGGGCTGCTGGGTGACGACGGCGACCTGGGCGATGTCCGGGTGGGTGGTCAGGGCGGCCTCGACCTCGGCGGGTTCCACCCGGTAGCCGCGGATCTTGACCTGGGTGTCGATGCGGCCCAGGTGCTGGAGCTGGCCCTGGGGGGTGAAGCGGGCCAGGTCGCCGGTGCGGTACATGCGGGAGCCGGCGGGCCCGTAGGGGTCGGGGACGAACCGGTCGGCGGTCAGGGCCGCCTGACGGTGGTAGCCGCGTCCGGCGCCCGCCAGGTACAGCTCGCCCGGGGTGCCCGCGGGCAGCAGGCCGAGGCCGGGGCCCAGGATGTAGGCCCGCACGCCCGGGAAGGGGCGGCCGATGGGCACGCCCGTGGGGTAGGGCTCGTCGGCATCGAGGAGGAAGCCGGTGGCGTAGAACGTCTCGCTGGGGCCGTAGCTGTTGATGACGCGGGCCTTGGGCCAGCGGGTGCGGACCCGCTCGGCGAGGACCGGGGTGAGGACCTCTCCGGAGATGTTCAGTGCGGTGGGGTCGATGCGGTCGGCGAGCTGGTCGACGAGCTCGGCGAAGGCGGAGGGCACCGAGCAGATGACGTCGACGTCCCAGTGGTCGCGTTCGGCCAGTTCCAGCACGTCGCGCACGATCTCGGCGGTGCCGCCGCGGGTGAGGGCCGCGAACGTCTCGAAGGTGGCGACGTCGAAGCCGAAGGAGGCGGCGACCAGGACGCGCCGTCCGTCCTCGGCGCCGGCCTGGGCGACCATCGTGTCCACGGCGTTCACGACGGTGGCCTGGGTGACGCCCACGCCCTTGGGCACGCCGGTGGAGCCGGAGGTGTAGATGACGTAGGCGAGGCTGTCGGGTCCGGCCTCGGGGCGCGGCGCGGCGTCCGGGGTGTCCGCGGGCGGGGCCGTCAGGTCGATGTGGTCCAGGAGGAGGACGGGGATGTCGGTGGCGGGGACGAGGGGGCGGGTGGCGGTGTCGGTCAGGACCAGGTGGGGCCGGGCGGTGGGCAGGACGTGCGGGAGGCGGGCCGCGGCGTAGGCGGGGTCGACGGGCAGGTAGGCGCCGCCCGCCTTGAGGACGCCCAGCAGGGCCACGACCATGTTCACGGTGCGCGGCAGGACCACGCCGACCACGGTCTCGGGGCCCACTCCGTGCCGGGCCAGTTCGCCGGCGAGCGCTTCGGCGCGGGCGTCGAGTTCGGCGTAGGTCAGCGACTGGCCGGCGGCGACCACGGCGGTCCTGTCCGGGAGGCGGGCCGCCTGTGCCTCGACCAGTTCGGTGAGGGTGACGCGGCGGGCCCGGGCGGCGTCCCGGTCGAAGGGGGCCAGCATCCGTTCGCGTTCGCCCTCCTTGAGCGCGTCGATCCGTGCGATCCTGCGCGCGGGGTCGGCCGCCAGCCGGCGCAGGAGGAGCACCAGGCGGTCCGCGTAGGTCCGGACCGTGTCGCGGTCGAAGACGCCCGGCGCGTACTGGATGACGAGCTGGAGGTGCGGGTCGGCGGCCGCCGTCAGGCACAGCGCGTAGTGGTTGCCGGCGAAGGGGCGCAGGCCGGTGAAGGTGATGCCGTCGGCGGCGTCGCTGGCGTCCTCCAGGCCCTCCCGGTCGACCGGGTAGGACTCGAAGACGACCAGGGTGTCGAACAGGGACCGTACCCCGGCGGCCCGCTGGATCTCCGCGAGCCCGTGGTGGTGGTGTTCGGCCAGGGCGGCCTGGCGGCGCTGGAGCCGGTCAAGGAACTCGCCGGCGGTGTCGCCGGGCGTGTGGGACACCCGTACGGGAAGGGTGTTGATGAACATGCCGACCATCGACTCCACGTCGGTGACCGCGGGCGGGCGCCCGGAGACGGTCGCGCCGAACACCACGTCCTGGCGGCCGGTGAGCTGGCCAAGCAGCAGCGCCCAGGCGCCCTGGACCAGGGTGTTGACGGTGATGCCCAGTTCGGAGGAGCGGCGCACCAGTTCGTGTGCCTCCTCGGTCCCCAGCGCGACCTCGACCTGGTCGCGGATCCCGTCGTCGGTGTCCGCGGAGTCGGGGGCGAGCAGGGCGGGCTCGTCGATCCCGTCGAGTTCGGCGGCCCACGCCCGTGCCGCCTCCTTCGGGTCCTGGCGGGTGAGCCAGGACAGGAAGTCGCCGTAGTCGCGGGGGGCGGGCAGCGCGGCCGGGTCGCCGTCGGAGGCGTACAGCAGCAGCAGGTCCTGCATCAGCAGCGGGGTGGACCAGCCGTCGTAGAGGGCGTGGTGGGCGGTCAGGACGAGTTCGGGACGGTCGGGGTCCAGGACGGCCAGGGCCAGGCGCATCAGCGGGGGCCGCCCGGCGTCGAAGTAGTCCTTCTGGTCGCGGGTGAGGAACTCCTCGAACCTGCGGGTGCGTTCGTCCTCGTCGAGGGCGGTCAGGTCCAGGTGCTGCCAGGGCAGGGGCACCGACTGCGGGATGACCTGGACGAGGTCGCCGTCCGCGCGGTCGGCGAACGCGGCGCGCAGGACGGGGTGGCGGTCCAGGAGTGCCTGTCCCGCGCGGCGCATCCGCTCGGGGTCGACCTGGCCGGACAGGTGGAAGACGAGCTGGATGTGGTACGGGTCGAACGACGCTCCGGCGAGTTTGGCCTGGAAGAGGATCCCGGACTGGGCGGGGGTGGCCGGCCAGATCCTGGCCAGCTTGCCGAAGCGGGTCTCCCAGGCGTCGATCTCGCTCTGGCCGACGGTGACCAGGGGGGCGTCGCTGGGGGTCAGGCCGCCGGCCTGGGGGGTGGTGGCGTGGCGGGCCAGGGCGGTCAGGGCCTGCGTCCACAGTCCGGCGAGTTCGGTGACGTCCTCGCGGGTCAGGACGCCGGTGGGGAAGCCGAAGTAGGCGCTCAGTTCGTCGCCGTCGCCGGTGTCGGTGGCCACCGCGTTGATCTCCAGCGCGGACAGGACGGGCATGTCCGCGTCCGGTGCGGCGATCAGGTCGCGGTGGGTGGTGTCGGGGGTGAAGCCCAGGCCCCGCAGGTGTTCGGGGATGTCCGCGGCGGAGGCCTTGCCGAGGTAGTTGAAGCCGATCTGCGGGCGGCGCAGGCGGGCCAGCGCCGGTGCGGTCTTCGCGTTGAGGTGGCGCAGCAGGCCGTAGCCCATGCCGTGGTCGGGGACGGCCCGCAGCTGTTCCTTGACGGCCTTGACGGCGCGTCCTGCGGCGGGGCCGCCGGCGAACGCCTCGTCCAGGTCGATGCCGGTGACGTCGAGGCCGACCGGGTACATGGCGGTGAACCAGCCGATCGTGGTGGACAGGTCGGCGCCGGGCACGAGGTGGTCCTCGCGGCCGTGGCCCTCCAGCCGCACCAGCGTGGGGGCCGCGCTCACGCCCCGCGTTCGGCGCCAGCGGGCCAGGGCCAGGGCCAGGGCGGCCAGGAGGCCGTCGTCGGGGCCGCCACGGAAGAGGGCGGGCACGGTGTCCAGGAGGGTGGCGGTGACATCGGCGGGCAGTTGGACGCGGACGGTGTCCACGGTGGAGGTGACATCGCGTGCGGGATCCAGGGGGCGGGTGCCCAGGACCGGTTCGTCACCGGCCTGCGTCTGCTGCCAGAAGGGCAGTTCGGCGATCCGCCCGGCGGTGGCCGCCTCCTCGGCGAGCGCGTGCGTCCAGCGGCGCAGCGAGGTGCCGGTGGGGGCCGGCCGGGGTTCGAGGCCGGTCTTGACCCGCTGCCAGGCGGCGGCCAGGTCGGGCAGCAGGATCCGCCACGACACGCCGTCGACGACCAGGTGGTGCAGCACGATCAGGAGCCGGTCGGCCTGGGCGGGTGAGGTGAAGCGGACGAACTGGGCCATCACGCCGGTGTCCGGGTCCAGGCGGTCGGCGGCGGCGTCGAGCTCGGCCTGGACGTTCGCGGCGTCGTAGGGGACCTCGCGTATCAGCGTGGCGGCCTCCACGGTGCCCGGCTCCCCCATGCGCAGGCCCTTCTCGGCCCGGTCCAGGCGGGAGCGCAGTACGTCGTGCCGGTCCAGGACGGCCTGGAGGGTCGCGGCCAGGCCCGTGCGGTCGATGTCCTCGGGCAGGGTCAGCAGCGCGGACATGCAGAACCGGCCGACGGGGCCGCCCAGGGCGAGGACGTGGGCGGCGGTCGGCGGCAGCGGGGCCCAGCCCACCCCGCCGCCCGGCAGTTCGGCCAGCGTCACGCGCTCCTGTTCGGCGCGGTTCTCGACCAGTTCGGCGAGCCGGGCGACGGTGCGGTGCTCGAAGATCTCCCGGGTGGTGATGAGGACGTCGCGGGTCTTGGCGCGGGCCACGACCTGGATGGAGCGGATGCTGTCGCCGCCGCCGGTGAAGAAGTCGTCGTCGGCGCCCACCTGCCCGGCGCCCAGGACATCGGCGTACACCTCGGCCAGCACGCGTTCGGTCTCGGTGCGCGGCGCCCGGTACCGGGCTCCGGTGAACTCCGGTGCGGGCAGGGCGGCCCGGTCGAGTTTCCCGTTGGCGGTCAGCGGGAGGCGGTCCAGGACCACCAGCTGGGCGGGCACCATGTAGTCGGGCAGCCGCTTGGCCGCGAAGCGGCGCAGGTCGGCCACCGACACGCCGGCGTTGATGTCCACGTCGCCGCCCGTGGCACCGGTGCCCGCCTGTGCCACGTAGCCGACGAGGCGCCGGGTGCCGGTGTGGTCCGCGCACACCGTCACGACGGCCCGGGTGACGGCGGGGTGCTGGGCCAGGACGGTCTCGATCTCGGTCGGCTCGACGCGGATGCCGTTCACCTTGACCTGGTCGTCCGCGCGGCCGGCGTATCTGAGGCGGCCGTCCGCGTCCCACCGGGCGAGGTCGCCGGTGCGGTACATGCGGGTGCCGGCCGGTCCGAAGGGGCAGGCCACGAAGCGCTCCGCGGTGGCGGTCGCGCCCCGGTGGTAGCCGCGGGCGAGGTGGCCGGCGACGTACAGCTCACCGATCACGCCCTGGGGGGCCGGGGCGAGCGAGGGACCGAGGACATGGGCGCGCATGTTGGCCAGCGGGGTGCCCACCGGTACCGCGCCGCCCTCGCTCCCCTGCCCCGGGACGGTGAACGTGGAGGCGTAGAAGCTCTCGGTCTGGCCGTAGGCGTTGACGACACGGGTGCCGGGCAGCATCTGGCGCACTCTGCGGACCAGGTCGCCGGAGAGCGCCTCACCGGCGAACACCACGGTGTCGACGTCGAGACGCAGGCCTTCTCCGGCGCCGTCGGCGGCGACCTGGTCGAGCAGGGCGGAGAACACGGTGGGCACGGCGCTGATCGTGGTGCCCGACCAGGCGTCGCGTTCGGCGAGTTCGAGGACGTCGCGGACGATCTCGACGCTCGCGCCGCGGGTCAGCGCGGTGAAGATCTCGAACACCGAGACGTCGAAGTTGACCGAGGTCGCCGCCAGCATCCGCGAGCCGGCCCGGACGTGGGTGCGCCGGGCCAGGTCCTGTACGCCGTTGACGACGGCGGCGTGGGTGACGGCGACGCCCTTGGGGGTGCCGGTCGAGCCGGACGTGAACATCACGTAGGCCAGGTGGTCCGGGCCCACGCCGGCCTGCGGTGTCCGGTCGGCGGGTCCGTCGAGGTCGAGGCCGTCGAGGTGGAGGACCTGCGGTGCGGGCCGGGCGAGGGTGGGCGCCGTCGCCCGGTCGGTCAGCACCAGGGCCGGGTCGGCGGCGGTGAGCAGCAGGCCGATGCGCGCGGCCGGGTAGGCGGGGTCGATGGGCAGGTAGGCGCCGCCGGCCTTGAGGACGGCCAGCAGGGCGACGGCCAGGTCCGCGGAGCGGGGCAGGGCGACGGCGACCAGGACGTCGGGGCCGACTCCGTGCTCGCGCAGCACGGCCGCCAGCCGGCCGGCGCGGTCCTCCAGTTCGCGGTAGGACAGTTCCGTGGTCCCCGAGACCACCGCGGTCGCCTCCGGGGTCCGTGCCGCCTGGGCGGTGACCAGTTCGGGCACCGTCGTGCCGTGCACGGGCCCTGTCGTGTCGTTGAGCCGGGCCAGCCGGTCCTGTTCGGCGGTGGTGAGCAGGTCCACGCGGTTCAGGCGGGTGGCGGGGGCGGCGGTGACCTGGCGCAGCACGCGGACGTAGCGCTCGGCGAGGCTCTGGGCGGTGGTGTGGTCGAACAGTTCGGTGGCGTACTCCAGCCGTCCGTGGGCGCGGCCCGAGGGGTCGGGGACGATGTTGAAGAACAGGTCGAACTTCGCGGTGTCGGTGCCCAGCGGGACGGGGGTGACCTTGAGGCCGGGCACGTCGAGCGGGGACCAGGCGAACTGCCAGGCGAGCATGACCTGGAACAGCGGCTGGTAGGCGGTGGTGCGGTCGGGGCCCAGGAGTTCGACCAGGTGCTCGAAGGGGACGTCCTGGTGGTCGTAGGCGCCCAGCGCCCTCTCGCGGACCTGGTCCAGCAGGTCGCCGAAGGTGGGGTTGTGGGAGAGGTCGACGCGCAGCACCCAGGTGTTGGCGAAGAACCCGACGAGGTCTTCGAGCTGTTCGTCGGGGCGTCCTTCGATGGGGCTGCCGATGGTGAGGTCGTTGCCGGCGCCGAGGTGGTGCAGCAGGACGGCCAGGGCGGCCTGGGCGACCATCGGCGCGGTGGCTCCGTGCTCGGCGGCCAGGCGGCCGATCCCGGCGACCACGTCGGGTTCGAGTTCGAGGTCGACGTGGCCGCCGCGGTGGGAGGCCGAGGTGGGCCGCGGCCGGTCCAGGGGAAGCTGTACCGGCTGCGGGACCCCGGCCAGCTCGCCGCGCCAGTAGTCGAGTTGTTCGAAGGCGACGCTGTCGGGGTCGTCGTCCTCGCCGAGCATCTGCCGCTGCCACACGGTGTAGTCCTTGTACTGCACGGCCAGCGGCTGCCAGTGGGGGGCCTGGCCGCGGCCGCGGGCGGCGTAGGCGGCCAGCAGGTCGCGCAGGAACGGGGCCATCGAGGCGCCGTCCGCGGCGACGTGGTGCAGGACGAACACCAGCACGTGCTCGTGTGCGGCCAGGCGGAAGACGCGGGTGCGCAGCGGCAGGTCCGTATCCAGCTCGAAGCCCTCGCCCACGAAGTGGCGCATCGCCTCGTCCACCGCGTCGGCGGCCACGTCGACGACCCGGAAGGCGGGGTCCGCCTCCTGGGGAGTCAGGATGCGCTGCTCCGGTGTGCCGTCCTGGTTCTCGACGAGCAGGGTGCGCAGGCTCTCGTGCCGGGTGACGACGTCGGTCACCGCCGCGGCCAGGGCCTCGGTGTCCAGCGGCCCGTCCAGGCGCAGCACGAACGGGATGTTGTACGTCGCGGACGGCCCCTCCAGACGGTGGAGGAACCACAGCCGACGCTGGGCGAAGGACAACGGGATCATCGTGCTACTCCTAAACGTTCATCTGACGCAGCTGGAGGCGGTTCGACTTGGCCGACTTCTCGATCAGGGCCGCCAGTTCGGCGACGGTGGGGCTGCGGAAGACGGTCGTGACCTTCACCTCGACGCCGAGCTCGTTGCGGATGCGGCCGACCAGCCGGGTGGCCAGCAGCGAGTGGCCGCCGTTGTCGAAGAAGTCGACGTCGATGCCGACCTCGTCCGCGCCGAGGAGCTCGGCGAACAGCCGGCACAGGACGTCCTCGTTGTGGTTGCGCGGTCCTCGCCCGGTGGCGGTCCCGGCGCGGTCCGGTGCGGGCAGGGCGCCCCGGTCGAGCTTTCCGCTGGGTGTCTTGGGGAACGCGGCGAGCGCGACGAGCGCGGTGGGGACCATGTACTCCGGCAGGCGTTCGCGGGCCAGGGCGGTCAGGTTCGTCAGGTCAAGGTCTGCCGGGTCCGTGCCGGCGGCCGCCGTCACGTAGGCGACGAGCCGCTGGTCGCCCGCGGTGTCCTCGCGTACGAGGGCGACCGCGCCGTCGACGTCCGGGTGCGCGGCGAGGGCCTGTTCGATCTCGCCGAGCTCGATGCGAAAACCGCGGAGCTTGACCTGGAAGTCGGAGCGGCCGATGTACTCCACCTGGCCGTCCTGGCTCCAGCGCACGACGTCGCCGGTGCGGTACATGCGGCTGCCGGGTGTTCCGAAGGGGCAGGCCACGAAGCGGTCCGCGGTCAGGGCGTTCTGTCCGAGGTAGCCGCGGGCGAGCTGGTCGCCGGCGAGGTAGAGCTCTCCGGCGACTCCTGCGGGCACCGGGCGCAGGGCCGCGTCCAGGACGTAGACCTGGGTGTTCCACACCGGGGTGCCGATCGGGAGGCGGTTCGCGCCGGGCACGTACTGGTGGGCGGTGACCTCGACGGCGGCCTCGGTGGGCCCGTAGAGGTTGTTGGCGGTGCAGTCGGGGAGGAGTTCGGTGAACCGCTGGGCGAGCGCGGGCGGGAACGCCTCGCCGGCGACCTCGATCCAGCGCAGGCTCGTGCAGTTGCCCGCGGAGGGTTCGGCGACGAACGCCTCCAGCAGGGAGGGGACGAAGTCGGCGCCGGTGACGTGTTCGCGGCGTATCAGCTCGGCCAGGTAGGCGGGGTCGCGGCGGCCGTCGGGGCGGGCGATGACGACGGCGGCGCCGGCCTGGAGCGGGGCGAACAGTTCGGGCACCGAGACGTCGAAGCTGGCCGTCGTGCTCAGCAGCACCCGGTCCTCGGGGGTGACGTCGAAGTGTGCCAGGCCCCACCGGAGCCGGTTCATGATGGCCCGGTGGGCGACCGGGACGCCCTTGGGGCCGCCGGTGGAGCCGGAGGTGAAGATGGCGTAGGCGGCGTTGTCCGGTGACAGGGTGCGTCCGGGGTCGGTGGCGGGGCGGCCGGTGAGGTCCGGGAGCCGCTCGTCGAGGACCAGGAGCGGGCGGGCGCTGTCCAGGACGTGCCGCACCCGGTCCTCGGGCAGTTCGGTGTCGATGGGCACGTAGGCGGCGCCGGCCTTGACCACGGCGTAGATGGCGACCATCAGGTCCACCGAGCGGGGGATCCTCACCGCGATCAGCTGCTCGGGGCCGGCGCCCTGTTCGATGAGCCAGTGGGCGAGCCGGTTGGCGCGGGCGTTGAACTCGGCGTAGGTCAGCGTCTCGTGCTCGCCGATCACCGCGATGCGCTGCGGGGTCCGGGCCGCCTGTGCCTCGAACGCGTCCGGGAGGGTGGTCGCGGCGACCGGGTGCGCGGTGTCGTTGACCTGGCGTACCAGGCGGTCGCGTTCCTCCTCGCCCAGCACCTCCACGGCGCCCAGGGGCAGCGACGGGTCCTGGAGGATCTGTTCCAGGACGCGCACGAGCCGGGCGGCGATCGTCTCGGCGGCCTCGTGGTCGTAGAGGTTCTTCTGGTAGTCGAGGGACAGGCGCAGGTAGGGGTCGGAGGCGTTGAGGGTGAGGGGGTAGTGGGAGCCGGCGAAGGGGCGGATGGCGTCGATCGTGAAGCCCGCGGAGGTGTTCGCGTCGACGATGCCCTCCCGGTCGACGGGATAGTTCTCGAACACGACGATCGTGTCGAACAGGGCGGGCAGGCCGGTGCCGCGCTGGATGTCGGCCAGGCCGTAGTAGTGGTGGTCGAGCAGGCTGATCTGCCGGTTCTGCAGATCGGTGATGACCTCGGCCAGGCTGAGGCCGGGCCGGCACAGGGCCCTGGTCGGCAGGGAGTTGATGAACAGGCCGACCATCTCGTCGCTGCCGGTCAGATCGGCGGGACGGCCGTTGACCGCGGCGCCGAAGACCACGTCCGGCTGTCCGGTCAGCTGGGAGATCAGCACCGCCCACGCGCCCTGGAGCAGGGTGTTGAGGGTGACGCCGAGCTGTGCGGCGCGCCGGGCCAGTTCGCGGCCCTTGTCGATCGACAGGGGTACCTCGACGCGTCCCAGGGAGGATGCCTGCCCGCGGGAGGTGAGGCCCGCGGCGACGAGGGTCGGCTCGTCGAAGCCGTCGAGTTCGGCCTTCCACCGGGCGGCGGAGGCCTCCTTGTCCTGGCGGGTCAGCCAGGCCAGGTAGTCGCCGTAGGAGCGGACGGGCGCGAGGTCGGTGGTGCCGGCGTACAGCCTCACCAGGTCGGTGATCACCAGGGGTGAGGACCAGCCGTCGAAGAGGGTGTGGTGCGCGGTGAGGATGAGTTTGGCCTGCTGCGGGCCGCAGGTGAGCAGGGCCAGGCGCAGCAGCGGCGGCCGGGCGGGGTCGAGCTGTTCGGCGCGGTCGGCGGCCAGGGCCGCGTCCAGGGCCGTGTTCTGTTCGGCCTGGCTGTGGCCGGTCAGGTCCAGGTGCCGCCAGGGCAGGGTGACATGGTCCGCGACGACCTGTACGGGTTCGCCGTCGGCGGTGGTCAGGAACGCGGAGCGCAGGTTGGGGTAGCGCTCCAGCAGGGCCTGTCCGGCGGCCCGCATGCGGCCGGGGTCGACGTGTCCGGACAGGTGGAGCACGAACTGCATGTGGTAGACGTCGAAGGTGCCGTCGGCGAGCGCCGCCTGGAACTGGATGCCGGACTGTCCCGGGGCCTGGGGCCACACGTGGGCCAGCGGGCCGTAGCGCTCCTCCCAGGTCTCGATGTCGCCCTGGCCGACGGTGACCAGCGGGGCGTCGCAGGGGGTGAGTCCGCCGATGTCCTCGCTCGCGGCGTACGCGGCCATGCCGTGCAGCACCTCGGTCCACAGCTCGGCCAGTTGTGCGGTCCGCTCGCGGGAGAGGACCCCGGTGGGGAACATGAACGCGGCCTGTAGGCGGGGGCCCTCGGCGGTGTCGGTGGCGACGGAGTTGACCTCCAGGGCGGACAGTGCGGGCAGGTCCGGGTCGGGCTCGGCGATCAGTTCGGCGGACCAGGACGCCGGGCCCCAGCCGCCGGTGCGCAGGTGCTCGGGTACGTCCGCGTCGGAGATCCGGCCGAGGTAGTTGAACCCGATCTGCGGCACCGGGAGGCCGGCGAGCCGCTGGGCGGTCCCGGGGTTCAGGTGGCGCAGCAGTCCGTAGCCCAGGCCCTTGCCGGGGATCTGGCGCAGCTGTTCCTTGACCAGCTTGATGGCCTTGGCGGCGGCGGGGCCGCCGGCCAGCACGCCGTCCAGGTCGACCGTGCTGACGTCGACGCGGGCGGGGTACATGGTGGTGAACCAGCCGACGGTGCGGGAGAGGTCGGCGCCGGGGACGGCGTCCTCCTCGCGGCCGTGTCCTTCGAGGCGGACCAGGGTGGAGCCGTCGGCGGCGCGCCACCGGTCCACGGCCAGGGCGAGCGCGGCGAGCAGCACGTCGGTGCCGGTGCCCTTGAACGCGGCGGGGAGCTTGGTCAGCACGGCGTCGGTGACGTCGGCGGGCAGCTGCACCCGTACGGTCTCGACGGTGGACCACAGGTCCTGTGCCGGGTCGAACGCCCGGCTGCCCAGCGGGGGGTTGGGTGAGGCGAGGACCTCGCGCCAGTACGGCAGTTCCGCTTCCCGTTCCGCGGAAAGCGCCTCGTCGGCCAGGGCGGCGGCCCAGCGGCGGGCGGAGGTGCCGACGGCGGGCAGTTCGGGGGCGGCGTCGGTGCGGGCCTGCTGCCAGGCCTCGGCGAGGTCCGACATGAGGATGCGCCAGGAGACGCCGTCGACGACCAGGTGGTGCAGCACCACGAGCAGCCTGCCGGCGCCCGAGGGCGGGGCGAACCAGACGAAGTCCGCCATGACTCCGGCCTCGGGGTCGAGCCGGCCGACCGCGTCGTGCAGTTCCCTCTTCGCCGCCGCGAGCGCGGACGGCTCCTGCCAGCGGCCCTCGCAGTCGACCCGGCGGAGGAGGTCCGCGGCCCGCACGGTGCCGGCCTCACGCGCGAGGAGGGTGGGCTCCTGGCCGGGGATCAGGCGGGCGCGCAGCAGGTCGTGCCGGTCCAGGACGGCGTCCAGGGTCATGGCCAGGCCGTCCGCGTCGATGTCCGCGGGCAGTTCGAGGACCATCGACATGGCGAACCGGTTCGTGCCGCCGCCGTGCTCGAACACGTGCCGGGCCACCGGCTGGAGCGGCATCGGGCCGACCCCGCCGCCGGCGTCCTCCGCCAGGACGGGGGTGTGGCCCTTGCGGGCGGAGGCCACCTCGGCGAGTCGGGCGGCGGTGCGGCATTCGAAGATCTCCCGGGTGGACAGTTCCAGGCCGCGGGCGCGGGCCCGGGCGACCACCTGGATGGAGCGCAGGCTGTCGCCGCCGACCGCGAAGAAGTCGTCGTCGGCGCCGATCCGTTCCACGCCCAGGACGTCCGCGTAGGCGGCGGTGATGACCGCTTCGGCCTCGGTGCGCGGCTCGCGGTAGGCCTCGCCGAGGAACTCCGGTTCGGGCAGCGCCGCGCGGTCCAGCTTGCCGGTCGGGCCGAGCGGGAGGCGGCCCAGGGCCACGAAGGCGGCGGGCACCATGTAGTCGGGCAGCCGGGCCGCGGCGAACTTGCGCAGTTCGGCGGAGGAGGCGCCGGCGAGGACGTCCACGTCGCCGATGCCTCCGGCGCCGTCGTCGCCGACGGCCCCTTCGCCGGTGTGCACCACGTAGGCGACGAGCCGCTTGCCGCCCGCGGGCACCTCCCGGCTGATCACCACCGCCTCGCTGATCCCGGGGTGCTGGGTGATCGCCGCCTCGACCTCGGCGGTCTCGATGCGGAAGCCGCGTACCTTGACCTGGCCGTCGCCGCGGCCGACGCACTCCAGCCGGCCCTGCGCGTCGTGGCGGGCCAGGTCGCCGGTGCGGTACATCCGCTCGCCGGCGGGGCCGTAGGGGTCGGGGACGTAGCGTTCGGCGGTCAGGGAGGCCCGGCCGTGGTAGCCGCGGCCCAGGCAGTCGCCGGCGACGTAGAGCTCGCCGACGACGCCCCGGGGCACCGGGGCGAGACCCGGGCCGAGGACGTAGGCGCGCATGGTCTCCAGCGGGGTGCCGATGGGTGCGACGTCGCTCTCGTCCCATTCCTCGAAGGGCGCCAGGGAGAAGGCGGTGGCGTAGAAGCTCTCGCTCTGCCCGTAGGAGTTGACGATCCTCGCGCCGGGCAGCGCCTCGCGCAGCTGGCGCACCAGCCGGCCCGGGAGGACGTCGCCGGCGAGGACGACGGTGCGTACGCCGGGCGCCTTGCCGAGGTGGGGGACGAGTTCGCTCAGTACCGAGGGGACGCCGCTGACGATGTGCCCGTCCCAGCTGTCGCGCTCGGCCAGGGCGAGCGCGTTGGCGACGAGTTCGACGCTCCCGCCGGTGCTCAGGGTGGTCAGCAGCTCGAAGACGGAGACGTCGAAGTTGACGGAGGTGCCGGCCAGCATCCGCCACCCGGGCGGTGCGTCGAGGACGTCCACCAGTTCCCGTATCCCCGCGACGACGCCCCGGTGGGTGATGGCCGCGCCCTTCGGCTCGCCGGTGGAGCCGGAGGTGTACATCACGTACGCCAGGTTGTCCGGGCCCAGCGGCGTGCGGCGGGACGTGTCGTCGGGGGCGCCGGTGGCCGGCTGCCAGTCGGCGTGCCGGTCGAGGCGGACGACGGCGCCGATGTCGTCGGCGGGGATCTCCTGCCAGGTCGCGGTGTCGGTGACGGCGAAGCGCGGTGCCGCCTGCGTCAGCACGCTGCGGGCCCGCCCCTGGGCGTACTGGGGGTCCAACGGCACATAGCCGGCACCGGACTTGAGGATGCCGAGCAGGCCGATCACCAGGTCCTCGGTGCGGGGCAGGGCGAGGGCCACCAGGTCCTCGGGGCCGGCACCGCGGCGGATGAGCTCCCAGGCGACGGCGTTCGCCCGCTCGTCCAGTTCCCGGTAGGTGAGGGTGCGTCCGTCGCAGGCGAGGGCGGGGGCGTCGGGGGTGCGGGCGGCCTGGCGCTCGAACAGGTGCGGGATCGTCTCCCCGGGCGCCTCCTTCGCGGCCCGGCCGCGGGCCGGGGCGAGGAGCTGCCGGCGTTCGGCGCTGTCGAGGACGTCGAGGGTGGCGATCGGGCGTCCGGGGTCGGCCACGAGCCGGCCCAGTACGCGTACGAACCGCCGCGCGATGGCTTCGGCGCTGTCCCGGTCGAAGAGGCCGGTGGCGTACTCCAGCCGGCACTGGGCGCCGCCGGCGCTGTCCGGGAGCAGGTCGAAGAACAGGTCGAACTTGGCGGTGCCGGTCTCCAGCCGTTCGACCCGCACGTCCAGGCCGGGCAGTTCCAGCGGCGGCACGGGCGGCTGCCAGGAGAGCATGACCTGGAAGAAGGGGTTGTAGGCGGTGGAGCGGTCGGGGTTGAGGAGTTCCACCAGCCGCTCGAAGGGCATGTCCTGGTTGTCGTAGGCGGCCAGTGAGCGGTCGCGGACCTGGCCGAGGAGGTCGTGGAAGTCCGGGTTGCGGGAGAGGTCGACGCGCAGCACCCAGGTGTTGACGAAGAAGCCGACCAGGTCGCGCAGTTCCTCGTCGGTGCGGTCCGTGATCGGCGCGCCGATGGACAGGTCGTCGCCGCATCCGAGGTGGTGCAGGAGCACCGCCAGGGCCGCGTGCATGACCATCGAGACGGTGGTGTCCGCTCCGGTGGCCAGTTTCTCCACCGCGCCGAGCAGGTCGGGGTCGATGGAGAACGGGATCCGGTCGCCCTCGGGGTTGATCACCCGTGGGCGCGGGCGGTCCGTGGGCAGTGCCAGCGGCTGCGGGAGATCGGCCAGCGCCTCTCCCCAGTAGGCCAGTTGGCGGGCGGACAGGCTCTCGGGGTCGGAGGGGTCGCCGAGTACGTCCCGCTGCCAGAGCGTGTAGTCCGCGTACTGCACCGGCAGCGGTTCCCAGGCGGGGGCGCGGCCCTCGGCGCGGACGGCGTAGGCCGTGGTGAGATCGCGGAACAGCGGTCCGAAGGACTCGCCGTCCACGGCGATGTGGTGCGCGACGACGACGAGGGTGTGCTCGTCGGGTGCGTGGCGCAGCAGCCGGGCGCGGATCGGGGTGTCGGCGGCCAGGTCGAAGGTGGCGGTGGCGGTCTCCTCGACGGCCGCCGCCCGGTCCTGCTCGGTGACGTCGGTGACGGTCAGGCCGAACGGCTCGTCCCCCGGCGCCAGCACCCGCTGGTGCGGGACGCCGTCGCCGTCCTCGACGATCACGGTGCGCAGGACCTCGTGCCGGTCGACGACGTCACCGAGCGCCGCCCGGAGCGCGCCGACGTCCAGGTCACCGGTCAGCCGCAGGGCGAATGCGCCGTTGTAGGTCGGCGACGGGCCTTCGAAACGGTCCACGAACCACAGCCGGCGCTGCGCGAACGACAACGGGATCATTTGTTGTGTCTCCATATCGGCGGAACCAGGAGGGGGCGGGCCGCGGTTCAGTTCAGGTCGAGCAGGTCCAGAAGTTCGTCGTTGTAGAAGTCGTCGATGGAGCAGGCCCCCGACAGGGTCGAGAAGTAGCGGTCGATGTGCTCCTGGTGGCCGACCAGGTGCCGCAGCATCTCCACGCGTCCCTCGGGCTTGAGTTCGGCCACGTTCAGGGCGCCCTGGTAGTGGCTGAGGGCCTCGCCGCTCAGGTCGTTCTCGTAGCGCTTGAGCGCGGTGCGCAGTGCGGCGTCGTCGTGGAGCTGGGTGCCGACGTGGCCGACGAGGGACTGGGCCTGGACGAAGGCCTCGGTGATGCCGCGGGCGGTGATGGAGTCCTTGTGGTTGACCGCGTCGCCGACCAGGACCCAGCCGGGTCCGTAGGCCTTGCGGAAGTAGTTCTCCTGGTGACCGGTGCCGTAGATCTGCTCCACCCGCCGGCCCTCCCGCATCCGCTCGTACAGCTCGGGCGCGGTGGTGCGGAAGGAGTCGAGGTAGAAGGGCTCCACTCCCTTGCGGACCTCGTTGTAGAGGTCCTGGGGGAAGTAGGTCATCAGCAGGGTGAGGTCGTCGTTGGTGGGGATGACGCCGATCCAGCGGCCGGGCCGTTCGTACAGCTCGAAGTGCGAGGGGACGTCCGCCCAGTAGCTGTAGTAGGTGCAGCTCACCCGCGGGTGCTCGATGACGTTGGGGGCGCCGGTCTTGCGGGCCACCAGCGAGCGCATGCCGTCCGCGCCGACGACCAGGCGGGCCCGTTCCGTCGTCTCGGTTCCCTCGGGCGTCGTGCAGCGCACGCCGGTGACCCGGTCGTCCTCCCACACCAGGTCCTTGACCGCGCAGCCCTCGCGGAAGTCCACGCCGGCCTCGACGGCGCCCTCGGCGAGCAGCGGGTCAAGGACGTAGCGCCGGGGCGCGTAGGTGTAATCGAGGCCGTCGACGGGCAGGGAGAAGCCCTCGATGCGCACGCCCGGGCCCTGGTAGCTCTGGCGGGTGATCGGGCGGCAGCCCGCGTCGCGGAGCTTGTCGAGCAGCCCCCACCGGTTCAGCAGCCCCATGCCCTGCATGTGGATGTAGTGCGAGGACAGCGTGTCCTGCGGGAACCGCGCCTTCTCCAGGAGCAGGACCGAATAGCCCTGGCGGGCGAAGAGCATGGCCGTCGGCGAACCCGCGCAACGGGCACCGATGACAATCACGTCGTACATGGCGCGCCTCTCTGACCGGATAGTTTTTTGCACGCGACGCGGCCCGCGGGCCGGGGGGACCTCTGCGGATCCCTGTGGATTTCGGGGCGCTACCGCTGCGGCGGCAGGGATGCGATGTAGGCGGAGATCGACGCCACCGTGGGGTGGAGGAACATCTGGTCCATGGGGACCTCGGCGCCCAGTTCCTCCAGGAAGGCTCCCTGGATCCGGACCATGATCACGGACTGGCCGCCGAGGGCGAAGAAGTCGTCGTCGGCGGCGATGTCCTCGCGTTCGAGTTCCCGGCACCAGATGGCGCGCACGCTGTCGGCAGTCATCACTGTCCTCGGTTCTTGAGGGCGTCGACCAGCGCCGCGCGGTCGACCTTCCCGTGCGGGCTCAGCGGAATGGCCGGTACGCCGACGAAGCGGGCCGGGACCATGTTGCGCGGCAGTGTCTGAAGGAGGCGGGCGCGCACGGCGTCCTCGGCGAGAGCGCCCGCCTCCGGTACCACGAACGCGGTCAGCTCGGCCTCGCCGGCGTCGGTCCAGGTGACCGCGACGGCGGCCTCCCGCACCTCGGCCAGCCTGCCGAGCGCGCGCTCGATGTCGGTGGGGTCGATGCGCATGCCGCGCACCTTGACCTGGGCGTCCATCCGCCCGGCGACGACGAGGTCACCGGCCTCGGTCACCCGGCCCCGGTCGCCGGTGCGGTAGAGCCGGACCGGTGTGCCGTCGGCCTCGACCGTCGTGAACCGGGCGTTCTCGGGGCCGGCGGAGCCCAGGTAGCCGGCGCCGACTCCGGCTCCGGCGATGCAGATCTCGCCGTCCTGTCCCGGCGCGACCGGGCGCAGCCGCTCGTCCAGGAGGTGGATGTCGGTGTTGTACGCCGGCCGGCCCACGGGGGCGATGTCGTGGTCGCCGGCCCGGTATCCGGCGAGGTCGAAGGAGGTGGCGACGTCGGTGCACTCGGCGACGCCGTACTGGTGCAGCAGGGTGCAGGTGTTGTTCTCGCGGCGCATCCAGCCGGTGAGCCGTTCGGGCTTGAGCGCCTCGCCGCCGAACAGGATGTAGTCGAGGCGGGTGAGGGCGTCGCCGCCGCGCGCCTTCTCCCAGTCGATGAGCACGTACAGGGTGCTGGAGGCGCAGTGCACCACGCGGATGTCGTGCTCGCGCAGGGCGCGGTAGGCCAGCATGGCGTCGAAGTTGCGGCTGGGCAGCAGGTGTTGGGTGGCGCCGCAGAACAGCGGTGTCATCAGGGCGCGTTGGGAGAGGTCGAAGCCGAACGCGCTGACGACGAGGTTGTGCGAGCCGCTGTGCAGACCGTACTCGGTCCTCAGCCAGTTCATCAGGTTGAACCAGCCCGCGTGCCGCACCGCGGTCAGCTTCGGCGTGCCGGTGGAGCCGGAGGTGAAGACGGCGTAGCAGATGTCCTCGCCGGTGACCGACACGCCGGGCGAGGTGGCCGGGAGGCCTGCCAGGTGGCCGTCCAGCTCGTCGAGGCGTACGACGTCGACGGCCGCCGTCTCGACCATGGGGGCGGTGTCCGGGGAGGCCACGATCAGGGCGAGGCCGGGGACCTGGCCGAGGAGCAGCTGGAGCCGGGCGGCGGGGTAGGCCGGGTCGAAGGGCACATAGGCGGCGCCCGCCTTGAGGGTGCCCAGGAGGGCGACGAGCAGGTCGACGGAGTAGTCGAGGCACAGGCCCACCGTGGCGCCCCGGCCGTGTCCGCGCGCGATGAGGAAGTGCGCGAACCGGTTGGCCCGCGCGTCCAGTTCGGCGTACGTCACCTGCCGGCCGGCCCGGACGACGGCGACGGCGTCGGGGGTGGCCTGCGCGTGCGCCTCGAACTGCTGGTGGACGACGGGTGCCGGGGGCAGGGCGACCCGCTTTCCCTGAAGGATCATCAACTGACTCCGATATGAGGGGTGTCCGGTCGGACGAGCCGGTGAGCACCGCTCGTTCGGGCGGTGCTCGATCAGGCGGTGCTCGATCAGGCGGTGCTCGATCAGGCGGTGCGCCGGTCGCGGTGTGCCGGTCAGGCGCGTGCTGGTCGGCGGGGTGCCGGTCAGGCGGTGTGTCGGTCGGCGGGGTGCCGTTCAGGCGCTGCGCCGGACTGCCGTGTGCCGGTCGGCGGGGTGCCGGTCGGGCGTGTGCCGGTCGGGCGTGTGCTGGTCTGCGGTGTCGAGCATCCGGGTGATCCACTGGCCGACGGGCAGGCCGTGCGCGGCCGCCTGCCGGGAGTAGTGCTCCAGCCGGTCGGCGGGCAGCTCGATGGTGAGCGTGGTGGCCCCTCGCCGCGGCTCGCCGGCGGCGGGCCCGGCGGACGGCTCGGCGAACGGCTCCGCGGCCGGTTCGGCGGCCGGTTCGGCGGCCGTTTCGACGGGCCGGGGAGATGGCGGCTTCCCGGTGTCCGGGCCCGGGGCGATGCCGGCCTCGTCGCGTTGCGCGGCCAGGCCGGCGCGGACCGCCCGGCGCAGTTCGTTGCGCGACCACTTCTGCTGTTCGGCCCTGCGCAGCCAGTAGTCCTGCTCCGGCGGCGAGAGGCGGGTGACCTCGGCGTGGTGGGCGAAGCTGAGGCTGTCGCGCCTGCGGTGGTGCTCGAACCGCCGTGCCACCCATGCGTAGTTGCGCAGGGTCTGGTAGTCGAGCCCGGTGCGTTCGATGGCCTCCTTGTAGCGCCGCCACCCGTAGGTGGCCTCACCGTAGAGGAGCCAGTCGGCGAGCCACCACGCGGAGGAGTTCACCAGCTCGCGCAGGTTGGCGCCGATCCGCTCCCAGGACCGCTCCGGCAGGTTGGGAGGCAGGACCATCCCCGACTTCTGCACCGTGGCCTGCGATCCCACGAAGGACAGGACCATGTCGCCCTGCGCCGGCACGCGGCCGGCGTCCACGGGCCCCGGTTCGTGCCTGCCGGCGGTTCTCACAGCCCCCGTCACCACCTTCAACTCCCCGCTCGAAGTGTCTTCCTGGGCGCGGACCGGTCGGGGCGCACGACAGCGTCGTCCCGGCCGGGTCCGCGGGTGGGCCGGCTGTCAGTCCGCCGCCGCCATGGCCTCCCGCAGGCTCCTGGGCCGCAGGTCGGTCCAGTTCTGCTCGACGTACTCCAGGCACTCGGCCTTGGCCGCCTCACCGAAGACCACGCGCCAGCCCGCGGGCACCTCGGCGAACACCGGCCACAGGGAGTGCTGCTCCTCGTCGTTGACGACCACGTGGAAGCGGCCGTCCGCGTCATCGAAGGGGTTCGTGCTCAACAGGGCACCGTCCTTGTCGGTCAGGGGGTGGCTCGGGATGGGACATCGCCGGGCCGGGTGCGCGAGGGCACCGGGCGCGGATCCGCCGGCCGATCCCGTCCGGTCGACGGGACATGCGGCTGTCCGGTCGACGGGACAGCCGGCGCCGGTGGCGGGCCCCCGGCGATGCCTCGAAACCGTAGGGAGCGCGCCGCCGGCGCCACAAGGAGTGCCGGCCCCGCCGGTGTCCTGCCGCCCGCCGGCGGCCGCGCCCGGCGGTGATCCTCTGTACCGGGCCGGTTCCGTGTGCCACGATGCCGCGCCCGCGGGCCGGGCGGCGTCCTGTCCCGCAGCTGCGGCCGGGCGGACCTGAGGTTCGCTCGAGAGCCGCCTGACCAGTGGCGGAGTCGCTCCTGTGCCGCGTCCGCCGGGGCCCGGCGCCGTTCTATGGTGCGAAGCCGTGCGGCCCGATCCGAGGGGGAGCGATGGACGGCACCCGACCCGCCCTGCGTCTGTTCGTCCTGCACCACGCGGGCGGCTCCCACGTGCTCTACCGCCACTGGGCGGCCGGGCTGCCGGACAGCTGGGACGTACGGCTGCTCGACGCCCCGGGCCACGGGCTCCTCCTCGACCTGCCGCAGATCGACGACGCCCGCCGTCTCGCCGACTTCCTGCTGCGCGGCATCGAGGGCGAACTGGAGTGCCCCTACGCCCTGTTCGGGCACAGCATGGGCGCCCTCGTGGCGTACGAGATGACCCGGCGGGCCGTGGAGCGGGGGCTGCCGCCGCCGGTGTGGGTCGGTGTGTCCGCGCGCGCCGCGCCGCGGCCGGCGGAGCCGCGCAGCGGGTACCACGAGCTGCCCGACGCCGAGCTGCGCACACGGCTGAAGCTGCTCGGCGGCACCCCCGGCGCCGTCTTCGACGACCCCGGTCTGTGGGCCCTGTTCGCCCCGGTCATCCGGGCCGATCTGCGCATGGTGGACGGCTGGCGCCCCGATCCCGGCGCCCCCGCCCTGCCCGTGGCGCTGTCCGCCTACGCGGGCGGGCGGGACGGTTCCGCGTCACCGCGGCGGATGGCCGGCTGGGCGGAGCACGCCGAACGCTTCCTGGGCCTGCGGGTCTTCGACGGCGGTCACTTCTTCTTCCAGCCCGATCCCGCTCCCCTGCTGCGGCAGATCGCCCGGGACGCGGCCACGGCGCTGAACGCGACACCAGCACGAGCACAGGCACAAACACCGCCACCGGCACCGGCACGATCCTTCGCCCCTCCCCCACGGTGACCCGGCGCCGTACCCACGGGCCACGCGGGCGGTGTCCGCGCCGCACCCGGCGCACGGTGAACTCCCTTTCCCGCACGGGCTGAACGACCAGTTCCGGCCTTCGGCGGGGCACGGCGGCGGACGGCGTGAGGGCGGCGCACCTGCGTCTTTCCGGCCGCGGTGGCGCCGCGCGAGTTGCCCGCGAGGCAGGTGACCTACGTTTCCGCCACCAACCGCACCTGTGCGGATCCAGCCACCGTGCGGCCCAGACGAAGAGACGGGGAAACGACGATGACGATGCGGAACAGGCCAAGGGCCGGCATGGTCGCTCTGGCGGCGGTGGCCCTGACGGCCACCGTCTTCACGGGCCCCGCCCGGGCATCGGGTGACACCGCCGCGGGGGCGGGCGGGCATGAGAAGACACAGGCGGCGATCGAGGCGGCCGTCGCGGCCGGTGTCCCCGGTGTGAGTGCCGAGGCGCGGGACGGTGCCGGTGTGTGGAAGACCGCGGTCGGCGTCGGCAACCGGGCCACGGGCGCGCCGCGCGGCAAGAACGACCGGTTCCGCACCGGCAGCGTCACCGACACCTTCGTGGCGGTGGTCCTGCTCCAGATGGAGGCGGAGGGCAGGATCAGCCTCGACGACCCGGTCGAGCGGTATCTGCCCGGCGTGGTCACCGGCAACGGCAACGACGGCTCCCGGATCACCGTCCGGCAGCTGCTGAACCACACCAGCGGCCTGTTCGACTACCTCGCCGACGAGCCGTACTACCGGACGTACACGATGGGCGACAGCTTCCTGGCGCACCGCTACGACACCCTGACCGCCCAGCAGCGTCTCCAGGTGGCCTTCTCCCACGCTCCGCTGTTCCAGCCCGGCGCCCGGCACTCGTTCTCCCACACCAACGACGTCCTGGCGGCGCTGATCGTCCAGAAGGCCGGCGGCAGGACGTACGAGGACGAGGTGCGCCGGCGCATCATCGGGCCGCTGGGGCTGGAGGCGACGTCCAACCCCGGCACGAGCAGCGACCTGCCCCGGCCGAGCAGCCACGGCTATTCCAAGCTGTTCTACGACACCCAGCCGGAGCGGATCGACGACGTCACCGCGCTGAACGGCTCACAGAACTGGGGGGACGGCGACATCATCTCCAGCGCCCACGACCTGAACCTGTTCTACCGGGCCCTGCTGGGCGGGAGGCTGCTGCCGGCGCAGCAGCTGAAAGAGCTGAAGACGACCGTCGTCAACCCCGATCTGCCGATCACGTCCTACGGGCTGGGCATCGAGAAGCTGACGATGGGCTGCGGTGACGTCTGGTACCACGACGGGGGTGTGGTGGGGTCGCTGACGCTGGCCGCCTTCACCGAGGACGGCCGTCACGAGCTGACCTTCAACTACAACGGCGACTGGGACGCGTCGGGGATCGTGCCGATCCTGAACGCCGAGTTCTGCGACCAGGCGTCCGGCTGAGGCCGCGTCACCATCCGAGCGTGTCCCCTCAAGGAGGGCCGATGACCGTGCGAGCAGCCGTGGCCGGAGCGAGCGGCTATGCGGGGGGCGAGCTGCTGCGCCTGCTCCTCGCCCATCCCCGGGTGCGTGTCGGTGCCCTGACCGGGCACTCCAGCGCGGGCGGGTATCTGGGTACCCTCCAGCCGCATCTGGCGGCGCTGGCCGGGCGGGAGGTGGTGCCCACCACGGCCGAGGCCCTGCGGGGGCACGATGTCGTCTTCCTGGCGCTGCCGCACGGCCGGTCCGCGGCCGTGGCACGGGAGTTGGGCCAGGACACGCTGGTCATCGACTGCGGGGCGGACTTCCGGCTGGCGGACGCGGGCGACTGGGAGAAGTTCTACGGTTCGCCGCACGCGGGCACCTGGCCCTACGGTCTGCCCGAACTGCCCGGCGCCCGGGAGAAGTTGGCGGGTGCCCGGCGCATCGCGGTGCCGGGCTGCTATCCGACCGCGGTGTCCCTGGCGCTCTTTCCCGCCTACGCGGCCGCTCTGGCGGAGCCGGAGGCGGTGGTGGTCGCGGCGTCGGGCACGTCCGGGGCGGGCAGGGCGCCCCGGGCGGACCTGCTGGGCAGCGAGGTCATGGGGTCCATGCGGCCCTACGGTGTGGGCGGCGGCCACCGGCACACCCCGGAGATGGTGCAGAACCTCAGCGCCGTGGCGGGCCGGCGGGTCGCCGTCTCCTTCACCCCGGTCCTGGCCCCCATGCCGCGTGGCATCCTGGCCACCTGCTCCGCCGCCGCCCGGCCCGGCACGAGCGCCGGGCAGGTGCGGGCCGCCTACGAGAGGGCGCTGGCCGGCGAGCCGTTCGTGCGGCTGCTGCCCGAGGGGCAGTGGCCGAGCACCGGGGCGGTGTACGGGTCGAACGCGGTCCAGGTCCAGGTGGTCCTGGACCCGGCGGTCGGCCGGATCATCGCGGTCTGCGCCCTCGACAACCTCACCAAGGGCACCGCGGGCGGCGCCGTGCAGAGCATGAACATCGCCCTGGGCCTGACCGAGGACCTGGGGCTTTCCACGACCGGAGTCGCCCCGTGATCCGGGGCGGCACGGACACCGGCCGCCGACGCGGCGGACCTGCGAGGGAGTTGCATTGAGCGTCACCGCAGCACGAGGCTTCAGGGCGGCGGGCATCGCCGCGGGAATCAAGAACAACGGCGGCCTGGATCTGGCGCTGGTCGTCAACGACGGGCCGCGCCGTGCCGCGGCCGGTGTCTTCACCTCCAACCGGGTGCAGGCGGCCCCCGTCCAGTGGTCCCGGCAGGTCCTGGCGGACGGCGGGATCCGCGCGGTCGTCCTCAACTCCGGTGGCGCCAACGCCTGTACGGGGGCGCAGGGGCTGAAGGACGTGCAGGCGACCGCCGATCGGGCCGCTGGTCTGCTCGGCATGGACTCCGGTGAGGTGGCGGTCTGTTCCACCGGGCTCATCGGTGTGCCGCTGCCGATGGAGCGGGTGCTGCCCGGCGTCGAGAGCGCCGTCACGGCGTTGTCCGGCAGCGGCGGCGAGGACGCGGCCCGCGCCGTGATGACCACCGACACCGTGCGCAAGACGGCCGTCGTCCGCCGGGAGGGGTGGACGGTGGGCGGCATGGCCAAGGGCGCCGGGATGCTCGCCCCCGGCCTGGCCACCATGCTGGCCGTGCTCACCACCGACGCGGACGTGGACGGCGCCGTGCTCGACAGCGCGCTGCGGGACGCCACCCGCACCACCTTCGACCGGGTCGACTCCGACGGCTGCATGTCCACCAACGACACCGTGCTGCTGCTCGCCTCCGGAGCCGGTCAAGTCATCCCGGACCGGGCGGAGTTCGCCGAGGCCGTCCGGGCGGTCTGCGCCGATCTGGCCCGGCAGCTGATCGGGGACGCGGAGGGGGCGAGCAAGGAGATCCGCATCGAGGTCACGGGCGCGGCGAGCGAGGACGACGCCGTCGAGGTGGGCCGCTCCGTCGCCCGCAACAACCTCCTCAAGTGCGCGATCCACGGCGAGGACCCCAACTGGGGCCGCGTCCTGTCCGCCATCGGCACCACGCGGGCCGTCTTCGAACCCGACCGGCTGGGCGTCGCCATCAACGGCGTGCCGGTGTGCCGGGACGGCGGCATCGGCGAGGACCGGGCGCTGGTGGACATGACCGGCCGCGAGGTCGGCATCGGCGTGGACCTCGGCGCCGGACCGCACCGCGCGGTCATCTGGACCAACGACCTCACCGCCGACTACGTCCACGAGAACAGCGAGTACTCCTCATGAGCCCCCTCGGACCCGCGGACCCAGAACGCCCCACGGCCGGCGACACGGCCGGCGACATGGCCGGCAACGCGGCGCTGACCGGCCGCTGGCGGGACGTCATGATGGACACCTTCGGCACCCCCCGGCTACCGCTCGTCGAGGGCCGCGGCTGCCGGGTCCGCGACGCCGAGGGCAACGAGTACCTCGACTTCTTCGCCGGCATCGCGGTCAACGCGCTCGGCCACGCGCATCCCGCCGTCGTCCGGGCCGTCCGCGAGCAGATCGCCCGCCTCGGGCACGTCTCGAACCTGTTCGTCGCCGAGCCGACCGTGCGCCTGGCCGAACGCCTGCTGGAACTCACCGGGCGCCAGGGGCGGGTGTACTTCTCCAACTCCGGCGCCGAGGCCAACGAGGCGGCCTTCAAGATCGGCAGGCTCACCGGCCGCACGCACATGGTGGCCACGGCCGGCGGCTTCCACGGCCGCACCATGGGGGCCCTGGCGCTGACCGGCCAGAGCGCCAAACAGCGCCCCTTCCTGCCGCTGCCGGGCGAGGTGACCCATGTGCCGTACGGGGATGCCGCGGCCCTGCGCGGCGCGGTCACCTCGGACACCGCGCTGCTGGTCCTGGAGCCCGTGCAGGGGGAGAACGGCGTGGTCGTGCCGCCGCCGGGCTATCTGCGGGCGGCCCGTGAGATCACGGCGGCGACCGGGACCCTGCTGGTCCTGGACGAGATACAGACCGGCGTCGGGCGCACGGGCCACTGGTTCGCGGCCCAGGCCGAGGGCGTCGAGGCGGACGTCGTGACCCTGGCCAAGGGGCTGGGCGGCGGTCTGCCCATCGGCGCGACGCTCGCCTTCGGCACCGCCGCGCGTCTGCTCACCCCCGGCGCCCACGGCTCCACCTTCAGCGGCAACCCCGTGGTGTGCGCGGCCGCCCTCGCCGTGCTGGACACCATCGAGCGGGACGGGCTTCTGGAGCGGGTGGCGCGGGCCGGGCGGCGGCTGCGGCGAGGCCTTGAGGACCTGGCCCATCCGCTGGTGCGCGAGGTCCGCGGCGCAGGCCTGCTGGTGGGCGTCGTGCTGGAGGGGGAACTCGCGGCCCGGGTGCAGCAGGCCGCCCAGGACAGGGGTCTGCTGGTGAACGCGGCGGTGCCGGACGTGATCCGGCTCGCCCCGCCGCTGATCGTGTCGGACCACGAGGTGGACGTCTTCGTCGAGGGGTTCGGGGCGGCACTGTCCGCGGTCCACGCGGGGGCCGATGCCGTTGCCCGGGCCGATGACGATCCCGGGGCCGGGGCCGTCGCGGAGCGTTCACTTTCAGTTCATTGCAACACTCCGGTTCGCTGACGTTGCATTAGATTCAGATCTATTGCAACAATTGAACAGCTTTGAGCTGGGCAGATGCGTCTAGTGCGCAACAGGCTTGTTGCCAGCTCCTTGAATGCAACGTAGCGTTTTCCATATCGGAAAACACGAGTTCAAGGAGCTGGTCATGCAGAAGACCGAGTACGCGCCGCAGGAGTTCGCCACCCCCGCCCCCGTCCGCGCCGTGGTCGACATCCCCGCCGGGCGCATCCGCTTCGTCGCCGCGGAGCGCGGCGACACCGTGGTCGAGGTCCGGCCCGCCGACCCGGCCAGGAGCCGCGACGTGAAGGCGGCCGGCGAGATCAGCACCGTCTACGGCGACGGCGTCCTGCGGATCGAGGCCGCCGAGGCGGCCCACACGCTCCTCGGGCACCCCGGGTCCGTCGAGGTCACGGTCATGCTGCCCGCCGGCTCCCGGGTCGAGGCGAAGGCGGGGGCCGCCGAGTTCCGCGGCGTCGGACGCCTGGGCGAGGTCTCCTTCACGGGCGGCTGCCGCTCGGTGAAGATCGACGAGGCCGCGAGCGCCCGCCTCACCGTCCACGAGGGCGAGGTCTTCGTCGGCCGCCTCGAGGGCCCCGCCGAGATCAGTGTCGACAAGGGCGGCATCGAGATCGGCGAGGCCGTGCGCGGCACGGTCGACCTGGACATCCGGCACGGCGACATCACGGTGGGCGCCGCCCGCGGCGTCTCCGCCTGCCTGGACGCCCGAAGCGGCTACGGCCGTATCGACAACTCCCTGCGCAACAGCGGCACCTGCGACCTGGAGCTGCGTGCCGCCACCGCCTACGGCGACATCACCGTCCGCAGCCTCTGACCGCCCGCCGCCCCCAAGGAGCACCCTCATGAGCACTCTGGCCATCGCGGCGAACGGGCTGCGCAAGTCCTACGGCGACAAGACCGTGCTCGACGGCATCGACCTGGCCGTCGAGCAGGGAACGGTCTTCTCCCTGCTCGGCCCGAACGGCGCCGGCAAGACGACGGCCGTCAGCATCCTGTCCACCCTCATCCGCGCCGACGCCGGCGAACTGCGCGTCGGCGGCCACGACCTCGCCACCGACCCGCGGGCCGTGCGCGCCGCGATCGGCGTCACCGGGCAGTTCTCCGCCGTCGACGGCCTGATCACCGGCGAGGAGAACATGCTCCTCATGGCGGACCTGCACCATCTGCCCAAGGCCGAGGGACGGCGCGTCGCCGCCGCGCTGCTGGAGCGCTTCGACCTGGCCGAGGCCGCGAAGAAGCCCGCCTCCACCTACTCCGGCGGCATGAAGCGCCGCCTGGACATCGCCATGACCCTGGTCGGCAGCCCCCGGATCATCTTCCTCGACGAACCCACCACCGGCCTCGACCCCCGCTCCCGCCACACCATGTGGGGCATCATCCGCGAGCTCGTCTCCGGCGGCGTCACCGTCTTCCTCACCACCCAGTACCTGGAGGAGGCCGACCAGCTCGCCGACCGTATCGCCGTGCTGAACGACGGCAGGATCGCCGCCGAGGGCACCGCCGCGGAACTCAAGCGGCTGGTCCCCGGCGGGCACGTCCGGCTCCGCTTCACCGACCCCGCCGCCTACCGGTCCGCCGCCGCCGCGCTGCCCGCCGCCACCCGGGACGAGGAGGCACTGGCGCTCCAGCTCGTCAGCGACGGCACCCAGCGAGAACTCCACTTTGTCCTCGACCGGCTGGCCGCGGCGAGCATCGAGGCCGACGAACTGACCGTGCACACCCCCGACCTCGACGACGTGTTCTTCGCCCTCACCGACAGCGCCGGCCTGCCCGGCCAGAGCGCCCGCACCGACCACCGGACCGGCCAGCCCGGCCGGACCGACGAGCCCGGCCGGACCGGCCAGACCAAGGAGACCCTGCGATGAGCTCCCTCTCCCTCGCCGTGCGCGACTCCTCCACCATGCTGCGCCGCAACCTGCTGCACGCCCGGCGCTACCCCTCGCTCACCCTGAACCTGCTGCTCACCCCGGTGATGCTGCTCCTGCTGTTCGTCTACATCTTCGGCGGCGCGATGAGCGGCGGCGCGGGCCGGGCGGCGTACATCGCCTACATCGTGCCGGGCATCCTGCTGATGACGGTCGGCTCCACGGTGATCGGCACCGCGGTGTCCGTCTCCACCGACATGAGCGAGGGCATCATCGCCCGCTTCCGCACGATGGCCATCCACCGGGGCTCCATCCTCATCGGGCATGTCATCGGCAGCGTCGTGCAGTCGGTGCTGAGCGTGGTCCTGGTCGCCGCCGTGGGTGTGGCCATCGGTTTCCGCTCCAGCGGGGCCGGCGTCCTCGACTGGCTCGCGGCGTTCGGACTGATCGTCCTGTTCGCCCTGGCGCTCACCTGGATCGCGGTCGGCATGGGCCTGGTCAGCCCGACCGCGGAGGCCGCCAGCAACAACGCCATGCCGCTGATCCTGCTGCCGCTGCTGTCCAGCGCCTTCGTCCCGCTGCACTCCATGCCCGGCTGGTTCCAGCCGATCGCCCGCTACCAGCCCTTCACCCCCGCCATCGAGACCCTGCGCGGCCTGCTCCTGGGCACCCCGGTCGGCAACAACGGGTGGATCGCCGTGCTGTGGTGCCTCGGCCTCGCCGTGCTCGGCTACTTCTGGGCGGCCTCGGCCTTCGACCGGGACACGCGCTGACGTCCCGCGCGGCAGACGCCCCGCGCACCTTCCGCTCCGCCCCCCCCTTTTTTTCCGTCGGGAAAACCCCTCCCCCGGAATATCCTTTTCAGATGCCGCACCCCGGTTCACGGATTTCGTATTTCCCGGCGGAAAAGACGGACACCATTTCGGCGAAGAAGTTCGAAGCGCAACCGTTCGAGTGCCGCTCCGGTGCCGCCCCAGGCCGTCGTGCGACGGTTATCGACGGTTATATGCACCGTTCTCAGGAGGCATGATGGCGCATCAGGCCGGTCAGACCGCGCGGCCGCACGACGGCACCGCGACCACCGTCCCGCAGCCGGTGCCGCTGCCGCGGCCGGCCCGCGCCACGGCGTCCGCGCCGCGCCGGGTCCCGGTGCTGACCACCAAGGTGGGCCTCCAGATGCCCGCCAAGATGGCCTACGACGAGTGGGAGCGGGCCGGCCGGCAGCTCGCCGACGTCCTCGACTCGTCCTCCTGGTGGCTGGGCGACTGGATGGTGTACGGCAAGGACCACTACACCGACCGCTACCAGCGCGGGATACGCGCCGCCGGCCTCTCGTACCAGACCCTGCGCAACTACGCGTGGGTCTCACGGCGTTTCGACCTCACCCGGCGCCGCCCCGCCCTGAGCTTCCAGCACCACGCCGAACTGGCCTCCATGCAGGTCGCGGACCAGGAGCTCTGGCTCGACCGCGCCGAACAGGGGCAGTGGACCACCAAGCAGCTGCGCGGCGCCCTGCGCACCGCGCGCCAGGGCGAGCAGCTGCCGGACGTCCCCGCCGAGCCGAGCCGCCGGCTGGAGGTTCCCGGCAGCCGCCTGGAGTGGTGGCACCAGGCCGCACGGCAGCTGGGCGTCGACTTCGAGCAGTGGGTGACGGCCGCCCTGGACAGCGCGGCCGCGACCGCGCTGGAGACTCCCGGCACCCCGGCGGAGCGCGAGGCCGCAGGCCTCAAGGGCGTGCAGGACGTGAAGGCGCTCGCCGGGCAGCGGACCCTGCCGGTGGCCATCAGCGCCTGAAGCAGCCGGCGCCGAGGCCACCGGCGCCTCACGGCAGCCGGCTCATCAGCCCGGCGACCTCACGCTTGTACGTGCACCCGCTCTGCCCGAACGACGCCCGCACCCGCTCGCGCACCGCGTCCGGCTGCTCCTGGCTGAGTTTGAACATGCCCTCGGCGCCGGTGACCGTGAACCGGAAGGCCCCCACGGCGGGCACGATCTGACGGAAGTAGCCGAGCGAGTCGGTCATGTCCCAGCCGTCGCCGAACGCCCCCTCGAAGGCGCGCACGGTGGACTGCACCACGCCCAGCGTCTCCTCGGTGGAGTCGATCCTCTCCACCACGCCCCGGACGTGCACCGCCGTGAAGTCCCACGTCGGGGCGGCCGGGCTCTTCTCGTAGACCGTGGGTGACACGTACGAGTGCGGGCCGGTGAACGTCAGCAGCAGCACCTCGCCCGACCGCAGCGCCGCCCAGTGCGGGTTGGCCCGGTTCATGTGCCCGAGCAGCGTGGTCCCCGTCAGCTCCCCGCCCGCCTCGTCCGGCGCGCCGGGGTCGAAGATGACCGGCAGGTGCGTGGCGAAGGGGCCGTCCTGGGGGCTGCCGTTCGTCACCGCCAGGGCCAGGGGGTTGGCGCGGATCAGATCCGCCATCCAGGAATGATCCGGCTCGCGATAAGAGCTGGGCACGAACATTCGCATTCTCCTTCTCGGGAATTGTCCTGTTTCGAGGATCCCCGTCGACCATAGGGGCCGTCCCGCCGGCAGGACAATGCTTCCACAACGCGGGGGCCTGGAGAAGGTCTGAAGGGGTCTTCCAGCGTTCTTCGATTCCCCCTCGACCCCTCTTCCAGCCCTTTTCCATTCCCCCTCGTATCCCTTTCGGATCCCTTTCTGATCCTCTTCGGCTCTTCTTCGGCTCTTCTTCGAGAAATGCCGGAGAACATCCCGCCCCCGCTTTCGCCCGCCCCCTTGCGGGCGGGCCGCCCGCCCCGGCGCCCGCGGGCTTCCGGCGCGGCGGCCGGCGGGCTTCCGACTGCGGCCGCGGGCAAGGGACTTCCGGCCGTGAGGTGTCGGTGCCACCTCTCCCACCAGCGACTCCGCCACCGCTCCAGCGTCACGAGACCAGATCTCAGGATCGAGTTGCCAACATCATGGCAAGGTTTTGCCAAGCCGGAAGGCGCTGTGGGCCACCGGTTGACTTCCAGACGCATCGGGAGCTTTGACATGGAGACAACGGGCAGGCGGAGCGAAGAGGTCTTCGACGTGGTCGGCATCGGGTTCGGCCCGTCCAACCTGTCGCTCGCGATCGCTCTGGAAGAACACGGGGCGAGCACTCCCCGGCATCCGGTCACCGCCCACTTCTTCGAGCGGCAGCCCTCCTTCGGCTGGCACCGGAACATGCTGCTGCCGTCGACGACCATGCAGATCTCGTTCCTCAAGGACCTGGCGACGTACCGGAACCCGCTGTCCCGCTACAGCTTCGTGTCCTATCTGCACGCCTCGGACCGGCTGGTGCAGTTCGTGAACAACCAGGACTTCTTCCCCACCCGCCAGGAGTTCCACCAGTACCTGGAGTGGGCGGCCGCCGACCTGGGCGACCGGGTCACCTACGGCGCCGAGGTCACCTCGATCCGGCCCGTCGCCGAGGCCGGGGCAGCCCGGTCCGACCTCCTGGAGATCGAGGTGCGCGGCGCCGACGGCGCCACCCGGGTGGTCGCCGCACGCAACGTGGTCGTCTCGACCGGCCTGGTGCCGCGCCTGCCGGACGGAGTGGCCTCCGACGAACGGGTGTGGCACAGCTCGGAGTTCCTCAGCAGGTTCCGCGCACAGGACCCGAAGGAGCTGAAGAACGTGGTCGTGGTCGGGGCCGGCCAGAGCGCCGCCGAGATCACCCGGTTCTTCCACGACGAGCTGCCGCACGCCCAGGTCTCCGCGGTCGTCCCCTCCTACGGCTACGCCATCGCCGACGACACCCCCTTCGCCAACCAGGTGTTCGACCCCGGCGCGGTCGACGACCACTACTTCGGCACCGACCGGGCACGGGACGCCTTCTGGCGCTACCACCGCAACACCAACTACTCGGTGGTCGACTCCGACGTCATCCGCGACCTGTACCGGCGGTCCTACGACGAGCGGGTGCGCGGCACCGAGCGGCTGCACTTCCGCAACCTCACCCGGGTCACCGACGTCAAGCGCGCCGGCAGCGAGACGCGGGTGAGCCTGCGCTCGCTGCTCGATGACCGCACCGAGGAACTCGCCGTGGACGCGCTGGTGTTCGCCACCGGCTACGACGGCCTGGACCCCGCCCGCCTGCTCGGCGACTTCGACCGGCACTTCCTGCGCGACGCCGAGGGCAGACACCAGGTGGAACGCGACTACCGCCTGGTCAGCGGGTCGGGGCTGGCCGGCGGGGTCTACCTCCAGGGCGGCACCGAGCACACCCACGGTCTGTCCTCGGCCCTGCTGTCGAACATCGCGGTCCGCAGCGGCGAGATCGCCGACTCGATCGTGCTGCGGCGCACCGAACGGGAGCTGAGCCGCACCTGCCCCGTGCGGGCCGCGCACTCGGCCGCCTGAACCGGCAGCCCGGGCGGCCCCACCGGCCACTGTCCCGTTGACAGGACGTGACCCCGCGGCAGGACACTCGAGGACCCGCGCGCGACGACCCAGGGCGCGCACCCTCGCCGGCCGGCGTTCACCGTCCCAAGAACCCGCACCACAGCCAAGTCCTCTCGTGCGGCTTTCCAGCACATGTCCACCGGCCACGGGGCCCGCCCCACGGCCGGGGCCCCCACAAAGGAGTCCCCATGAGCGCCCATTCCCCGGCCGGCGGCCCCGTTCGGCGAGCGAGGGCCGCATGAGCGTCAGCATCCGGCAGGCCCGGGCCAAGGCCCGCTCCCTCGGCGACGCCCTGCCATGGCCGGCCCGTCACCAGGGCCGGACCGTCGTCGTCAAACTGGGCGGACACGCCATGGTCGACGCGGACCTCACCGCGGCCTTCGCCCGCGACATCGCCTTCCTGCACCGCGCCGGGCTGCGGCCCGTGGTGGTGCACGGCGGAGGCCCCCAGATCGACGCCGAGCTCGAACGGCGCGGCATGAAGCGCGAGTTCGCGGCGGGCCTGCGCGTCACCTCGGCCGAGGCGATGGACGTGGTCCGCATGGTCCTGGCCGGGCAGGTGCAGCGCGAACTGGTCGGGCTGATCAACCGCCACGGCCCGCTCGCCGTCGGGATGACCGGCGAGGACGCGGACACCCTCACCGCGGTACGGCACGTGCCGTGGATCGACGGGGAACCCGTCGACGTCGGCCGGGTCGGCGACATCACCGGCGTGGACACCGCCACCCTGGAGGGCCTGCTGGCCGGCGGCCGGATCCCGGTGGTCTCACCGCTCGCCCGCAGCGCCGAGGACGGCCTGGTCTACAACGTCAACGCCGACACCGTGGCCGCGGCGCTCGCGACCGCGCTGCGCGCCGAGGCGCTCGTCATGCTGACGGACGTCGCGGGGCTGTGCGCGGGCTGGCCGCACCGTGCCGAGGTCATCCCCCGGCTGACCGCGGGCGAGCTGGAGAAACTCCTGCCGGAGCTGAGCGACGGCATGGTGCCCAAGATGACCGGCTGCCTGGAGGCGGTACGGGGCGGGGTGGGCGCGGCCCGGGTGATCGACGGGCGGATCCCGCACGCGGTGCTCCTGGAGATGTTCACCGACGACGGGATCGGGACGGTGATCGTGCCGGACCCGGACGAGGAGGAGGTCCTGCCGTGAACGAGCAGTGGCACCGGCGACAGCAGCCGCACACCATCGAGCCGCCCGGCCCCCGGAACCGGCCGCCCGGCTCCGGGCACGCCCCGCAACCGGCCGTCCTCGTGCACGAGTTGCACGACGGGGAGGAGCCGCAGGAGTACGGGATTGACGGCGGACTCGTCCCGGGCGGGCCCCAGTACGCGCTCCCTGCGGCCCGCTCCCCCCTCAGCCTCCTGCCCGCCTACCGGCCACCGGGACCGCGGGAGCCGGCCACGGTCCCCGGAAGCGGACACGACGACACCGAACCGGACGGCCGTGCACCGGGCGGCGGTGAACCGGATGACGGTGAACGGGATGACGGTGGGCGCGGCGGCGTGGTGTGGCCCGAGCCCCGCGACGAACCGCCTGCCGCCGTCATCCGCCTGCGGTTCACCGACCCGCTCGCGCTCGAACGGGCCGGCGCGGCCTTCGAGGGGGCCTGGAGCGATCCGGGGACCGGCATCCTCCAGGTGCCCGGGGACGCCGGTGTCGAGACGCTGCGGAGCGTGCTCGCGGTCCTGGACGCGGCGGCGCTGGCACCCGAGTCGCTCACCGTGCACACGAACGAACTCGACGACGTCTTCGCCGCGTTCACCAACCTGCCGTGAATCCCCTCCCCGGCAAAAGGCCGGGGATTGCCGGCTCAGGCTGAAGCCGCCGGGGTCAGCGGCCCGGGTCCAGTTCCCTGACCCGGCGCAGCAGGTCGGCCTGGTCCGCGACCAGTTGGTCGATCCGGGTCTGGATGCGGGCGGTCTCCGCGGTCAGGTCGTGGCGGTGCGGGCGCGCTGCGGTCAGGGTGGGGCAGTGGTTGAGGACCGCGTCCAGGCGGCAGCGCAGCGCCGGGCCCGGCTCCACGCCGAGCGTGGCGACCAGGTGGCGGCGCGCGCGTTCGTAGACGCCGAGGGCCTCCGACTGGCGGCCGCACCGGTACAGGGCGACCATCAGCAGGTCGTAGAGGCGCTCGCGCAGCGGGTGGGCGGCGGTGAGCCGTTCCAGGTCGCAGACGATCTCGGCGTAGCGGCCGCAGTTCAGGCTCGCCTCGTACAGGGCTTCCAGGGTGGTGAGGCGCTGTTCCTCGAGGCGGTCGGCCTCGGCGGTGCACAGCGGTCCGTGGCAGCTGTCCTGGAGGGCCGTTCCCTGCCACAGGGCGAGTGCCTGGCCCAGGAGCCGGGTCGCGCCCTGGGGGTCCTGGGGGGCTGTCGCCCGGCCCTGGCCGGACAGGCGGGTGAAGCGTGCCACGTCGGTCGAGGCCCGGCCCAGGCGCAGCAGGTATCCGGTGGGCAGGGTGCTGATCCACTCGTGGCCGCGGGCGGGCAGCAGCCGGCGCAGCCGGGCGACGTGGGTGTGCAGGGCGCTCGGCGCGTTGGCGGGGGGCCGCTCCCCCCACAGTTCCTCCACCAGGCGCTCGACGGACAGCTGCCGGCCCGCGTGGACGACCAGGGCGGCGAGCAGGGCCCGCTGTTTGGGTCCGGCGGGGGCGATGCCCGTTCCGGTCCCCCGGTCGTAGACGACGACGGGGCCGAGCAGCCGGAACTCGGTCGCCGCCTCGATCTCCCCGCTCGTGTCGCCCGTACCGGTCGTATCGGTCGTATCGGCTGCTGTGGTTGCCGCGGTGCGGGCGGGGGCCGGTGCGGCGAGGTCGAGGACGGTCATCGGGTCACCGCGGACGGCGGACGGACGCTCACGGCGCGGCGGACGTCGTCCTGGATCTGCCGGGCGACCGCGGGGAGGTGGTCCTGGAAGTAGAAGTGGCCGCCCTCGAACAGATGCCGTCCCAGGAAGTGCTCGGTGGCCCGGGCCCAGCCGTCCAGGCGGTGCGGCGGCGCCACCTGGTCCCCGGTGCCGCCGAACACCGACAGGGGCACCGGCAGCGGCGCGGTCAGCGGCGGGGTGCGCCAGGTCTCGCTCATGCGCAGGTCGGCGCGGATGGTCGGCTCGAACAGTTCCCACAGTTCGTCGTGGTCCATGACCTCGGAGGGGGTGCCGCCCATCGTGGCCAGTTCGCGGCGCAGTTCGGCGTCGGTCAGCAGGTGCCGGCGCACCGGGTCCCCGTCGGGGTGCAGGGTGCCGCGCGCGGACACGCCGAGCCAGAGCGGCGGGGTGCGGCCCAGGTCCACGAGGCGGCGGGTGAGTTCGTAGGCGACGAGTCCGCCCATGCTGTGTCCGAAGAACGCGTAGGGGCCCGTCAGCCGGGTGTCCAGCTCGTGCAGGAAGTGGTCGAGCAGGGCGCCCGCGTCGCCCAGCGCGGGGCGCCGGTCGCGCGGGCCGCGGCCCGGTGCGTCGGGGATCTGCACGTCCCAGTGGGCCGGGAAGCCGGCGGGCCAGTCGCGGTAGGCCAGGTGCGAGCCGCCGGAGTGGTGGAACACGAACAGGCGCAGTTTCGGCTCTTCCGCCTTGTGCATGGGCACTCCATCGACGAGACGCTCCGGCGTCCGGTCCGCCGGCGGGCGGGCGCGGACTGGGGGGAATCAGGACGATAGCGGCGTGCGGTCCGCGGCGGCGGCCCTCGTGAGCGGGCCTCGACGCGCTCTCGACCGCTCGTGGACCGTCCTTCGAGCACGGCCCGCCCGCCCTCGCCGGCGGGCGGCGGACGGGCGGGCGGGCGCGGACAAGAGGCCGGTGTACGGACAGGGGCCGGTGTACGGACGGGGTGCGGGGCGCGGACGGGGGTGCGGGGCGCGGGGGTTCAGGCCAGGTCGTCGCGGGTGATCCGGCGGTGCGCGATGCGCCACCGGCCCGCGCGGCGGACCAGGACGTCCTCCATGACGTACACGTGCAGCGCCTTGGGGCCGCCCCCCGCGGGCGTGAGGTAGGCCAGCGCCGAGCACCGGGTGTGCAGCGAGCCGTCCGTCCGCGGCCGTACGTCGAGCATGCCGACCCAGTGGTCAAGGCGGCTGCCGGCGTGCCGGTGCCGGGCCGCGCCGGAGCGCACGTAGGTCTCCAGCGCGGCGCGTGCCCGCAGCGGTGCGGGCGGGGACGGCAGGTGCAGCAGGGCGTCGTCGGTGAAGGTCTCGGCCCAGCGCCCGGTGTCGTGGGTGTCCAGGAGCCGCATCTGGTGGGCGTAGAACCGCTGCGCCTGCGCGTACAGGGTGGCGAACTCCTCTGCGGGCAGGGTGTGTGCGGCGGTGCCGATGAGCTCGACGGTCATGTCTCAAGCCTCCGCTGTCGTGCGTGTCCTGGGTGCCGGTCCGGCGCTCAGGCCGCGGTCTGCGGCTGGGCCCCGGCCTCGGTGCGGGCTGCCGGTTCGGGGGTGTGGTCCGGTTCGGGGGACGGTGCCGGGAGGGTGCGGCGGGCGCGGGTGACCGCGGGGCCGACGGCTGCCGCGCCGGCCACGAAGAGGGCGGCCAGGGCGAGCCAGCCCACGGCGCCGTGGCCGATGACCAGGAAGGTGACCAGGGCGGGGCCGAGGGTGGCCTGGATAACCATGTGGAGGTGGAAGGCGCCGAGGTATTCGCCGCGGGCCGCTTCGGGGGCCAGTCCGAAGCCGAGGCCGAAGCCGCTGGCGGACTGCCACAGTTCGGCGAGGGTGAACAGCAGGACCGCGCCGAGGGTGATCGCGCCGGTGGCCCAGGATCCGGTGAGGGTTCCGGCGGCCAGGGCGGCGCAGGCCAGCACGCTCACCGCTCCCGATCTGCGGGCCGCGCGGACGGCGCCGTCCAGGTTCTCCGAGCCGCGGGCCGCCGCGACCTGGAAGAGGACCACCAGGACGGTGTTGACGGCGAGGATCAGCGGGACCAGGCCGCGCGGCAGGCCGGTGTTGCGGACGATCCACAGCGGTATCCCGGCGAGCAGGACGGCGCTGTGCAGGGCGAGCAGGCTGGAGGAGCCGATGACGCCGAGGAAGGGCAGATCGCGCAGGACGCGGAAGGGTCTGCCGCCGTCGGCGGCGGCCCGGGCGCCGTTCGCGGGCAGTTTGAGCACCAGGGCGGCCGCCGCCAGGAACGTCAGCGCGTTGCCGAGCGGCAGCAGGCTCAGGGTGTCCTTGCCCAGGGAGATCAGCGCGGCCGCCGCCAGCGCGCCGGCCGAGAAGCCGGCGTTGAACAGGGAGCGCAGGGCCGCCCGCGCGGTGACGCGTTCGCCGTCGGGGACGAGTTCGGCGATCAGGGCGCCGAAGGCCGGTCCGCAGCCGTACTCCAGGGCGCCGGTCAGGACGACGACGGGGAAGTAGAGGGCGGGTGAGTGCACGGCCGGGTAGAGGGTGTAGGCGCCGGCCAGGAGGAGGAGCAGGACGCTGAGCAGGCGCCGGGCGCCCGCCTTGTCGGTCATCCGGCCGAAGACGAGGCTGGCCACGAAGCCGCTGAGGCCGGCGAGGGAGAGGCCGAGCCCGACGACGGTGGCGGGCAGGCCGGCCACCATCACGAAGTAGACCGCGGAGCCGGCCATGAACAGGCCGTTGCCGAGGCTGTCGACGAAGTGCAGCGCGCCGAGCGTTCGGGCCGGGCCGCGCAATGACGAGAACGTGCGCTGGAGGAGCGTTTTCACGACGGTGGGTCCCAATCCTCAGGTGGTCCGGGTCGGTGGGGGGCGGCGGGGCAGTGGGTGGCGGGGCCGGGGTTCGGGCGCCGGGTGCCTTTGCCGCCCCCGGGGGTGTGTTCAGGTGGCGTCGGGTGCGGTGGGCGGCAGGCCCGGGATCGGGGCCGGGGCGACGACCACCGCGGTCAGGGCGGGCGCGGCCAGGTGGGTGGCCGCGGCGCGGGCCACGTCGTCGGCGCCCAGGGCCCGCAGCCGGTCCTCGTAGCGGGCGGGCCAGCTCGCGGGCAGGCCGCTGGCCAGCACGGCGGCGTAGGTGGAGGCCAGTCCGGAGCGGGAGGAGCAGGCCATCGCCAGGGAACCGACGGCGTAGTTCTGGGCGTTGCGCAGTTCCTGTGCGCTGAAGGCGCCCTGGGCCAGGCGCCGTGTCTCCTCGGCGATGAGGGTCAGGGCGCGGGCGGCGCCGTCGTGGCGTACGTCGGCCTCCACGGTCAGTACGGCGTGCGCGCCCAGCGGGTCGAGGACGGCGCGGGGCGCGTAGGCCAGGCCCTCGCGTTCGCGCAGGACGAGGGTGAGGCGGCTGGCGTAGTAGCCGCCGAGCATGAGCGCGGCCAGTTGCAGCGCCGGGTAGTCGGCGTGGCCCCGGCCGGGCACCAGGCCGCCCAGGCGGAGCAGGGTCTGCGGGGTGGCGGGGTGCAGCAGGGTGCGGCGCGCTCCGGGCGCGGGCGCGGGGACAGCGGTCGTGTGGTCGTGCGCGGGGGTGGTGGTGCGGGGCAGCAGTGCGGTCGCCTGGGCCAGGAGCGCTCCGGCGGGGTCGGGGCCGACGACGACGCTGTGGCGGCGGGCGGCGGGCGCGCCGTGGAGCAGGGCCGCGGTGTCGGTGGCGTCGACGCCGGCGGCTGCGGCGGCGGTCGCGGCGCGGCCGTAGGGGTGGGGGCCGTAGGCGGCGGCGAGGAAGCCGCTGCGGGCGAGGAAGGCGGGCGCGGTTTCGGCGGCGGCCAGGCGCCGGGCGACCCGGTCGGCCGCCTCGCGGACCCGGCGGGCCTCGTGCGGCCGGCCTTCGTCCAGGCAGTCGCGGACGCGGGCGCGGGTGGCGGCGAAGTCGTCGGCGAAGGTGCGCACCGCGACGACGGCCCGGTCGCCGCGCGCCTCCACCCGTACGGTCGCCAGGTCCGCGGTGGCCTCGGTGAGGGCGTCGCGCAGGGCCTCGGCCATCACCTCGACCCGGCTCTGGTGCGCGCCGGGGGCCGGTACCAGCGGGAACAGCAGCCGGGCTTCGGTGAGTTGGCCGGTCCCGGCGCGCTGGAGGGCGACGGCCGTGCCGCGGCCGGTGCTCTGTTCGCTGTGCGCGGGAGCGCTGAACCGCGGAACGGCCGCGGCCTCCGGCCGGGGCCCGGCGGACGCGGGAGCGGTCCGGGATGCGGCGGGGGCGGGCTGGGGTGCGGCGGGTGTGGGCTGGGGTGCGGTGGGGGCGGTCATCGTGCGGCTCCTGTCGGGACGGCGGTGACCGCGGTGCGGGCAGTGGGTGTGGTGGGGACGGTCGGGGCGGGGGCCGGGCGGCTGGTGAGGCGGGCGGCGGGGGCGGTGGCGTGGCGGGCGGCCGCGGCGGCCACCTCGGTGTCGGGCAGCCGCAGCAGGGCGTCCGGCAGGCCGGCCAGGTGGAGCGGATCGTGGTGGACGGCGGCGCCGACGCACAGCCAGGACGCCTGGCTCATGACGGAGTCCAGTTCGGCGTGCAGGGCCAGGGCGAGCTGTCTGCGGATACGGGCCAGGGGCCCGGAGACGGGCACGGTGCCGTCGGCGATGTCGGCGAGGACCGAGCGCAGGCAGTGTTCGGCCTGCTCGGGCCCGGTGTCCACGGGGTGCGGGAAGTCCACGGCGAACAGCGCGTCGCGGGCGACGTCGAAGGGGTTGCCGGTGCGGTGGGCGCGGGCCTTGAACGCGCCCCAGGTCCGCCCGGTGCCGCGGTGGCAGGGGCAGTCGGTGCCCAGGCTCTCCAGCAGTTCGCCGAGCAGCACGGTGGCCAGGTGGGCGTCCGGTTCGGCGGCCGGGTCCGGGGTGCGGAAACCGATCGCGGTGCGCGCGGTGGCGGCGATCCGTTCGGCGCGCAGCGCCTGGCGCGGGGCGGTGAGCGGGGCCTCGGGGGCGTGGGGGCGGGGCGGGGTGGTGCGGGCCGGCACGGCGGCCAGGTGCCGCTCGACCAGGTCGCGGGCGCGCCGGGGGTCGAAGTCGCCGGCGAGGGCGAGGTGGATGTTGCCGGGCGCGTAGGACTCCTGGAAGAAGCGGCCCAGTTCGGCGGGGCCCAGGTCGCACAGGGCGTCGATGTCGCCGTATCCGTTGTGCCGGTTGTTCCAGCTGTCGTGCAGCAGGGCGGGCAGGTCGAACAGGACCAGTCCGCCGTGCGGGCGTTGCAGCATGTTGCGGCGGATCTCGGCCTGGACGACGGCGATCTGCGCGCTGACGTGGGGCGGTCCGAGGTCGGGGTCGGTGAGCCGGTCGCGCTCCAGGCGCAGGCCGAGTTCGAGCGCGCCGGCGGGGAGGACGGCGGTGTACTGGGTGTAGTCGGCGGCGGTGCGCGCGTTGGTGGTGCCGCCGGTGGCGGCGACGGCGTCGGTCAGCGGCCTGCTGCTGGAGGCGCCCTGGGCCAGGACGTGCTCCAGCAGGTGTGCGGCGCCGGCGACGGGTTCGTTGCGAAAACCGGTGGCGACGTGCAGGCAGGTGGCGACGACCTGGCAGCCGGGCAGCGGTTGCAGCAGGACGTTCAGGCCGTTGTCGAGACGCAGGCCGATCGGCTGCGAGGTCATTCGGGTTCTTCCTCCCACAGGGGTAGGTCGGTGCGCAGGACCGAGTAGAGGACCTGGTCGTGCCAGCGGCCGGAGCGCCACTGGGCCGAGCGCAGGGTGCCCTCGCGGGTGAAGCCGGCTTTTTCCAGGGCGCGTTGCTCGGCGAGGTTGGCGTGGTCGGTGAAGGCCTGGACGCGTTCGGCGCGGGTGTGGGTGAAGAGGTAGCGGGCGATCTGGCGCTGGGCGGTGGTTCCGGTGCCGCGGCCGCGGGCGGCGGGGATCAGTGCGATGGCGATGGTCCAGCAGGAGGAGGTGGCGGGGCGTCCCCAGGCGGAGGCGAACCATTCGACGCGGCCGACCGCCTCGCCTGCCGCGGTGATGGTGAGCATGCCGCCGTCGGGGCCCAGGAGCCGGTCCTCGGCGAAGCGGTCGCGCAGCCGGTGGGCGGAGGTGAATCCGAACCACTGGAAGGGGCCGGTGCCCTCCTGGGTGGTGAACTCCCGCTCGAAGAGGTCGAGATCGCCGGGGATGACAGGTCGCAGGGACACTTCGCCGCTCATGTGATGGGCTCCTTGGCCGCCGTGTGGGTGTGCGCCGCGCCGAGTTCTCCGGCGGGCACGAAAGCCTCAGCATCCACCACGTCCCGCCAGCCGGGCGGGGGAAGTCCGCGGCTCAGGTCGCGGTGTGCGGCCAGCCAGGCGCAGGCGAAGCGCACCAGGTCGCGCAGCGGTACGGCCCGGCAGCGGGCGCCGCCGATACGGGCCTCGGCCAGGGGGGCGCCGGAGGTTTCGTAGGCGGCGCCCAGGGCGTCGAAGTCGCCTTCCCATACGAGGAGTTCGGGTACGTGGTGCCAGCGGCTGCCGCCGTGTCCGTCGGGTCGGGGCACGGCCCACAGGCCGGAGCGCCGGCCCGGGTAGGCGGTGGCGTACTCGGCGAGGTGCAGGGCGGTGGCTTTCTGCCAGGGGGCGCCGAGCAGCAGGACGTGGGCGTCGAGGTCCCAGAGCCGGCCCAGCGGGCCGTGGGCGGCGAGCCGCCAGGCCGCGGGGTGCTCGCGCACGATGTTCTGGGCGTGGGGGCCCTGGGCGGCGAAGGAGACGTGGGGGTGGCGGGAGCGCAGGGTGCCGGGCTGGGTGCGCAGCAGTTCGGGCAGGACGCCCATGGTGCGGGCGGCCGGGGTGCGGCGGGGGTCGAAGGGCGGCATCTGGGCGGCGAGGTGCGGGTCGGCGGCGGCGCGGGCGAGGTCGGGGGCGCGCCAGGTGTGCGGGTGGCACAGCTGGGGGGTGAAGGCGGGCATGACGAGGGTGCCGTGGGGGCCGAGGGTGTCGCGCAGGGCGAGCAGGACGCTGTGCGCGCCGCCGACGACGTGGCCGAAGGAGCTGAGGGAGGTGTGGGCGATGACGGTGGCGCCGGGGCGGATCCCGAGGCCGGTGATGCCGTCGGCGACCGCGGCACGGGTGACGATGTGACGGTCCGTCATGTTGTGTTCTCCGCTGGGGTGTCGGCGGCGTGCGGGGCGGGTTCGCCAGGCGGGGCCGTAGCGCAGAGGGTGGTGTGACGGTGCGTCATGGTGTCGCCTGCGCTGGGGTGTCGGGGGTGGGGTGGCCGGTGGTCTTGGGGGCGAGTTCGTCGGTGACGGCCGACAGGACCCAGCGGTACCAGGCGCGGATGTTCCCGGGCCGGCTGAGGGGGTGGGCCTCGGAGCGGAAGAAGGCGACCTCGCTGCGTACGCCCTGGCGGGCGAGGGCGCGGTGGGTGCGCAGGGTCTCGGTGGGCGGGACGAGTCCGTCCTGGAGTCCGTGCGAGAGCAGTACGCGGGTGCCGGGGCGTACGGGGCGGGGGGCGAGGCTGTTGATCTGGTAGAGGGGGCGCCATTCGGTGGGGTCGCCGAACTCGCGGATCCACTGCCAGCCCACGTCGCTGCCCTCGGCGACCTGGGTGAGGTCCAGGGGGGCGGCGTGGGCGACGACGAGGTCGGGGTTGAGGGAGTCGGCGGTGCTCAGGGCGAGGTAGCCGCCGAAGCTGCCGCCCATGAGCGCGAGGGGTGAGTCGAGGAGTCCTTCGGCGGCGCGGACGGCTTCGACCTGGGCGGCGGCGCTGGTGGCGATGCCGCCGCGCCACTGGCGCCAGCCGGTGCGCACCGCGTCGGGGTAGCCGAGGCTGAGCGGGGGTTCGACCAGGACGACGGCCAGTCCGCAGGCGACGAAGGGCCAGGGGTTCCAGCGCCAGGACCATTCGCTCCAGCTCTGGAACGGGCCGCCGTGGTAGAGGACGACGGTGGCGTGGGGGGTGCCGTGTTCGGGCAGGCACACCCAGCTGGCGAGGTCGCCGTCCGTGCCGGGGATGCGCTGGCGCCGGTACTGGAGGCTGCCCGGGCGCGGGGGTGCCTCGGCGAAGACGACGTGTTCGGTGGGGTGGCCGGGGTGCAGGGCGGTCACGTCCAGGGCGGGCGGGGTGTCGGGGGCGGAGGTCAGGACGGCGGCGCGGCCGGCGTGGACGCGGGTGTTCATGACCGAGGCCGGGGTGGGCACCAGGTGCCAGGTGGCGTCGTCGAGGTCGTGGACGTACAGGCCGCGGCGGGGTCCGGATTCGGCGGTGCACACCAGGCGGCGGGGTCCGTCCCAGCCGGCCGGGCGCTGCCACAGGCCGTTCTGGGCGGGCAGCAGGACGGGCTGGTGGAGCTGTTCGCCGACGAGGCAGGCGAACTGGGCGATGGGGGTGTTGTCGTGGCGCGGTGTGGTGCCCAGGTAGGCGACCTGGCCGCCGGGTCCGGGGACGGGGTAGCAGAGGTCGACGGTGTCGCAGAAGAGGGTGCGGGTGGCATCGCCCTGGTCGACGGCCAGGGCGAGCAGGCCGAAGTTGCGGACGCCGTGGCGGTGGTGGCGCAGGGCGCCCAGGAACAGGGTGGCTTCGGTGGCCCAGGCGGCCTCGCCGGACAGGGCGAGGTCGGCGGGGATGTCGGGGGTGAGCAGGTGCGGGGCGGTGCCGTCCAGGGGGACGAGGTGGACCTGCCATTCCTTCTGGGGCTGTTTGGCGTAGCTGAGGGTCATGTCGGAGCCTTCGGCCCATACGGCGTCGGAGCCGGCCAGCAGGCCCTGGGGGTGTTCGCCGGGTCCGCCGAAGGTGCTGGTGGTGACGGCGATCTGGCCGGCGCCGGGGCGGGGGGCGAGGGCGCCGACGCGTCCGGGGGTGCTCAGCAGGAGCTGTCCGGGGCCGCCGTCGGCGGGCCGCAGTTCCACCAGGGTGCGGCCGTCGGCGCGGCGCACGCACACGTAGCCGCCGGGTACGGGCAGTGCTTGGGTGCCCCAGGGCAGGGTCCAGCCGGCCTGCCAGGTGCCGTCGGGGCGGCGGCGGTAGTGCACGAGGTGCTGCTGTTCGGCGCCGTGGCGGGTGGGCACGTCGACGCGCAGCAGCAGTCCGTCGTCGCCGTGGGCGGCGATTTCTCTGGGGCGTGGTTCGGTGCTGTGCGCCTCGGCCAGGGCCAGCCCCCGGGCAAGGCCCTGGGCCAGGTCCGGGGCCAGGCCCTGGGCCAGGGCCGGGGCCGGGTCAAGGTCCGGGGCAAGGTCCGGGGTGTGAGGGGTGGTGGTGGGGGGTGGGGTGGGGCTCATCGGGCCGCCGCCGGTGTCCGGAGGAGCCGGGCGATCAGGGCCAGGTCGAAGGCGCCGGCGAGGCGGGCGGCCTCCTCGGTGTCGCGAAAGCCGCGCTCCAGCGCGCACAGCCGGTAGTCGTGGTCGGAGCCGGCCTGCCACAACTGTCTGAACAGGGTGTGCCGTTGGGTGGTGGGCAGGGGGTGTGCGGCGGGGGGCAGGAGCAGTTTGAGGCAGCGTTGTTCCAGTTCGTCCAGGGTGCTGCCGGCGACGGCTTCGGCGGGCAGGTCCTGGTAGACGAGGCGGCCGGGCGGCAGGCGGAAGGTGCGGGCCAGGAGGCGTTCGTCGGCGGTCCAGTGGGCGGTGGCCTCGGTGCCGCGGGCGAGGCGGGCGTGGGGGCGGGTGGCCGGGGCGAAGCCGGCGGCGCCGAGCAGCCGGCCGGCGGGGCCGGTGCGGCCGGTGGTGGCGGCGGCCAGGCGCAGGGCGTAGGCGCGGTGGCGTTCGGGGTAGTCGACGGCGAACAGCTGGAGGCAGGCCAGGGCGAGGCGGGCGCCGACGGCGGAGCCGGGTTTGAGCGGCCGGTGCTCGAAGTCCCCTTCTCTGCCGTAGGAGCTGGTCCAGGCCTCGGCGGTGCCGGGTGCGGGGGCCTGCTGCGGGACGGGGCGGGCGGCGAGGGTGTCCAGGGCGTGGCGGGCGTCGCGGGTCTTGATGTCGCCGTGGCGTCTGAGGTGGTCCAGGAGCAGGTGCATGGCGTCGCGGTCGGGTCCTGCCGTGTGGCGCAGGCCGGTGGCGGAGCGTTCGGTGAAGTGCAGGCGGGCGGCGGCCTGTTCGAGGCGGGCGGCCTGGCCGGGGTCCAGTTCTTTCGCTTCGAGCAGTTCGGTCAGTGCGTGGCGGATGCAGACCATGGCCTCGGTCAGGCGGCGGGCGCCGGCGCTGTCGTCGGTGTGCAGGACGGCGACGTCGGCGTCGGCGCTCAGGCGTCCGGCGTGGGCCTCGCCGTAGACGTGGCCCAGGCCCTGCATGCCGAAGCCGGCGAGTTCGGCGGCGCGCAGGGCGCCGAGGCTGGCGGTGCCGGCGACGTGCACGCCGCGGGCGAGCTGGGCGAGGATCTCCTTGTGCCGGATGGGGGCGAAGTGCTGGTAGACGCCGTCGATGATCAGTACCTGGTCGCCGGGGCGCAGGCACAGGTCGAAGAGGTCGCCGTGCCGGACGGGGGGCCGGTAGGTGAAGGCGCCTCGGGGCCGTTGGTGCGGGGGCAGGGTCGGGCCGACGAAGGCGATGCGGCGGGGGGTCACGCGAAGCTCCTGCTGGCGAGGGACCGCGGGCGGGGGTGCTGGAGGGCGAGCCCGAGTCCCGGGGCGAAGACCTGGACGACGGCGGGCCAGGGCCGGCGGTGGGGGGTGAGGTCGACGGCGATCACGGGCCGTTTGGTGGTGTGGTGCACGGCGGTGACGAGGTCGTCCAGCACGTCGTCGAGGGAGGTGGCCGGCCGGGTCGCGGTGGGCATCGGTTCGGTGTGGTGCGGGGTGGGGCGGGGCCGGTCGGGTGGGGCGCCCAGGCGGCGGAAGGTCCATTCGGGGATGTCGTCGCGGCCGCCGCTGATGGTGGAGCCGCGGCTCTGGACGGCTTCCAGCAGGGCGCGTTCGGCGGCGATCGCGGGGTCGGTGTGGCAGCCGGAGCCGGCGAAGATCTGCCACATCTCGGGCTGGGTGAGCCAGCAGGTGTAGGCCCAGGTGCCGGGGACGGAGGGGATGCGTTCCAGGGCGACGTCGGCGCCGGCGGCGTGGATGCGGGTGATGACCGCGCCGAGCCGCTCGCCCACGGTGTCCAGGTCGGTGGCGACGGCGTCGTCGGGGCGCAGGCGGGCCAGGGCGTCGCGTTCGACGCTCTCCAGCAGGGCGTGGACGGTGGCCTCGACGTGGTCGTTGCCGGAGGCCAGGCCGTTGGTGGTGGTGACGAAGGTGGGGGGCTGCCAGCGGGCGGCGGCCCAGCCGCGCAGTCCGACGGCGGCCGTGGGGATCAGGGCCGGTGCCCCGCAGGCCAGGTCCCAGCCCGTGGTCCATTCCAGGACGCTGCGGTCGTCGACCAGGGAGACGGGGTGCAGGGTCAGGTCGTCGACGGTGTAGCCCGGGGCCAGGGCGCGGGCGGTGCCGTGGGCGGCGCCGGCGGGCCGGGCCTGTTCGGCGACGGCGACCTCGAGGGACTCCATGACCGCGGAGATGCGGGCGGCGGTGTGGGTGAGGCCTTTGCCGGCGCTGGCGACCAGGGTGGCGGCGGCGGGCCGGATCGCCGTCCACACCGGGACGTCGAGGATGTCCAGGCCGGTCAGGTCGGCGACCCGGGTGATGCCGCGGGCGGCGAGCTGCGGCTGAAGGCGGGCCCAGGTGGTGTCGAGGTCCGCCGTGCGCAGGGTGCCCTCGCGGACGGCCGCGGGTCCTCCGCCGCTCATCCAGGGGGCGCGGCGTGCTGCCCGCGGCCCGTTCACCGGTGTTCCCTGCGCAGGGTGACGGCGGCCCGCGTCGCGGCGTCCTCGTCGGCGCCGGCGAGGTGGTCGAGCAGGGCCTGGCGCAGGAGTTCGGTGCGCTGGGCCAGGGAGTGCCGGTGGTGGCTGTCGTGCAGGGCGGTGAAGGCTTTTGTGCCGAGGAAGCCGGCCAGGAACACCTCGGCGAGGTTCTGCGCGGTGGGCTCCTCCACGGTGATGGCGATGTGGATGGAGTTGCCCTCGCGGGCGGTGGCGTAGTGCGGGGTGCCGTGCGGCATGTACATCACGTCGCCGGGGCGCAGGGTCAGCTCGATGCGGCGTTCGTCGGGGATGGCGCCCTCGTGCAGGACGGAGTCGCTGGTGGAGGTGTCGTCGACGCGGCCCACCACCCAGTCCTTGACGCCGGCGACCTGGAGGATGAAGACGTGCGCGCCGTCCATGTGGGCCTGCATCGCGGTCTTGCCGGGCGGGCTGAGGAAGACGAAGGACTCCAGTCCGCCGCTGAAGTGGGGTTCGAGGGCTTTGACCAGGGTGCGGATGCGCGGGTGCCAGTGCTCGGCCTGGTTGAACTTGAACGTGGCGCCGTTCGCGAAGTCCTCGCGGATGCGTTCGGGTTCGATGAAGCCGGGCAGTTCGTGGCCGACGACGGTGCGTTTGCGGGTCATGTCGCTGATCGCGGTGCGCACGCCCTCGTTGAAGACGGTGAAGTAGGGCCGGGACAGCAGTCCGCAGTCGACCTCGTCCCACATCTCCTGCTCGGTGATGAGCCGGCTCAGGTCGCTGTGCGCGCGCAGGACGACGGGCTGGTGGGCCCAGTGGTCGCGGAAGAAGGCGCCAGGGTCGCCGACCAGGTGCTCCAGCCGGTCCGGTACGACACCGCCGTGGCCGTGGGCACTGTCGTCGTGGGCGGTGTCGTCGTGGGCGGTGTCCGGTGCGGCGGGCCGCGGGGGTGCGGCGGCCTCGGCCTGGCGGATCCTCGTGGTCGTGGTGGGCATCAGCCGATCGCCTCCCGCATCGTCTCGAGCGCGGTGTGCGCCCAGTGGTCGCCGTCCAGCGTCCGGGCCCGCTCGGTCAGGGCCGAGCGGACCTCGGCGGTACGGGCCGCGAGCGGGCGGGTGTGGAAGTGGTGGACGAGGTTGTGCTCGTCGTCGAGGAAGCGCCGCAGGAGCGCGTCGACCAGGTCCTCCGGGGTCGGTTCGGTGAGGGTGAACGTCAGGTGGAGGGAGTCGCCGCCGCGGGCGACGGCGTCGTGCGGCCAGCCGTGCGGCAGGTAGAGCACGTCGCCCGGTTCGAGGGTGAAGACGTGGGTGGGGCGGGCGGCGTCGACGTCCAGGCCCGCCGAGGCGCCGACCTGGTCCGGTTCGGCGTACAGGTGCCACTCCTTGCGGCCTTCGAGCTGGATGGCGAGCACATGGGCGGCGTCCCGGTGGGGGAGCATGCCGCGGGATTCCTGGGGGGTGTGGAAGACGTAGGAGTTGACCGCCACGGGCAGGAGCTCCTCCAGCTGCCGGGCGATGGCGCGGGTGGGCGCGTGCCAGTCCCCGATCTGGTTGAGCTTGAGGGAGGCGCCGTTCGCCATGTGGCGGGCCACGGCCCGGGCGTCGGCGAATCCGGCCGCCTTGTGCCCGATCACGTCCCGCTTCGTCGTGTACGACGACACGGTGGGCACCTCGCCGTGGTTGAGCAGGGTGAAGTAGGGCCACTTGAGGAGGCTGGCGTCGAGCAGGCGCCGGACGGTGGCGGAGGTGAGCAGGGCCGAGGGGTCCAGGGCCTGCCTCTCGACGCGGTGGGTGATGCCCCAGGAGGTGTCGCCGAGGAGCCTGCCGGTCAGGGCGGCGGGCAGAGGAGTGGCTGCGGTCATGCGGGTGCCAACCTTTCCGGTCCGGGGCTGCCTGGGAGCGGTGTGCTCCCAGGCGGCCACCTGTGGTGCTGCTCAGGCCTCGTTGATCTGGCTGAGGACGGTCATGGGGGCGTCGGCGGCCTCCTCGTTGTTGCTGAGGACGGCGGCCTTCTCCGGGTCCAGGACGCCCTCGCCCGCGAGACGGGACTCGGCCGGCGAAGCGACGGAGTCGGTCTCGTTGAGGGACTGGAACACGTCGCGCAGAGCCATGCGAACCTCCTAAAGAGGCCACTGCCGATCAGTGACCGCTCCTGGAGGGAACACGACCGGACTCGGGACACGCCTGGAGGCTCCTCGCGCCCGACTCGAACAACCGGCCGCGGCCGCCGGGGACATGACGGGGCCCGGGAGAGGTCCTCCCGGGCCCGGTCGCATCCGGCGGGCGGCGGGGCGGCGGTCCGGCCGGCGGCCCACCGGGGCGGGGCGGGTCAGCCCGCGCTACCGGGCCGGACCAGGCTCAGGTGCCGTCGGCCCGCCGGCCGCGGGCTCCGGTTCCCGGCCGCGGCCGGGAGGGAGGGCACCGGGTGCGGCGCCGGTGCGGCCGGCCGCGGGTGCCGGGCGGGCGCGGGAAGCGGGGGCGTCCCGCTCACGGCGTCCTTGAGGGCGTCGGCGAACACCTCGATGTCGCGGGCCGCGTTGTCGTGGTGGACGGAGGCGCGTACGGCGGTGACGACACCGCGCTTGGGCAGGTACAGCGGGATCTCCTCGGCGACCGTCTTCCACACGAGGACTCCGCGGTCCGCGAGGCGGCGGCGCACCAGCGCGGCCGGCACGTCCGGGTGCCGGAAGGTGACGATGCCGCTCTGGAGGCGTCCGGGGGCGATCAGTTCGGTGCCGGCCGTGTCCTGGACGGCGGCCCGCAGGCCGGGTGCGAGGTCCGGGGGTGCCGTGGCCGCCGTGTGCAGGGCCAGGGCCTGGTTCAGCGCGGCGGCCGCGGCACCGTGCGGCGGCATGAGGGGCAGGCCGCCGTGCGGGGTGAGCGCCTCGCGCAGCCGCGGTGTCACGCAGGCGAATCCGGTCGCGTACGGGCCGCGCAGGAACCTCCAGCCGTCCCCGGTCAGCAGGTGGCAGCCGATGCGGGCGGCGTCCACGGGCAGCTGGCCCACCGCGTACGAGGCGTCGACGGCGTACAGGCAGCGGTGCGGGGCGAGCAGGCGGCCGATGTCCTCGACGGGATGGACGGTGCCGCAGCCCGCGGGCACGTACGGGACGCAGACCAGGGCGACGTCGCCGCCGATGTGCCGGGCCATCCACTCCAGGTCGAGGTCGCCGTCGGGGCGCAGCGGTACGACCTCCACCCGGCAGCCGGTGCGCGCGCGCAGCGCGAAGACGGCGCCGAGGTTGGCGGCCGACTCGTAGGGAGTGGTCCAGACACGGTCGCGCGGGCCGAGCGGCAGCCGGGACAGCACGGCGGCGAACGCCTCCGCGGCGCCGGCGGCCGCGAAGGTGTCCCCGGCCGGCGCGCCGAGCAGGGCGGCCAGCCGCTCGTGGATCTCCCGGTGCAGGACGTCCTCGAGGCGTTCGTCCAGCTCGTAGGGCCCGTACCGGTCCTCGAACCGTGTCCACTCGGTGAGGACCTCCCGTACGGCCGCGGGCATGCGGCCCGCACCGGCCGGGTCGAGGTGGATCCTGCGGCCGCAGTGGGATGTCTCGTTCACTTCAGGGGCCTCCCCCCACAACTGAGGCAAAAGATTGCCTACTTCGTGGCAACACCTTGCCCAGAGTCCCGGAGGTTTGGCAACCTCGGGCGGCACCGGCTCAGGCACGGCTCTAGTACGAGGCCGACGGCAAGGTTCCCGGCCGCTCCGGGCCCGGTTCTCCAGGAGTTGCCAAGCCTTGCCAGAGCATTTCCGGCTCTGCCAAGAATTCACGTTTCCCCAGCTCACGGCGGCTTTTCACAGGCAACTCCGCGCCGCCCGGCCGCCTCTTGGGCGTTCCTGGCGTGCACCTTGAGTCCGAATCGACCCATTCCCGACCGATTTACTAGCTTTGGTTGCCAATCTTCTTGGCAGAAGGTTGCCAAGCAACGAAAACGAAATTGACACCGAGGAGCCCGCCATGAACCGCATCGCCCGCATCGCCGTCGCCGTCGCCGCCCTCACCGCCTTCTCCACCGCCGGGGCCACCGCCACCGACGCGATCGGCTGGCCGACGACGGCGAAGACGGTCTCCACCACCGTCCAGGCCGGCGACACCAACTGGCCCGTCGCCCCCGCCGCCATCCAGGCCGACACCAACTGGCCGACCGCCCCCACCGCCATTCAGGCGGACACCAACTGGCCGACCGCGCCTGCCGCCGTCCAGGCCGGTGACACGAACTGGCCCGTCGCCCCCGCCGCCATCCAGGCCGACACCAACTGGCCGACCGCCCCCACCGCCGTCCAGGCCGGTGACACGAACTGGCCCGTCGCCCCCGCCGCCATCCAGGCCGGTGACACGAACTGGCCCGTCGCCCCCGCCGCCATCCAGGCCGGTGACACGAACTGGCCCGTCGCCCCCGCCGCCATCCAGGCCGACACCAACTGGCCGACCGCTCCCGCCGTCGCCAGCGTCTGATCCCTCTCCGGGCATCCGTGCCCGCCCCGTGACGCCCCCGCAGGCAGCCATGCCCAGCGGGGGCTTCGGTGTTTTCCGGGTCGGCGAGGCGCTCCGGTGATCGCCGGGCACTCCCCCGCCCCGGGCGCCCTGGCAACCCCCCGCCCCCGTCCCCGGCGGCAACTCCCCCTTGCCACCAGCGGCTCCAGTGCCGCTCGACCGCTTCAGGACGCCACCTCAGGCCGCCCTTGCCAGGATTCAGGAAACATTGTGCCAAGCCGGAAGGCGCTGTCCTAAGGAGCGGGTCCCGATGTCGATCTCCGGCCTCGTCGAGCAGCAGGTCCAGGAGCGTCCCGACGCGGTCGCGGTGCACCGGCCCCGGCCGGGCGACGGCGGCCTGACCTACCGGGAGCTGGGCCGTGCGGCCAACCGTCTCGCCGCCCATCTGCGGGCCCGCGGCATCGGCCGCGGCGACCGGGTGGTGACCGCGCTGCGCCCGGGTGCGCAGACGGTGACCGCGTTCCTGGCGATCGTGCGGGCCGGAGCGGCCTATGTCCCCCTCGACACCGCCGACGGTGTGCGGCGGCGCCGGCTGATCGTGCGGGACAGCGGGGCCGCGGCGGTGCTGACCGGGAGCGCGGACGCGGCGGACTACGCGGGTCTGGACACGCTGGTCCTCGCGCTGGACGCCGAGGCGCCCGGGATCGCCCGGCGCTCCGCCGCCCTGTCCGGGCAGAGCGCCGGTCCGGGCGACGTCCTGTGTGTCTGCTACGCCCCCGGCGCCGTCGAGGGCGTCGTCGTGCGGCACCGCGCGGTGCTGGACCTGGTGGGCTCCGCCGGTGCGCCGCGGCCGGGCCCGGCCGGGTCGGCGGACTCTGACGCGGTCGCCTTCGGGGTGTGGGGCGCGCTGGCCTCGGGTGCCGGGCTGACCGGCGGCCCGGACGGCGACGACGGACACCGGACGGACGGGCCGACGGACGGGCGGGCTGATGTGCGGGTCGAGTTGTGCGGGCGGCGCTTCGGTCTGGGTGAGGTCGAGTCGGTGCTGAGCGCGCATCCGGCGGTGTCGGCCGCGGCGGTGTCCGTGCGCGAGGGCGCGGACGGCGACCGGCGGCTGGTGGCGCACGTGGTGCCGGCCGTCGTGGTGCCGGCGGCGGCCGAGGAGGACGCGCAGAGCGCGCGGTGGCAGGAGATCCACGAAGCGCTGCACGCGGGCGCCGCGGCCCCGGGGCCGGCGGGCGGCTTCGGCGGCTGGACGGCCGGCGGTCACGACGCCCTGCCGCTCCCCCAGCAGGAGCTGCGGGAGTGGCGAAACGCCACGTTGGCCCGGATCCGGGAGCTGCCGCGCCGCCGGGTCCTGGAGATCGGTGCGGGCGGCGGGCGGCTGGCGCTCCCGCTGGCGCGGGAGATGGAGGTCCAGGAGTACTGGGCGACGGACTTCTCCCCCGCCGCCGTCGCCGGGCTGGCCGCGCGGGTGGAGGCCGAGCCGGTGCTGAAGGAGAAGGTGCGCCTGGACTGCCGTGACGCCGGGGACACCCGCGGACTGCCCGCCGGCCATTTCGATGCGATCGTCGTCAACTCGGTGGTCCAGTACTTCCCGGGCCTGGCCCGGCTGCGGACCGTCGTGGAGCGGCTGCTGGCGCTGCTCGCGCCGGGCGGCTCGCTCCTGCTGGGCGATGTGCGCAGCCTGGAGCTGGCCCGCTGCATGCAGACCGGGATCGCGCTGGCCCGGCCGGGCGGTGCCGGGGGCGAGCGGGGGGCGCTGTGCGGTGCCATCGAGCACCGGGTCGCCGCGGAGAGTGAACTGCTGCTCTCCCCCGCCCTGTTCGGCGCGCTCGCCCGCCGTCTGCCCGCGGTGCGCGCGGTGGACGTGCGGGTCAAGCGGGGGGTGCACCACAACGAGCTGACGCGTTATCGCTACGACGTGGTGCTCTCCACCGCCGAGCCGGTCGCCGACCTCGCCGGTGCGCCCGTCGTGCGCTGGGCCGAGAGCGAGGGGGTGCAGGCCGTGGACCGGGTCACGGCGGCGCGGCCGGCCGTGCTGCGTCTGGCCGGGGTGCCCAACCGCCGGGTGCACGACGAGTACACGGCGATGCGGTCCCTGTTCGATCCGCGCGAGAGCCTCGATCTTGCGCCGCAGGACGCGCCCGCCCCCGGACCGGAGGCGCTGTGCGCGCGGGCGGAGCGTCTGGGCTACCGGGCCCTGCCCACCTGGGGGGAGCGTCCCGAGCTCCTGGACATCGTCCTGCTGGATCCCGCGCAGGTGCCCGCGGGCACGGTGACGGGCGTGTACGCGCCGCCCGGCAGAGGAACGGACGGCGGAACGGACGGCGGGGTGGACGGCGGAACGGACGGCGGGGTGGAGGGGCTGGCGAGTGTTCCGGCCGCGCTCGCGGACGCCGTCGATCTGGAGGTGGTGCTGCGCGCCCATCTCCAGGAGCGGCTGGCGGAGCACATGGTGCCCTCCGCGCTGACGGTGCTGGAGGCCCTGCCGCTGGACGCGTCCGGCGCGGTGGACCGTACGGCCCTGCCGGTGGAGGTCCCCGTCGGGCGGCGGGGCACCCAGCCCGGCACGCCCGTCCAGGAGATCGTGCGGGATCTGTTCGCCGAGGTGGTGGGCCTGCCCCGGCACCGGGTGCACGCCGAGTCCGACTTCTTTCGCATCGGCGGCCGCCGTCTGGCCGGCCGGCTGCTGTCCCGGGTCCGCGCGACGCTGGGCACCGACCTGGGCATCCGGGCGCTGTACGGGGCGCCGACCGCGGCCGCGTTCGCCGCGCTGGTCGGGGACGCGCCCGCGGCGGCGACCGGGCCGGGCGACACGGCCGGCGACAGCCGCGCGTTCTCGCTGCGGCTGCGCGGCCCGCTGGACCGGCGTGCGCTGGAGGCGGCCCTGGAGGATCTGGGGCGGCGTCATCCGGTGCTGCGCAACTCCCGGCTGGGCGCGGCCGGTACCCGGCTGCGTGCCCTGGCGGCCGAGGACCACCTGCTGGAACTGTCCCTGCCCGCCGACTCGGTGGACCTGTGGTCCCATGTGCCGCTGGCCGCCGACCTGGCCCGGGCCTACGGGATGCGGGCCACCGGGGGCATCCCGCACCGCTCCCCCGCCGGGCTGGACGCGGCCCCCCGAGCGGTCTTCGGTGATCTGCCGCCCGCCGCGCTGCCGGGCAGCGGCCCGCACCGCGGCCCCGCCTCCTACGGCACCCTGGAGAACAGTCTGGACGCGGACCTGCACGCACGGCTGACCCGGCTGGCCGCCGAGCAGGGCGCCACCGTGTTCATGGTGGTGCACGCGGCGCTCGTGGCCCTGCTGGGCGGGCTCGGCGCACAGAACCCGGTCACCGTGGCCGCGCCCGTCCCGGCGCGGGACACCGCCGCGCTGCGCGAGGCCGTCGGCCCCTACGCGCGGGTGCTGGCCCTGAGCGTGGACACCTCGGGCGATCCCCCCTTCACCGAACTGCTGCGCCGGGTGCGTGAACAGGACCTGGCCGCCTACCGGGACGGGCGGGCGCCGCTGGCGGCACTGCCCGGCGGGGTCGCGCTGGCGGTGGTGGCGGAGTGCGCCGGCCGGTTCGAGGCGGCCGGGCTGTCGGTGCGGGCCGAGCACTGCACCCCCGCGGTGCCGGCCGCGGACCTGGGGCTGACGCTGACGCAGCGCCAGGGCCCGGCGGGCGAGGCGGCCGGGATCGCCGTCACCGTCACCTTCCGCCACGAGACGCTCGGCGAGAGCGCCGCCGCCTGTCTGGCCGGCCGGCTCACCGCCGTACTGCGCTCCGCCCTGGCGGCCCCCGCCGCGCGGCTGAGCCGGCTGCTCCCCCCGCCCGGCACGGCCACCGCGAGCGGGGTGTGGGCGGGCGCGCAGCTCCCGCCGGTGCGCCAGGACGTGGCCGCGCTGTTCGCGGCGCAGGTGGCGCGGGCCCCGGGGGCGCCCGCGTTGGAGGGCCTGGACTACGCCGGGCTCGACGCCCGTTCCGATCTGCTGGCGCGGGCCCTGATCGGGCACGGGGCCGGTCCCGGCAGCTGTGTGCTGAGCGCGCTGTCCTCGCCGGCCGCTTTCGCGGTGGCCGCGGTGGCGGTGGCCAGGACCGGGGCCGCGCTGGTGCCGGCCGACCCCGCGCTGGACCTCGCCGAGTCGCTGCACCCGGTGGTGCTGCTGCTCGACGAGACCGCGGACCTGCTGCTGCCCGCCGTGCCCGGCGCGGCCCGGCTGGTGGGTGAGGAGAGCGCCGGGCGGCAGGCGGCGGACGGGGCCCGGCCGGTGCCCGGGGCCCAGAGGATCCGGCCGCCGCACGGCGGCGATCCGCTGGTGCTGCTGCCCGGCGAGAACGGCACCGTCGTGGTGGGCGGCGAGTGCCTGACCCCGGCGGCGGGCGACGCGGCCTGGCTGGTCCGCGGCTATCCGGACGGGGACACGGCGATCGGGCTGCTGAGCACCCTGGCCGGCGGCGGGCAGGTGCACGTCCCGGACGGCTCGCTCACCCGGGACGTGCCGCACGAGGTGCTGGGGTGGCTTCGCCGGCAGGGCGCCCGGGTGGTGCTGGGCGGCGCCGACGACGTCCTGAGCGCGCTGGTGCCGCTCGCCCGCGCGGAGGGGGCCGAGCTGACCGTGAGCGGCGGCTGGGCGGAGGCCCGGCTCGTCGTCGAGCACACCCCGCACGCCCCGGCCCGGCCCGCGCCCGGCCACCGCGCCTACCTCCTCGACGCACGGCTGCGCCCGGTGGGCCCGGGCCGCACCGGTTCCCTCTACATCGCCGGGGCCGGCGTTGCCCGCGGCTATCTGGGAGGACCCGGGGCGGGCGACGGCCGGTTCCTGCCCGACCCGTTCGCCGCCCCTGGCGGCCCGCGGGACACCACCGCCCGCATGTGGCGCACCGGCCGCGCGGCCCGTCTGGACGAGTACGGCAACCTGCGGGTGCTGGACGGCGCGGCCCACGACGACCCGTTCGACGACGCGTCGGCCGTCTTCGTGACGCTGACCGACGGGGCCGGCCGCCAGGCCCGGTGGCCCGCGACGGCCACCGTGCCCAGCGGCTGGCACGAGATGCATGCGCAGGGCCTGCGGGAGAGATGAAGGTCCCTTGCGGGCGGCCGGGCGGTCATGCCCGGAGCGGGGCCAGGGGGGGACACGCCCAGGGCGGCCGGGCGGTCATGTCCGGGCGGGGCCGGGGCGATCAGGCCCTGGGCGTGGCCAGGGGGCAGTCATGTCCCGGGGGTGGCCGGGGCGGTCATGTTCCGGGCAGGGCCGCGGCGGTCATGCCTCGGGGGTGGCCGGGGTGGTCATGCCCCTGCCCGGGGGGGGGTGGTCATGTCGCGGGGGTGGCGGGGGTGTGGTGGGTGGTGGTGTCGGCGAGGGCTTCGGCGAGGATGCGCCAGATGTCGGCGGCCAGGTCGATGTTGGCGTCGGCCTGGGCCTGTTCGGCCAGGTCCCGCAGTCCCTGGACGCCGCTCTGGTCGCCGGAGCGGATGCGCAGCTGGTTGCGGAGGATGTCCAGGCGTACCCGGTCGCGGTAGCTCATCCGCAGCTGGGTTCCGGCGAGTTCGCCGAGCAGGGCGTGGGCCTCGTCGTAGCGGGCGGACAGGAAGGCGACGTCCGCCTTGAGCGCGAGCAGGTCCTGGCGCAGGCCGGGGGTGCCGACGAAGGCGAGTGCGGGTTCGGCGGCGATCAGGCACCGCTCGGCGGCCCGGGGGTCGGGGGGCTGCTTCTGCAAGTACAGCCGGCCGGCCGCGAACCGCAGGCGCAGCCACAGCACGAGGTCCTCGCGGCTGCTGAACTTCTCCAGTGCCTCTTCCAGGTGGACCTGGGCTGCGGGGTAGTCGCCCTGGCGCAGGCGTACCGCGGCGCAGGTCCACATGGCCTCCGCCCACAGGGTGTCGCTGCGGCCGGCGACGAGTTCGGCCAGTTCGTCGGCGTGGGCCCGGGCGTCGGGCATCCGGCCCGCCTCGGCCTCCACCGAGACCAGGGCCAGCAGCACGGCGGCGCGGTCCTCCGCGTCGAGGTCGTCCTCGCGGGCGAGGTGGTGGGCGCTCATCGCGGCGTCGAGGGCGGCGGTGATCTCGCCCAGCGTGCGCAGGCAGCGGGCCAGCCGGGTCAGGCCGCGCACGCGCAGGGCGACCAGTCCCACGGATTCGCCGAGCTGTACCAGTTCCTCCAGGTACTCGCGTTCGCCGTCGTGGTCACCTTGCAGGCGCCGCTGTCCGGCCAGTTGCCACAGGGCCTGCCAGCGCAGCACCGGTGCCTCGTGGCCCTCGGCGGCCAGGGCTTCGCGCAGTGTCTCCATCGCGGTGTCGGAGCCGGTGGAGGAGACCAGGGACAGGGCGTGGGCCAGGGAGCCGCCGGCGGGTTCCTCGAAGTCGGCCGGTTCCAGGCCGAGCTGCTGGGCGAGGTGGGCGACAGCCCGTTCGGTGGGCTGGCGGGCGCCGGACTCCAGGCGGGAGAGGTATCCCGTGGACATGCCCTCCCCGGCCAGGGCGGTCTGGGACAGCCCGCGGGCCTGTCGCAGTTTGCGGAGACGACGGCCGAACGCGGGCTGACGCAGCATGTGACCATTCCCTGGGACGGACGGGTGGGGGGCGGCCCGCGGGGCGGGGCGCGCCGCGCCGCCGCCCGGGTGTCATCGGGGAGCCGCCTTGAGCGTAGGCGGCGGGGCAAGGGGCGGGCAATGTTTTGCCAGAGGGCGTGCCGCGGAGTTCGTGCGATCCTCACGCAGCCGTCTGGCGTTCCTCGAGCGGGTCTTGAGCGGTTACGGGGAATATCTCGAGCACCGGGGCCGGTACCTGCGCGCCGGCCCGTCCTCGCTCACGGGAAGCCGCCCCTCGTCCGCGCCCACGGGAGTCATCCGATGAAACACGTGGTTCCTGCCCGCCGTGCCCTGCGCGAGGCTCTCGCCGGCCGGCGGGCGCCGGTGCGTGACCCCCGGGGCGACGACGACATCGGCTGGCCCAAGAGGTGATCTTTCCCGCGGTGGTACGGGCACGAACCGGCGGACAGCGGGCGGTGGGTCAGGGCCGGTCGGCTAACGCGCTCGCCCGGTGCAGGGCGTCCGCCAGGCGGCGGGGCCCGTCGGGGTCGTCGTGGGCGCCGCCGACCACCACCAGGGGCGGGCGCACCCCGGCCGCGGTGAGCCGGCGGGCCAGGTCGCAGGCCAGGGCGCCGGTGCCCGCGTAGCCGGCCAGGACCAGCCGGCCGGCCGAGGCGGCGAGGTGGGCGAGCGCGTCGGTGCGGGCCGTCTGTCCGGCACTCGGGCGCAGCGCGGTCAGGGCCTCGGGTCCCCGGTAGTGCCGCAGGAGTTCGCGGTGTCCGGTGCGCGGTGTGCCGGGGACCTCGAGCAGGCACACGGTGGCGGCCGCGGGCGCGGACGGGCCGCGCAGCGCCAGCAGGGGTTCCCCCTGACCGGCGGCGGGACCGTCCGGGACCGGGGGTGTGGGGGTGTCGGGCATCAGGGCCAGGACGTCGGCGACGGTGGTGGAGGCGGTCGCCGTGGCGGGCAGCAGGCACAGCAGGCGCACGGTGTGTTCCAGCAGGGTGCGGGCCGTACCGGTGTCGACGAGGTCGCGGTCGTAGGCGCAGGTCAGGACGAGGGCGCGGTGGGCGTCGTGGCCGGCGCGCAGGCGCAGGGCGTACCCGGCGGGTGTTCCGGCGGCTTCCTGTTCTTCCAGGCGGATCCCGTGTGCGGCGAGTTCGTCGCCGTAGGCGGTCTCGGGCCGGGGGCCGCAGTCGAAGGCGAGCAGGCCGCCGGCCCGTGTCCCCCCGCCGGCGGTGGCCGGTCCGCCGGCGGTGGTCCATTCGTAGGCGGACAGGTCCATCACCAGGTCGCGCAGGGTGTGCAGCAGCCGGGGCAGCCGCAGCCGGGGGTGGAGGGAGAGAGTCAGGGGCAGCGCGTTCTCGAACGGGCCGGGGACGCCCTCGATGCCGTCCAGGAGCAGTCCGCGGCCGGGGAAGTCCAGACCGAAGCCGATGGTCACGGAAGCGGCAGCGGAGGAGGCGGGGGTGGCGGGTGCGGAGTTGGGTGCCGGGGCGGTGGCAGGTACGGAGCCGGGCGCCGGGGCGGTGGCGGGTGCCGGGGTGGTGGCGGTGGCGGGTGCGGAGTTGGGTGCCGGGGCGGTGGCAGGTACGGAGCCGGGTGCCGGGGTGGTGGCGGGTGCCGGGGTGGTGGTGGGTGCCGGGGTGGTGGTGGGTGCGGGGGTGGTGGTGGCGCGGTAGCGGAGCAGGGCCCAGACCGCCTGGAGCACGCTGCTCTCCGCGACGCCCCAGCGTGCCGCCCAGTGCGCCAGGTGGGTGCTGCGGGCCGGGGACAGGGCGGTGCGCAGCACCCCGGTGCCGGTGCCGCCCGCGGTCCGGCCCTCCCCGGCCGGGGAGGGCGGGACGGGGCGACGGGCACGGTGACGGTCGGGACGGTGGGTGGGGTGGTGGGTGTTCTCGTGCCAGAAGTCGGGGGCCGGGCCCGGGTCCTGGGCGGTGAGCAGGCGGGCGCAGTCGCCGAGGTCGGGACGGCGCCGGCCGCCGGGCAGTGTCCCGCCGGCGAGGTAGGCGCGGCAGCATTCGCGCATCAGCAGTCGCGCGCTCCAGCTGTCCAGCAGGGCGCGGTGGTAGGTGAGCAGGATGTCGGTGAAGGGTGCCTGCGCGTCGTGGGGGCCGCTGTCCAGCAGGGTCAGGCGCACCGCGGCCGGGCGCCGCAGGTCGAAGGCGCGCTCGCGCTCGCGTTCCCGCAGCACGGCGCGTCCGGTCTCGGTGGTGTGCGGGTGGCGGACGATGCCGGTGACGGTGCGCTCGAAGACGACGGCGCGGGGCTGCGGGTCCCAGACGAAGGCGGTGCGCAGGACGCTCTCCCGTTCGCCGACGGCGTGCCAGGCCGCGGTCAGGCGTGCGGTGTCCAGGGGCCCGTACCAGCGCCAGCGCAGCTGTTCGCCCTGGTGGCCGGGCCAGGCCAGGGTGTCGGCGAGGCGTTGGCGCTGTAGCGGGGTGACCGGTTCGGTGCGCGGCAGTGTCCGGCAGGGCGGCCCGGCGGCTACGGCGCCAGGACCGGGGCCGGGTTCGGGGGCGGCGGTGAGGAGGTCGGCGAGCAGGCCGACGGCGGCGGGCGCGGGTGCTTCGGCGCCGGCGGGGAGTTCGACGCTGTGCAGGCCCGGTCCGTGCCGCACCAGCCGGGGTCCGGGCTGCCGGGTGCCGGGGCGGGCCTCCGCGACGCGGTGCAGGGCGCGGTGGAAGGAGGCGGTGTCCAGTGTTCCGTACAGGTGCATGGTGCCGTGCTCGCCCCGCTCGGGGTCGATCACCGCGCACACACCGGCGGGCCGGTCACCGTCCATCGTCCTGTCCCCCCTTTGCGGACACCCCCGGGTGCGCGACGGGCTGCCCTGCCGGCCCGGGGAGCCGGCGTACGGGCCCGGACGGCCCCGGAACGTGCCGGGGCCGGGCCTGTTCACGCTAGCTCCGCGGTGTCCTGGCCGTCCGTTTTCTCCAGCGGCCCCCGAACGGTCCTCGATCCGGCGGGACTCCCGTGACAGGGGCGTCTCCCGGGCCCCGGAGCGGGTGCGCCGGGAGGCGGCTCGAAGCGGGCGTGAAGTGGCCGGTGTTGTAAGGGAGTTGCGTCCCGGGGCCGGGAGGGCGGCTCAGGCCGCTGCGGTGCTGTCGGGCACGAGCAGGTGATGGCACTGCTCGATACGGCCCGCGGCGTCGAAACGGAGCTCGGCGATCAGTGACCAGGCCGCCCCTCGGGTACGGGCGGTGGCGCGCAGGGCGACGGCGTCGTGGTCGGCGATCACGCTCTGGGCCGTCAGCCGCAGCCCCTCGGGCAGGGCGCGTGCGCCGGTTACGGCGGTGTCCGCCCAGGGGCGGGTGAGGTGATTGGTCTCGCCCCGGTTGCCCGCCGCGACCAGCGCGAGGGCCAGTTCCCTGTTGCGCTCGCGCAGGCTGCGCGCGGCGAGGAGTTCGTGCAGCGCCCCGCTGAGGGGCTCGTTCAGCATCGGCGTCATGACGAGAGGGTCCTTCCGCGTGGTCCGTCCCCGGCCCTGCGGCCCGGGTGAGGGCAGCATGACCGCCGATGCTGGAGCGGGGATGGAGAACCGCTCTCCTAGCTCTCCTCACCCCCGCCCGCCGACGGGCGGCCGACTGCGACGGCCGACTGCGGCGGGCGACTGCGGCGGCCGGTCCGGTGGGGCCGTGTCCGGGGTCCGCCGCGGCTCGACCGGTGCTGTAGGCGGCGCGGTGAGGCTGGCCCGGTGAGGGGTGGACCGACCGACAGGACCGCTATGACGCTGGCCGGCAGGACCGCGGCGATCAGAACCTTGACGGATGCCTTCACCGACTCCACCGAGGGGTGTTTTCGTACCGTCGTGGTGGAGGGCCCCACGGGCTGCGGCAAGAGCGCGCTCGTGCACCTGCTGGTCGAACGGGCCGCCGCCGCGGGCGCGGTGGTGCTGTGCGCGGCCGGTTCCCCGGCCGGACAGCGCACCGTACGGGGTGCGATCCGCCGGGCGGTGGCCGGCCCCCGCCCCTGCGCCCCGCACGAGAACGCGGAAACCCGGGAAAGCCGGGAGGAGCGGGAGGGCTGGGAAGGCCGCGACGGCCGGGAGGGTGTGGGGCGGCGGGTGTCCGCCGCCGGGGCCGGGGACGTCATGGGGCTGTGCGCCGAACTGCTCGGGCTGGGCGGGGGCGCTGTGCTGGTGCTGTGTGTGGACGACGTCCACCACGCCGACGCCGAGTCCCTGGCGGTCCTGCGGTGTCTCACCGGCCGTGTGCGGCCCGCCCGGACGCTGCTGGTCCTCGCCGGGACGGTTCCCCACGAGGCCGGCGACCCGGCGTTCACGGCCGAGCTGATCGGCCGGCCCGCCTCCCGCCACGTCCGGCTGGAGCGGCTCGCTCCCGCCGAGGTGCGGGTGCTGGCCGAGCGGGCCGGCCGGCCCGGACAGGCCCTATCGCTGCACGAGGCCAGCGGCGGCAACCCCCTGCTGCTGGACGCCCTGCTGACCTCGCCGGGGCCCGGCGCCGGCCGTCCTGCACCCGGCCGCCCGCTCCCGGACCCCGACGGCCCCTTCGCCCGGGCGGTACAGGCCTGTCTGCACCGTGCCGGCGCCACCGCCGCGGCCGTCGCCCGGGCCGCCGCCCTGCTGGAGGACACCGCCACACCCGAGCGCATCGCGCAGCTGACCGGCATCGCACCGGCCGCCGTCCGCCGGGCCCTGACCGGCCTGACGGCCGCGGGCCTGCTCGACACCACCGGCCTCCCGCGCCCCGCCGTACGGGCCGTGGTCCTGAGCGCCCTGCCCACCACCACCCGCCCGTCCGGCGGGCTGCCGGCCGCCGCGCCGGCCGGTCCGGGACGGCCCCGGTAGCGGCGTACGACGAACGACGAACGACGACTCCCTGCTTCGACGAACAGACGACCAAAGACGACCCACGACACGACGACACGACGACACGCAAAGGGTGAGGTCAGCAATGGCTTGGGACAAGAAGTTCGAGGAACTGCTGCGCGAGTACCTGCCGTTCCTCGGCGCCGGCGAACCGCTGGAGGCCGACACGGACCTGAGGCTCTCGGGCCTGGACTCGCTGGGCGCGGTGGAGCTGCTGGGCTCGCTGGAGGGCGCCTACGCGGTGCACTTCGTGGACGACGCCCTCTCCCTGGACACCTTCGCCACACCGGGGTCCCTGTGGGGAACGCTGACCCGGTTGCGGGCGGCAATCTGAACCCCTCTGCGGCAGACGCCCGGCGGCCGGACCGGATGCCGGACCGGCCGCCGGGCGGCGGACCGGCGGCCGGAGACGCGGCGGGGCCGGGACCGGGAATCGGGTGGGGATCGGGGTGGAGGGGCCGCCGGCCGGGGGCCGGGCGGGCCGTGTCTCTACGCCGCGAACAGGTCGAACGTCGAGCCGTGGCGCGGTCCGGCCAGCATGTCCAGCTGCGGGTCCACGGCCAGCATGGCCTGGTGCATGCGCTGGAGCTGCGGGGAGGGTTCCACCCCCAGCTCGTCGATGAGCCGGATGCGCAGCCTGCGGTAGACCTCCAGTGCCGTGGCCTGCCGGCCCGAGCGGTACATCGCCACCATGACCTGCGAGTGCAGGCCCTCGTGGTGCGGGTGGCGGGCGGTCAGCTCGGTCAGTTCGGCGATCAGCTGCGCGTGGCGGCCCAGGCGCAGGTCTGCGTCGATCCGCCGCTCCACGGTGACCAGCCTGCTCTCCTGGAGCCGCATCACCTCGATCTCCAGGACGGGACCGAGTCGCACGTCGACCAGCGGCGGCCCGGTCCACAGGTCCAGTGCCGTGCGGAACCGTGCCGCGGACACCTCGTCGTCGCCCTCCATGAACGCCGTCTGTCCCTGGCGGGCCAGTTCCTCGTAGGCGTGCACGTCGACACAGCTGCGGTCGATCTGGAGCAGGTAGCCGCCGTGCCGGGTGGCGAGAATGTCCTTGGCGCCGGACGGCGCGCCCGGGCCCATGGCCGTGCCCAGCCGTCTGCGCAGCTGGAGTATGTATGTCTGAAGGGTCGTCAGTGCGCTGGCCGGAGGCTCGGTTCCCCAGAGTTCCTCCATGAGCGTGGGAACAGGCATGACCCGTCCCGGATAGAGCGCCAGCAGCGACAGGATCTGTCGCGGCTTGCCCGCCGTCGGAACGATGGATCCCCCGTTGACCTCGGCACTCAACGGACCCAGAACCTGAATCTCCATGGTGGCCTCCCCACCTCGTCGAGTCCTCGTCCAGTTCCTTTTGTGGCCGGAAATCTCCGCCGCTAGGCACGCTAGCCGTCTCCGTGCCCCCCGAGCGCTTTCCTGTAGCGGTCCTCCAGCGGTGCTCCACACAAGGTGGTGCGCGCCGCGCCCGTGGTAGGTGAAACACCCGTCTGCCGCCCCGGGATGAACTCCGCATTCCGCTCCGGCCCCGGGTACGGCGGGCGCTCCCGCCCCGCAAACACCCCTGTTTTTCCGGCCGCCGGCACGGATGTGGATACGGCCGGTGCGCCACCGGCACGTCCGTGCGGCACGGGCCGGGTCCGCGGCGCTTGCATGCGGCGCGGTGGCGACGTACACGCGCACGGCCTCGGCCGCGTACGGGCGCGTGTGCCGGCCGCGTACGGGTCAAGTTCCCGACCGCGTACGGGCTTCATGTCCTCGGCCGTGCACAGGCGCGGGCCGGGCCGGTGTGCGGGTGCGCGTGCCGGGGCCGGTGTGCTGGGGGCGGGGTCAGTCCAGGGTGATGTCCTCGCCGACCGACCGTTCGCGGGCGCGGGCGATGACCAGGGCCGCGGCCGCGGCGTCCTGCACCGCCACGCCGACCGACTTGTAGAGGGTGATCTGGTCGGGTGAGGTGCGTCCCGGTTTGCTGCCGGTGATGAGTTCGCCGAGCTCGGCGTGCACGTGCCCGGCGGTGATGAGCCCGTCGCGGATGGGTGCGAGCAGGTCGTTGCTGCCCCCGAAGTGCGGGGAGAGGACGGCCTGGCGGGATTCGACGCACACCAGTGCCTCGGCGATGGTGGCGTCGTCGATCTCGCGGCCGGCCGGGTTGAATCCCACGGACGTGATGTGCACCCCGGGGGTCAGCCAGGGGCGGCGGATCACGGGTTCGACGGCGTGGGTCGTCGCGGCGGCGATGTCCGCGCCGTCGAGGGCCTCGGCGTAGCCGGACACGGCCAGGACGTCGGCCTCCAGCACGGCGGAGAGTTCCTCGGCCAGTGCGGCGGCCTTGGCCGGGTCGCGGCCGGCCACGCGGATCTGCCGGATCGGGCGGACCCGGCAGATCGCGCGGGCGTGGGAGCGGGCCTGCACGCCGGTGCCCAGCACGGCCAGCACCTCCGCGTCCTGGCGGGCCAGCAGCCGGGCCGAGAGCGCGGAGCCGGCGCCGGTGCGCGCCGCGGTGATGGCCGTGCCGTCCAGCAGGCCTGCGGGCTCGCCGGTCTCCGGGTCGAACGCCACGATCAGCGCCTGGTGGGTGGGCAGTCGTGTCCCGTCGTTGTGCGGGAAGAGGGAGACCAGTTTGGTCATGAGCACCCTGGCCGACGGCAGGAAGCCCGGCATGGCGGCCAGGAACCCGTCGCGGTCGGCGACCCGGGCGGCGACCCGGTCGGGCACCGAGGCGCGGCCCGCGCTGAGGTCCGCCATCGCCGCGGCCAGGGCGTCGATCAGCGCGTCGGTGGAGAGCAGGGACTCGACCTGCGAACGGCCCAGAACCAGCATGCGCTTCACCCTCCCGGCACCGGCCGTGCGGCCGGCCGCCGCACCGCCCCCAGCGTCGGTGCCGCGCCCCGGCCGCCCGGCCCCGACACGCGGTGCCCTCCGGGCACGTTCATCCGTACGCGCCCGCACCCGCCGGCGGGCACGTCGGCGCACGGCCCCCTCCCGCGGTGTCCCGGGCGCACGGCCCCGTCACGCGGTGTCCCGGGCGGGCGGTCCCGTCCCCGGTGTCCCGGCACACGGCCCCTTCACACGGTGTGCCGGGCGGGGCGGTCCCGTCCCGTGGTGTGCCGGGCGGGGCGGATCAGAGCGGTGCGGCGGCCGTCGCGGGGGTGGCGGGGTGCGGTGCGCCGAGGGGTTCGGGCAGGGTGATGGTGCGGGGGGCGGAGCGGTCCCAGGGGAAGCCCTGGTGCAGTTCCAGGTGCGGGGCGGGGCCGTCGTCCACGGGCAGGGCCACCGCGGCCAGCACACCGGGCACCGGCTCCAGTTCCAGCAGCCTCCAGCGTCCGCCCAGGTCGTCGGCGGGCGGCTGGAAGGCGAGCACGCCCCGGTCGTCGTCGAGGGTGAAGGCGAACTCGTCGAAGGGCAGCCCCAGTCCCAGTCCGCGGGCCTTGGAGTAGGCCTCCTTCAGGGTCCACAGCCGCAGCACCCGGCGGTCCCGCTGCCGCCCGGGCGGTGCCTGGGCGGCCCAGCGCTGCTCCTGGGGGGTGAAGGTGGTCAGGATGGTCTCCAGGGCGCCCGCCTCCCGGTCGAGGCACTCGACGTCGACTCCGACGCGCTGTCTGCGGACGATGCCGAGCAGGCTGTAGCCGCCCGCGTGGGAGAGGTTGAAGTCGAGATGCCCGCCGCCTCTGGGCAGGCCGCCGGGCAGCGGCTGGAGGAAGGGCCGCCCGCGCGAGGAGCGCCAGATGACCAGTTCGGCCTCGCCGAGACCGGCCTCCAGCGCCAGCGCGCGGCGGACCAGGGTGTGGGCGACGAGGTACTGCCGGCGGTCGCGTTCGAAGAGGAACCGGGCGGCGGTCGCGTTCTCGCGTTCGTCGAGCCAGTGCGAGGCCAGCAGGCCGGCGACGGCGGGCGCGAGGGCGTCGTTGGGGCACAGCCACAGCGTCACCGGGGGCACCGTCGCGTGCTGCGGGGCGCTCCCGGCGCCGGGCGGCCCCGGTGCGGTGAGGGTCATCGTGTGTGGTTCCAGTCCGTCTCGGTTCGCCGTCCCGCTGCGGACGGGGCGAGGGGGCGGCGCGGTGCCGCCGGGGCCGAAAGCAGGCGGAGCACCGGCCGGGGCTGTCCTCGGCGACAGGCCCGGGACCGGCAGGCTCCGCACGGGGTGGTGTCCGCTCGGGCGGGGGGTGTCCGTCCGGGCGGGGGGTGTCCGTTCAGGCCGGGCGGTCCGCCAGGAACGCGGCGGCCTCGTCGACGCCGATCCGGTCGCCGCGCACCGCGTCGAGGAGCGCGAGCACCTCCTGCCGGGACAGCACGGGCCGCTCCTGCGCCGCGGTGCCGGGCGGATGCGGCGCGGCGGGCGGGTACGGCGCGGCAGGCGGATGCGGCGCGGCAGGCGGGTACGGCGCGGCAGGCGGGTACGGCAGGGCGGGTACGGCGGCCGGTGCGCCGGCACGGGGGTCCGCCGCCGCGAAGACCTCCGCCGGGGCCGGGGCCGGTGCGGGTGCGGGTGCTGCGGGGGCCGGTGTGCCCCGGGTGCGGGAGGCGATGTAAGCGGCCATCGCGGCGAGGCCGGGATGCTCGTGGACGGTGACGGGGCGTTCGCTCAGGCCGTAGGCGCGGTTGACGCCGGCGGCGAAGTCGGCGGCCAGGATGGAGTCGATGCCCAGTTCCGCGAAGGCGGCGCCGCCGTCGATCTCCCACGGGTCGCAGTGCAGGATCCGGGCCAGCTGGTGACGCAGCACCTCCAGGACCGCGGCCGCCGCACCGGGGTCCCGGTCCACGGGGGCCTCGTCGGTGCCGCGCCGCAGGGCCGCCAGATGCAGGGCCAGACGGGCGGGGGTGGCGTGCTCGTAGAGGTCCGCGCCGGCGATCCGGACACCGAAACTCCGGCCGATGGCCGAGACGAACTCGACGGTGAGCAGGGAGTCCAGGCCCAGGACGGAGAAGGGCTGTTCGGGGTCGACCCGGTCGGGCTCGGCGTGCACGACACCGGCCAGCACGGCGGTGAGCTCGGCGAGGATGTCTCCGTGGCCGTCGGAAGATGCCGTCGGCTCGCTGGTCATCAGGTCGTCCCTTCGTGGTCGCCCCGGCCTTCGGACCGGGATGGGGGCACCTCCCGCCCGCCGGGGAGAAGGATGAAGACGAAACCCCCTGCAAGGCGAAGCGAGGCAAGGCGAGGCGAGGCGGGCAGGGGCACGGCAGGTGATGGACGCGCGGCGAGGTGATGCGCGGTGGGCGGAGCAGGGTGGCGCGGGCGGGACAGGGTGGTGCGGGCGGAGCAGGGTGGTGCGGGAGCGGCGGAGTGGTGCGGGAGCGGCGGGGTGGTGCGGGAGCGGCCGCGTCGCCGCCGGTTCCGGTGCGGCCGGTGCGGTCCGGACCCGGCCCGGCCGGCCCAAGGGGGCGAGCGGGTGGGCGGGGTCTAGCGGACGGCGGTCTGGGGTGCGGGGCCCGGCCGGTACCCGGCCCGGGCGCGGGGCGGGGCCGGTGCGGTCTCGGGCGACGCCATCAGGATCGAGTGCTGGAGCCGGCGCAGCCGCGGGGAGGGTTCCAGGCCCAGGTCGCGGCCGAGGGTGGTGCGCAGGTGCGTGTAGGCGTCGAGCGCCTCGCCGCGCCGTCCCGAGCGGTGCAGCGCGATCATGAACTGGGCGTGCAGGTTCTCGTGGCTGCGGTAACGGCTCGTCAGGACGGTGAGCTCGGCGAGGACCTCGCGGTGCCGGCCGAGTTGCAGGTCGGCCTCGATGCGCTGGTCCAGTGCGCACAGCCGGCTCTCGTCCAGGCGCCTGGCCTCCATGGCGAGCTGGGTTCCGGTCTGCACGTCCGCGAACGCCGGCCCCGACCACAAATCCAGGGCGGCGCCGAGGTTGCGGGAGGCGCCCTGGAAGTCGCCGGCGTCCATGGCCCGGTAGCCCAGTCCGGCCAGGCGGCCGAACTCGCGGACGTCGCTGGTGCCGCCGCCGGCCGCGAGCAGATAGCCGCCCGGCAGGGTGACCAGGACGTCCTTGGCACTGCGGCGCCGCGCCCCGGGTCCGGGATCCGGTGCCTCGCCGGCGGCCAGCGCCGCCCCGATGAGTTCGCGCAGTTGCAGCACGTAGGTCTGCAAGGTGGTGCGCGCGCTGCGCGGCGGCCGGCCCGACCACAGTTCCTCGATGAGCGAGGCGACCGGCACCACCCGGTCCGCGTGCACCGCCAGCAGTGCGAGCACCTGGCGGGGCTTGGGCGCCGTCGGGGCGACGGACCTCCCGTTCTCCCGCACGTCCAGTGCACCTAATACGTCGATGTCCACGCCGTCTCCCCTGTCCACGTGCACTGCTGACACTCCCACGATTAAAAAACAGCGCACGCGGTATGTCAATACAAGACCGATCACCCTGTTTCCAGCGGTGTTCCAGCAGCCGTGCACCAGCCCTCGAGGACGGCCGCCCACCTGCCAACTCTCCTGGAACGACAGCCGTGTTCCCGCCCCGTACGCACCCCTGCGGACCGGTATGCACTCCCAGGGCCATGGGCGAGAGACCGCCAGGACCGGACCCGGATCCCCGCCCGCCCTCTCCTCAAACAGACCGGCAGGTCTTCTCGTTCCGCGACAGACCGTCACGTCTCCCCGTCATGTCACCGCGGGCCGCCGCAGGTCTCTGCGGGCCGCCGCATGCCGTTGTGTGCCGCCGCATGCCGCCGTGTGCCGCCGCGTGGCCCTCTCACCGGCGGCCGTACGCTCCCGGGCGGCCGTCCCCGCGCAGCCACCAGCGTGAGCCGGCCCCCGGCGCCGCAGGTGTCTGCCGGCGGGCCGGGCGGGAGCGCAGGGCCAGCAGGACGACGGTCAGCGCGGCCAGTTCCTCCTCGGTCGCGGTGCCGCGCTCGACGCGCAGAGCCGGCTCCCCGGGGTTCATGTCGCCCATGGCGCCTCCTCGTCTCAGCGCCACCCTCGGCCAGGACGCTCAAGAAACACTCTCGCCCCACTGGACGGCACCGCCCCGCACACGCCCCCCCACGCCGCCCACCGCACGGACGGCACCGGGGGCAGCGTGGGGGCGGGCGGCATCGGGGGTCACAGGGGGTGGGCGGCACCCGGGGGGCGGGGGCCGGGGGGTCAGGTGCTGCGTGCCCGTACCGCCTGCAAGGCCCGGGACAGGGCCTGCGCGCTCTGCGCGGCGCCGCCGACCCCGGTCATGACGACGGCCGGGGCCCGCCGCAGCCGCGGCGCCGCCTCCTGGGCGATGGCGTGGGCGGCCCGGCCGGCCGGGCCGGCGCCGCACACGGTCAGCCGCCCCCCGTCGCCGAGCAGTTGCGGCAGGAAACCCGGGTCGAGCGGGGCGTGGGTGACGGTCAGCGACACGATGCGTTCGGGTCCCTCGTACGCGCGCAGGAACGCGTCGTAGGCGCCGGGCGTGACGCCGGGGACGGTGACCAGGCACACGAGGTCCGCCCGGGGGTCCCCGGCCCGCAGCACCGCCAGATCCGCTCCGGTGCGGGCGGCCGCGGGCGGTGCCATGGCGGGCACCTGCGCGGTGCCCAGCAGGCGCAGGGCGTCCGCGACGGTGGACAAAGGTCCGTCCGGGTGGCCGGGCAGGCTGTGCAGCAGTTGCAGGCACTGCGCGAGGACGTCCGTCATGTCGGCGTCGGTGAACCTGGACCGGTCGTAGAGGGCGTCCAGCACGAGGGCGTCCTGCGGGTCGTGGTGCGCGAGGAGGGTGACGGGCACGGTGGTGGCGCCCCCGGCGCTCTGCGGGGCGCCTGCCGCGATGCCCTGCGCGGCGAGCTGGGCCCGCAGGTTACGGCCCAGCTCGGGGTGGGTGTCGAAGCGGACACTCGTCTCGGTGAGGCGGGAGCCCGCGCCGCGCCCGCTCCACTCCGCGACCCGGTCGCCGCCCACCCAGGCGTAGGCGCTCAGGTCCAGGGCCGCGTCCCGCACCTGTGCCAGCAGGTCCGCCAGCGGCGCGGCCGGGTCGACGGTGACCGTCACCGGCAGCGGGTTGCCCAGCAGTCCGGGGATGCCGGCGGCGGCGCGCAGCGACAGGTCCCGTCCCGACAGGTGCACGCCGAAGGCCACCGGCAGCGGCCCCGCGGCCCGGGCCGCCCGGTAGAGCAGCAGGGCCCACACCACGTGCAGGGCGCTGCTCTCCCCCGCGCCCCGGCTCCCGGCCCAGGACCGCAGCCGTGCGCTGTGCAGCGGTCCGAGCCGGCGCCGGATCCGGCCCGTGCCCGCACCGTGCAGGGGCGGGCCCACGAGGCGGCCGGGGCTGACGGCTGCGCCGGCGGGCGGTGCGGCCGCCGTCCAGAACTCCCGTGCCGCGGCCGGGTCCTGGCGGGCCAGCCAGTGGGCCTGGTCGCGGATGTCGGGCCGCCGGTCCGCGCCGGGCAGCACACCGCCGGCGAGGTAGGAACGGTAGAACTGGCGCACCAGCAGACGCGCCCCGCGCTCGTCCAGCAGGGCCCGGTGATAGGTCACCAGCAGCCGGACAGGCGCCGCGCCCGAGGGACCGCCCGGCTCCGGCAGCCCCTGGGGCAGCCCCGCGGACGGCCCTCCCCCGGGCAGTCCCGCGGACGGCCCCTCAGACAGTCTCTCGGGCAGTCCCTGGGGCAGCCTCCCGGGTGGTCCCTGGGGTGGCAGGCCCTGGGGCGGTCCCGCGGGTTGTCCCTGGGGCGGCCCCGGGGGTGGTCCCTCGAGCAGGGACACCCGCAGCAGGCCCGGCCGGTACAGCTCGAAGCCGCGCTCGCGCTCACGGCGCAGCAGTTCCTCCTGGCCGGTGCCGGTGTGCGCGCGGCGGACGACCTCGAGGGCCGCATGGTCGTGGAGCACCAGACGCGGGGCGCCGGCCCAGTCGAAGGACGCCCGCAGCACCGCCTCCCGCTCGGCGACGGACTGCCAGGAGGCGATGAACCGGGTGAGGTCCAGCGGCCCGGTCCAGTCCCAGTGGATCTGCTCCACCAGACGGCCGGGCCCGCCCCGGGCCCCGACCGCCGCCTCCAGCAGCGCCCGCTGATGCCCGCTCACCGCGACCGTGCCCGCGGCGGGCGGCGCCAGCAGGTCGGCCAGCAGCTCCTCGGTGAACGGCGTGCCGGACCCGGGCGGCCCCAGAGGAGTGAGCCGCATCAGATACCGGCCCGACCGGCCCGCCCCCGACCCGCCACCGGCCACGCCGGGCCCATCGGACACGCCGGACGCGCCGGACGCGCCGGGTGCGAGGGGCACGCCGGGCACATCGGGTGCGTCCGGTCCGCCGGGAACGACGGGTGCATCGGGTGCGCCGGATACGACAGGCACGCCGGGTGCGTCGGGTGTGTCGGGTGTGTCGGGTGTGTCGTCCAGTTCGACGTCGTAGGCCCGGTGGTGCCTGGCGACGCGGGCGGCGATGGCCTCGGCGTCCGTGCGGGCCAGTCCGCACAGTTCGAGGACCAGCGGCGCTCCGTCGTGGGTGCCCGGCGGTTCGTGCACGACGGCCAGAACGGTGCCGGCGTGCCAGTGATGACTCCTCATCCACCCCCCGGGGTGGCGGACAGTTGTGCCGCAGCGGTCCTGCCGGTCACCCCGACCTCCTTTTCGAATCGTTTCTGCACGGCCGGCCGCGGGTTCGCGGCCCCACCCGGCCCGTCCGCTCACCGCGGCCGGGGACCGTGGTGTCCCGGGGAGCCGGGGACCTGCCTGCCGTGCGGCGGCTCCGCCGGGGGCGGCCCCTTCGGCGCGTCCCCGAAGGACGGGGTGCGCGGCCCGTCCGGCTGCGGTGACGCGGCCCTGCCGGGATGCGCCTCGCCCGGGTGGTACGCCTGGCTGACCAGGTAGCGTTCATCGACGAGATGGGTGGCAAAGGCCCACTCCCCCGCCGTGTCCCCCGCCAGCCGGGCGGTTCCGGTCGCATTCCACTCGAACCCGATGGCCGAGAACCTGCGCCGCATGCCGTGCCCGAGCGCCTTGGCGTAGGCCTCCTTGAGGGTCCACAGGCGCAGGAACGCACCCGTGCGTTCCTCCTCGGGCAGCGCCGCGAGCAGCCGGGCCTCCTCGGCGGTGCACACGTGATCGCGCAGGGCGTCCAGGGAGATCCGGCGGTCCGCGGGTTCGGCGTCCACGCCGATCGGCCCGGTGCGGCTGACGCCGACCGCGATCAGCTCGTCGGTGTGCGTGAGGCTCACCTGGAGGTCCGCGCCCAGGCCGCGCAGCACGGGGCGCCCGCCGGGCACGGTGGCGAGGTCGAGCCGGGCGGCGGGGACCTGGAGGGCCGCGGCGGCGGTGTGCTTGAGCACCGTGCGGGACACGGCGAGGATCAGCCGTCCGGCCGGGGCCGGATGCTGCCGGTAGCGGGGCCAGTCACGGCCGAGCAGGGTGCGCAGCGCGGGGTCGAGCAGGGTCGGGGTCAGCCACTGGCCCCAGGTGGTGTGCACCACCGCCCGGCCGCTCCGCTCGACCCGCTCCTGGACCTCCTCCCACGGCCCGTCGGGACCGGACACATGACACGGCGGCGGGAACGACGACACCGGGGTGCGGTGGGGAGAGGCCGGGGTGCGGTCCTGCGGCAGCGTCCCGTCGTACGGCGCCGGGGTCCGGTCGCGCGGCGGGGTCCCGTCGTACGGCGGCGGGGTGGGGCCGTGCGGTGTCGGCGTCCGGTCCTGCGTCGGCGTCCCGTCGTACGGCAATATCCGGTCCTGCGGCAACGTCCGGTCGTACGGCGCTGTCCGGTCGTACGGTGCTGTCCGGTCGTACGGCGTTGTCCGGTCGTACGGCGGCGTGCGGTCGTGCGGCGGCGTGCGGTCGTGCGGCGGCGTGCGGTCGTGCGGCGGCGTGCGGTCGTTCACCATGCCGGCCTCGTCGCGTACAGGTCGCAGTCCACGCCGTCCGCCGCGCGGCGGGCCAGTTCCTCCCACAGGCCCGGTAGCGCGTCCGGGATCGCGGTGGGCAGCGGCAGTCCGAGCCGTACGGTGATCCGCCCGAGCACCGGCAGCGTCCAGCCGGTGTCGCCGAGGAAGGCCACGCGTGCGACGGCGGCCGCCTCCTGTACGGCCGTCGTCCCGGTGGCCAGCACCAGCAGGGCCTGACGGTCCGCCAGGGCGCGCGCCGCCGGGTCGGCGGGGTCGTGCACGGCGAGGGCCGCGCAGGCGGTGCGCAGCGCCCGCCGCTCGGTGGCCAGCCGGCGGCCCAGGCGGGCGAGCGCGTCGGCCGCGCCGACGCCGACGCCGGGTGGCGGGCAGGCACCAGCACCGGGCGGTGCCGTGGCGGCCGGCACGGCACCGGTGCCGGGTCGTGCCGGGCCGGCGGGCACAACGCCGGCGTCCGGTCGTGCCGCGCCGGCCGGTGTTGTGCCGGGTTGCGCCGTGGCGGGGGCCCCGGCGGTGGTGCCGGCCGGTGCCGTGGCGGCCGGTGCGGCGAGGGCGGTGGCGGTGTCGTGGAACAGTGCCGTGAGCTGTTGTCCGTCGTGCGGTCCGGGGCCGCCGGCCGCGCCGAGTCCTTCTACGATGCGCACCTGGGCGGCGGTGGTGTCCGCCGGGCCGGCCCCGGCGAGTGCCCGGTCCCGCATCAGGCGGGCCAGGGTGCGCCGTTCGGCGGTGTGGGCGCCGAAACCGCACTCGTTCAGCACCAGTTCGAGGTCGCCGAGCAGTTCGACGGCGAGCTGGGGCACGAGGTACCCGGTGACGGCGGCGAGCAACTCCGTTGCCCTGTCGGGTCGTTGTCCGGGTGGCGGGCAGGCGCGCAGGGCCGTGGCCGTCAGGCTCTCGCAGGCCAGCAGGTCGGCGAAGACGGTGGCCAGGACCGGGCGCCACTGGCGGGCTGCGGTCTCGTAGCGGCTCAGGCCCTCCACGATGCGGGCCGCGGCGAGCAGGACGCCGCCCGCCGCGGCGAGCAGTGCCGCCGGGCCGAGCAGGGCGGCCGCCGGGTGCGCTACCGGGGCGGTGAGCAGCGGGCGGATGCTCCAGGCGTGGGCCAGGGCCAGGTCGCGGCGCAGGAGCGGGCGCAGGGCGCGGGCGAGCCGGTCGGCGCCCTGTATGTCGCCGGGGCCGGGCAGGAAGGCGGGCGCGCCGGGCAGCGACGCGGGCCCGGCGGCCCACAGGGCGGCCCGGCCGTAGGGGTTGCGGGAATCGCGGGCATCGCCGAGCAGCGCCTGGAGGCGCACCGCGTACTGCACCGCACCTACAGATGCCGGAGCCTGGTCCGGGGCCAAGTCCAAGGCCGGGGCCAGGGCTGGAACCGGGGGCAGGTCCGAGGCCTGGGCAGGGTCCAGGGCCGAGGCCGAGATCGGTGTCGAGGCCGGTGCCGAGGCCAGGTTCGGTGCCGGGTCCAGGTCCGGTGCCAGGGCCGGGGCCGGGTCCGGTGCCAGGTTCGAGTCCGGTGGCGAGGCCAGGTCCGGGGCCGGGGTCAGGTCCGGGGCCGGGCCCAACGCCGGACTCAGGTCCAGGGCCGGTGCGGGGGCCAACGCCGGTGCCGGTGCGGGGGCGGGTGCGGGGGGTGTTCGGGGTGCCGGGGGCCGTCCGGCCTGCGGGTGCGGCCGGGTGGGGGTCATCGCCGGTCTCCTCGTCGTCGTGGCGGCGGCCGCCGCCGTGCGGTGGTCGCCGGGCGGGCTCATCGCAGCCGGCGCAGGGCGCTCTCGGCGTGCCACCGCGCCAGGGTCAGGGTCTCGGTGCTCATCCGTCCCAGCTGTTCGCGCACGTGGCGGCGGGCGTCGGCGGGCAGGGCCCCGGCGCCCAGAACAGGCTCCACGGCACTCTCGCGGAGCATCACCTGGTGGGTGCGGGCGACCCTCACCCCGCGGGCGTCGGGCTCCAGGTACCACTCGCCGTAGTGGGCGGCGACCAGGCCGGGGGTGAGGGTCGCCTTGTGGACGATCCGTCCGGCGGCCGGGAAGCACAGCCGTACGGCTCTGGAGAGGGTGCTGTCCCCGGTGTCGGGGTCGCTGGTGCGCAGGACGGTGTCCTGCACGCCGGGCCGGTCCTCGGTGACCTCGGCGTGTTCGACGTGGGGGACGAGGTCGGCCCAGTCCGCGACGCGGTAGAGGAAGTCGTAGACGATCTCCGGGGAGCCGCAGACGTAGACGCTGTCCTCGAAGGAGAGCAGGAGTTCGTCGAGACGCTCCCAGCGTTCGGCGGCCCCGGCGACGGCGGCGAGTTCGGCCCGCACCTGCGCCTCCACCGCCCGGGAGGTCTGCCCGGGCACCGCCGGGTGTTCCTGGTGCAGGCCCAGCAGGCAGCGGCCGGCCCCGTCGGGTGACACGTTCCAGCTGCCGCGGACCGGCGCGTCGGGCCGCAGCGGGTCACGCAGTTCGAACTCCACCCGGCGCTCGCGCGGGCGCAGCGTGCGGCGGGCGAGCGCGGAGCGGACCTGCCCCCGGTGCAGGTGCCACAGCCGCAGACTGTCCCCGCCCGGGCCGCAGTCGACGCGTTCGGCATGGACGCAGGAGGGCAGCAGGACGGGCCAGCGGGGGGCGTCGGCGAGCAGCCCGTAGACGACGCCGGCGGGCGCCGCGACCGGGACGGTGTGCCGGGCGGAGTGCTGTCGCTGCGAGGTCATGCGCGCTCCTCTCCTCCAGGTGTGATCAACGCTGCACGGCCGGGGCAGAGCGGTGCTCGATTCCTGGTGGAAGAAGTACGGGCGGGCGCGAGGAGGGTGCGGGGGGCGGGGTGCCGTGTCAGCCGGCACGGACGGGCGCACCCGCCACACCCGCACCCGCGCCCGCACCCGGCGCATTTGCGGCCGGCGCGGGGCGGGCCGGGAGGCTCTGGGGGCCGGACATCAGCAGGGAACGCTGGAGCTTGGCGAGCGCGGGCGAGGGCTCCAGGCCCATGGACCGCACCAGGGTGGCGCGCAGCCGCTGGTAGGCGTCCAGGGCCTCGCCGCGGCGGCCGGAGCGGTACAGGGCGAGCATGTACTGGCCGCACAGGCTCTCGTGCATCGGGTACTGGCTGATCAGCACGGTGAGTTCGGCCAGCAGTTCACGGTGGCGGCCCAGCCGCAGGTCGGCCTCGACCCGCTGGTCCAGCGCGCACAGCCGGCTCTCCTCCAGCCGTTTGGCCTCGGTGCGCAGCTGGGGCCCGGTGTGGACGTCGGCCAGCGCCGGACCGGTCCACAGCTCCAGGGCCTGGCGCAGCAGCCGGGCCGCCTGGGGATAGTCCTCGGCGTCCATGGCCCGGTACCCGCAGCCGGCGAGCCGCTCGAACTCGCGCACGTCACTGACACCGTCACCGTGCTTGAGGAGATAGCCGCCGGGAACGGTCAGCAGGACATCCTTGGCCTGCCGCCGCCACCCCGCACCGCCGTCCGCGCCACCAGCACCACCACCGGTGCCACCGCCGACGGTGCCACCGCCGGCGATGCCGCCCGCGCCGCTGTCCGCGGTGCCGACGGTGCCGCTGCTGCCGGCCGTGCCGGCGCCCGCGGTGGTGCCGGCGGTGCTGCCGGCGTCCAGGGCGGCGCCGATGAGTTCGCGCAGTTGCAGGATGTAGGTCTGCAGGGTGGCGCGGGCGCTGCGCGGCGGTCTGCTCCCCCACAGCTCCTCGGCCAGCACGCCCACCGGGACGACCTGCCCGGCCCGCAGCGCCAGCAGGGCCAGCACCTGACGGGGCTTGGGCGCGGTGGGCGTGACGGACACGCCGTTGTGCCGCACGGCGAGTGTGCCCAGTACATCGATGTCCACGCCGTCTCCCCGTTTCTGACGCAGTTCTGCAGTGTTCCTCAACACCCCGAGTAAAAAACAGCGCGCGCGGTATGTCAATGGGAAACCGGAAACCCTGCTTGCTCCCCACCGGACCACCAGGACACCCCTCCCCGGCCGCGACACGGACACCGCCCGCACCCGGGACTCCCCCGGCCAGGACTCCTCGCGGCAAGGACTCCTGCGGCCGGGTCTTGCAGCCGGGCTCCTGCGACCGGGCCCCTCGCGGGCGAGGCTCTTCGCGGCCAGGGCCTTTGCGGGCAGGGTTCTTGCTGCAAGGGCTCCTGGGACCAGGGTTATTGCAGCCGGACCTCTGCGACCGGGTTCCCGGGCCAGGGATCCTGCGGCCGGGGCTTTCGCCGCCACCGGGCCCCTGCGGCCGGGGCTTTCGCCGGTCAGGGTTCTCCCGGTACCCAGGCAAGAGCGCGCTCGGGGCAGGCCGCCAGGCCCGGCAGGAGGACGGACCAGAACTGTTCCACCGGGCGGGCCGGCAGCAGGCCGCCGCCGGCCGCGCGGATCAGTTCCAGGCCCACGGTGGCCGCCACGATCACGGTCGTCGCGCCGTCCGGGGAGACCCCGTCGGCGAGTTCGCCCGCGCTCTGCGCCTGCAGCACCAGTTCCCGCACGCACCGGTGCCACAGGCTCAGCATGGTGGCCCCGCTCTTGCGCGAGGGATCGCCGCTGAGCTTGAAACCGGCCCTGACCACGGGATCGTCGGCAACAGCGAGCAGCAGGCCCGACATCGTGCGCATCAGCAGCTGCAACGAGGCACCGGCCTCCTGGCGGCAGCGTTCGGCCAGCTGCTCCACCGACTCCGCGGCCGCGGACTCCACCTCGGCGGCCAGCGCGTCCTTGCTGGCGAAGTGGAAGTGCAGCGCGCCCGCGCTGACCCCCGCCCGCCTGCTGATCACCGGCAGCGAGGCGAGGGCGTAGCCGTCCGCGGCGAACACCTCGGCCGCGGCGCGGACCAGGGACTGACGCGTACGCGCCGCCCTCACCTGCTTGACCATCACAGCCTCCTCCCGGGCACGCACAACATCCGCTGCACACGCCCCCCACATCCGGAACCCCGGCCCGCGGAACCTTATCAAACCGCGCGCTTGGTACGTTTACTGTAGTGGACGCCACCCCGGCAGCACGAGACCGGTCCCGGCCGTCCGGCGGCGCGCGGCCCGGCGGCGACCGTCCGACGGCGGCCCGGCGGCCCTCCCGGTGACGGCGGGACGGTTTGACGGCCGTCCGGTAGCGGGCGACCCGACGCGCTCCGGCGGCGGTCCGGTGACGGCGGGGCGGTCCGGCGGCGGCGGCCGTCCCGGCGGCGACTGTCCGGCGGCGAGGGTCCGAACGGTGGCGGAACCGAAACGGTGGCGGCCGTCCGGCGTCGGTCCGGTGGCGGGGCCGGGAGGGTGGCTGCGTTCCAGTGGCGGTGCAGCCGCAGGGGCGGGACGGCGGCGGCGTTCCGGCAGCCGTCCGGCGGCTGTCCGGCAATGGCCGTCCGGTGACGGCGGTGCGGTGGGGGCGGGGGCGGGGGCGGGGGTGAAAGCGGCGGGACCGCGTGCGCCCCCGGGCCGGGGGCGGACGCGGTCCCGCCGTGCGTGTGCGTGGTGCCTCAGTCCTGCGGGTCGAGGATCACCGGCAGGGCGTGGTGGGAGTTCATCAGGAAGCTGGGCATGGGCTGAAGTTCCTGCGGGGTGCAGGCCAGCCGCATCCGGGGGAAGGCCTCGAAGAGTGCGGCAAGGGCGCAGACGGTCTCGGTCTCGGCGAGCGGGGCGCCCATGCAGCGGTGGGTCCCGTGGCCGAAGCCGAGCAGGTCGCGGTCGGTGCGCAGCACGTCGAAGCGGTCGGCGTCCGGGCCGTGGCGCTCGGGATCGCGGCCCCCCGCGGCGAAGTTGACCAGGATCGCGTCGCCCTTGGGTATGAGGACCCCGTCCAGGTCGATGTCCTCGACGGCGAACCGCATCGGGGAGTAGGCGCCGGGGGTGTGCACGCGCATCGTCTCGGCCGCCACGTCCCCCCAGCCGGCCCTGCCCTCCCGCACGTGCCCGAGCTGGGCGGGATCGCTCAGCAGCGCGCCGAGCGCGTTGGTGATCAGAGCGGCGGTCGTGTCCTGCCCTCCGGCGATCATCAGGAAGAGCGTGCCGAGCAGTTCCGCCTCGCTCAGCCGGTCGTCCTGGTCCCGGGCCGCGATCAGGGAACTGGTCAGATCGTCCCCGGGCCTCTCCCGCTTGTCCTGCACCAGCTGCGACAGCAGCATGAAGGCCTGGAGGCGGGCCGCCTCGATCTCGCGGCCGGGCAGGGTGGTGCTGAAGACCTTGTGCAGCGCCGCGCACAGGGCGTCGGTCGGCTCCCCCTGCACGACCCCGAACAGCTCGCAGATCACCCGCATGGGCAGCACCTCGGCGAACGCGGTCCGCAGATCCACCTCGGCGCCGGCCGGCAGCGCGGCAAGTCCCGCCACGAGCTCGGCGGTGATCGCGGCGACCCGGGGGCGCAGGGCCTCGGTGCGCCGCGCGGTGAAGGCCCCCGCCACCAGCCGGCGCAGCCGGGTGTGGCTCTGCCCGTAGGCGAAGAGCATGTTCTCGTTGGCCACCCACGGATACAGCGGCCAGTCCTCGGTGATACGGCCCTCGATGAAGTCCGGCCAGTGCCGGCGGGCGTCCTTGGAGACCCGTTCATCGGTCAGCAGCCGCTCCACATACCGCTGTCCGACCACGGCCCAGGCGATCACCCCTCCGGGCAGCTGAACCTGGACGGCAGGCCCCTGGGCCCGCAGCACCGCGGCTTCCCCCGGCAGATCACGCCCGGTCACATCCAGGACATACGGGCATACAGCAGGCGCGCTCACGTCGTTTCTCCCTGGGTAGGTGTTGCACAAACGGCACGTGCCCAGGGGAGGAAATCCCCCTCCCCCTCCGAAGACGCCGCGACCACGCCCCCGGACGACTGTTCAGTTGTTCCCCACCACCGGCCACCGGCCACCGGCCACCGGCCACGATCCCGGCAGCCTCCACCACCGACCGCCACCGCCGACGGCAGTCACACCCCCGGCGCCCGTCCGGCCACCCCCGCGTCCGGCGGCGGCCACCGGACGCGGGCCCACGATCCCGGCGACAATCCGGTCGTTCTGCACGGCCGGCGCCCGCCGCCGGCCCGCGGCGACGGTCCGGCCGTCCCCGCGCGTCCGGCGTCCGGCATCCGGTGGCCGCTGCCGGCCCGCGGCCACCGGATGCCGACGACTGCCAGGCTGTTCCCGTGTCCTGCGCCCGGCGTCGATCCGGGGCCGCGGCCCCGGCGACGGTCCGGGTGTCCCCGCGTCCTGCGTCCGGCCGCCGGCGCGAGACCCCGGCCCCCGGCGGCGGTCGGTGGTCCTGCCCGTCCGGCGTCCGGTGTGCTGCGCGTCCGGCAGCCGGTGTCCGGCGTCCCCGGCGCGGTCAGCCCGCGGCCACGGCGCCCTGGCCGGCCTCGCGCAGCCGCAGTGCCGCGGCGTGCACCCGGGCCCCCCGGTCGGCGGCCGTGTCGAGCTGCATGAGGACCGCCGGCACCGCGATGCTCGCCATCAGGTGACGCTGCAGGTCCGAGACCCGTTCCGGCAGATCGGCATGATCGGACATGATCTTGGAGAGCACCTGCACCCCGGTGAACGCCCCCACGAACATCCGCGCCGCCGAGGGGACATGGACGTGCGGGAGCAGTTCCCCGTTCTCCTTCGCCCTGCCGAGGATGCCGATGTTGTGCTCGATCCACCCGCTCATCGGCACCTGCCGGTCCAGGCCGTCGGACGGGGCCCCCTGGTCGACCGTGAGACGGATGCTGCCCCGGACCATCGGATCCCCCACCGACAGAAGATGCGCGAGCAGGAACGCCTCGTCGATGCCCTGCTGCAGCATCAGCTCCTGCGGCGGCGGAGGCGGGATCGACTCCAGCTGGCCGGCCAGCACCGCCTGCGCGAGCTGGTCCTTGGAGGGGAAGTGGAAATACAGCGCACCCTTGGTGACATCCGCCCGCTGGAGGATCTCCGAGATCGTCGCCGCCTCGTAGCCCACATCGGCGAAAACCGACGCAGCGGCGACGAGGATGGCCCGCCTCGTCCTGATGGCCCGTTCCTGCAGCGCCACGGCCTCCACCTCCACGATCCGCTCCGGTCGGCCTCCACCAAAAATAAACCGACAGGTTTGTATTGTGCCACCCCCCTCCCACCCGATCAACCACACCCCCCATCCGCCCCGCAATGGCCGCCTTTGGCCTGATTCCCGGTTCGGCCAGGTGAATGATCTGGACCTGAAGCAAACCTTGCGCGCGGTATATAGGAGCGGCAGGGCGGTCGCAGAATCGGATATTCCGCTACGGATCCCCTGGACGGCGTGGAAAGATCCCTCAGACCGGCTCGCGCTTTACTGTTATTTGACTTGATAACAAAACCGGTAGGTCCGTATCTTCTGGGGGGTCCAGCACGTCCACATCCGGATCTGCGACTGACGGGGGATAAGGGTCATGGCCCTTGCGACGAGCCAGCCGAACGTGCACGACGACCCACCCGGCACCACGGCACACCAGCCACCACAAACCGAAACACCCGACCGCCTGGACGCCGACCGCCGCGAAGAACTGCGCGCCATCGAGGAACGCACCCTCGAAAAAATCAAAAACCCCACCCCCACCCCCGCCCCCGCGCAGGCCGCCCCCGCGCAGGACCCCACCGCCGCACAGGACTTCGGGCAGGACCCGGGCCAGTGCCGCACCTGCGCCCAGGACCTCCCTCCCGGGCAGGACCCCGCTACCGGGCAGACCCCCGGGCCGGCCCCCGTGCAGGAGCCCGCACCCGGGCAGGACCCAACCCCCGCCTCCGCGCAGGACCTCGGGCAGCACCTCGCCCCTGCTCCCGCCCAGGACTTCGCACAGGGCCTCGCCCCGACGCCGGACCCGGTTCCCGGGCACGGCGTCGCACAGGGCCTCGCCCCGACGCCGGACCCGGTTCCCGGGCACGGCCTCATTCCCGCACCGGACCCCGCTTCGGCACACGGCCTGGCCCCCGCGCAGGATCTCGCCCCGGCCCCGGACCCCGCCCACACGCAGCACCCCGGGCAGGACCTCAGACAGGACCCCGCTCCCGCGCCGGACCCCGGGCACAACCTCGGGCAACTCTTCGGGCAGGACACCGCCCCGGTGCCGGACCCCGTTCCCGGACACGGCCTCACTCCCGCACCGGACCCCGCCCCCGCTTCAGCACGGGGCCTGGCCTCCGCGCAGGATCTCGCCCCCGGGCCGGACTCCGCTCCCGCACCGGACCCCGGGCAGCACCTCGCGCCGGACCTCGGGCAGCACCTCGGGCAGGGCTTCGGGCAGGACACCGCCCCGGCACCGGACCCCGTTCCCGGAGGGGATCTCGCTCCCCCACCCGGTCCCGCACCCGCACCCGGTCCCGCACCCGGTCCGGCTCCCGGGCAGGACCTCAGCACGGAACAGGATCTGGCCCGGCTGCTCTTCGGCGAGGACCACGAACGCGAGCGGGTCCACGGCCCCTGGCGCGAGCTGATCCGCAACGAGACGTTCCGCCACCGCCCGGGCCGCTCACCCGCCGACCAGGCCGCCCAGGCCTACGACTGGCTGCGGATGGTCAACGACACCCTCGAAGACCCCCAGGCCCTGGCCACCGACCCCCACCAGCTGGCCGCCCTGCACGAATGGACCGCGATCGTCGACGGCGGCGGAAGCCTGTGCACCGTCGCCAGCGTCCACTACAACCTCTTCCTGGGCAGCCTCCTGGACCACGACAACGCCCAGCACCGCGACCTGTCACCCTTCACCACCCTCCAGCGCACCGGCACCTTCCTGTGCACCGAGATCGAACACGGCAACGACAGCGCCGCCCTGGAGACCACCGCCACCTACGACCCGGCCACAGACGGATTCGTCCTGCACACCCCCCACCCCGGCGCCCAGAAATTCATGCCCAACACCAGCCTCACCGGCGGCCCCAAAACCGCCGTCGTCGCCGCCCGCCTGCTCATCGACCACCACGACGAAGGCGTCTACCTGTTCCTGACCCCCCTCAGCGACGAACGCGGCCTGCTCCCCGGCATCCGCGTCCAGCGCCTGCCCATGCGGCCCACCGCCCCCGTCGACCACTGCCTGACCGCCTTCGACCACGTCCCCCTCCCCCGCCAGGCACTCCTCGAATCCGACCACGGACGCCTCACCGACAACGCCACCCTCACCAGCACCCTCGGCAACCGCCGCAAACGCTTCCTGCGCTCCATCGGCCGCGTCACCACCGGCAAACTCTGCATGAGCGCCGCAGCCACCGGCGCCTCCCGCGCCGCCCTGGCCATCGCCGTCCGCCACGGCGAACACCGCCACGTCGCCGGCCCCCGCCCCGGCGAACGCATCACCGTCAACACCCACCGCACCCACCACGCCCCCCTCCTGAACGCCCTCGCCACCACCTACGCCGCGACCCTCCTGCACCGCACCGCCCTCGACACCTGGACCACCCACACCCCCCACACCCGCGACGACGCAGAACGCCTCACCGCCATCACCAAAGCCTGGACCACCTGGCAAGCCCGCACCGTCACCACCCAATGCCGCGAACGCTGCGGCGCCCAGGGCCTGTTCACCGTCAACCAACTCGCCGGCTTCCCCGACTACATCGAAGGCACCATCACCGCCGAAGGCGACAACCTCGTCATCTGGGCCAAAGCCGCAGCCGAACTCCTCCTCACCCCCACCCCCCCACCCCCCACCACCACCGGACCCCCCGAACTCACCAACCCCCACCACACCCGCACCCTCCTGGCCCACGCCGAAAACATCTGGCGCACCCGCGCCCGCACCGCCCTCCGCACCGGCCCCCACAAAAACCCCACAGCCCGCTGGAACAACGCCTCCACCCCCGCCCTCGAAATGCTCACCGCCCACACCGCCACCCGCGCCACCGACGCCCTCCTCACCGCCACCCATCACACCCACAACCCCCACACCCGCCACCTCCTCACCCACCTCACCCTCCTCTTCACCCTCCACCAACTCCGCCCCCACACCGCCGACCTCCTCACCCACCACCACCTCACCCCCCAACAGAACAACCACATCCCCACCCTCACCAACACCCTCACCCACACCCTCGCCCCCCACATGAAAACCCTCACCGACGCCTTCGACCTCCCCCCCGAATACCTCAACGCCATCCCCATCACCACCACCCACCAACCCACCCCCACCAACTACACCCACCCCCACCACCCCTAACCCACCACACCAAACACAGCCACCCGGACACCCCAGCACCCCCACCCCGCACAGCCACCCCCCACACCACACCCCGCACCCCGCACCACCCCCCACACCAGGCCCACCAGGCCACACACACCAACC